>DATAOD010000001.1:0-3658 GCA_036265975.1 Candidatus Limnocylindria bacterium
ACGGGCTGGCGATGCGACGCGCCCGCAGGGTCGCGCAGCATCTCCCCCACGAAAAGGCGGCCGAACAGGCGCACGGGACCTGGTGGCCGATCCATCGGCCTGGGCATAAGTGTTCCGATCATCCGAACAGTTCCTCGTCTCAGGGCTGCAGGCTGGGGCAAACGTCTGACACGAGCCGGGAGTGACCGAGCGCTACCTCGCGACGGTCATCCGCACCGTCTGGCCGTCGCGCTCCTGGGTGTACGTGAGCCCGCGGCGCTTCGCGATCGCCAGGAAGATGACCTCGTTGACGCGGTCCAGGTCTTCGAGATTCGCCTTCATCTGGTCGATCCACTCCTGCTCAGGACCCTCGACCACCACGACGGCGCGCGCCTGGCTACCACTCACGTCAAGCACGCGCATGTCCGCTGTCGTAGCCATGTTCATCGCCGCCTGCGTGGCAATGTCCAGCGCAGAGGCGTGGTCTCCCATCCCGTCCCAGCTCGGTGCGAAATCCTCGCCAACGTAGGACGCCCAGCCCTCGACGGATCCCTCCTGCTCGCGAGCCCGACGAGCGGCCAGGTACCACAGCGCGGTCTGGTTGCCCTTGGCCTGCTCCAGCAGATCGTCAGTGTTGAAATCCGGTGCACCCATGCCGTCCTCCTTGCCGCTGGATGCGGCTCTCGACGGAGCGTACGCCGCCGGGCAAGCACAACGCCGGCGTCACATGACGCTGGCCTCGCGGGTCAGTCGTCCAGGATGCCTGGCTGCGCTGCAGCCGAGCCGATACCTCGAGGTCGACAGCCTCCGTGTTGAATGACTGAACCCGGACCGCCGGGTCAGCTGCCCATGTGCGCGGCGTGCAGCTCGACAGCGCCCTGGACGCCCTTCAGCTCCACCGGACCGATCTCCGTGAAGCGGCAGCCAGAGCCCGCCGATTCCTGCACGACCTCGCGAGTGACGAGGACCTCGCCGGGCCGCGCGTACTCGGCGATGCGCGACGCGATGTTCACCGTCCGTCCGAAGTAGTCGCCCTCCTGGAACAGGACGGGGCCGGCGTGCAGGCCCACGTGCGCCGGGGGAAGCCCCACCTCATCGACCCCCGCGACCATCTCCAGCGCGGCGAGGACGCCGCGACCGGGCTCGCGAAAATGGACCATGACGCCGTCGCCCAGCCACTTCACCGGCCGGCCGCCACGATCACGTGACGTGCGCGTCACCAGGCGGTTCAGGGAAGCGGCGAGATCGGCGGCAGCCTCATCGCCATGCTCCTGGGTCAACCGCGTGTACCCGGTGATGTCCAGGAAGCAGATCGCGGGTGGGCTGCTCGGCATGGTGAGCAGGCCGGCATCGGCCAGGATGGTCTCGAAGCCGGTGATGATGTTGGCGCCCCATGCCTGCGCCTGGTTGGCGTGCCAGACCGCCAGGATGGCTGGATCCGCGGCCTCCTCGACATCCTCGGTGCCGGTGGCGACGGAGGCCTCCTCGATGTCCCTGACCGTCGCGCCGCGCCTCAGCAAGGGTTCCATCAGGTCGGTGCGCCAGGCATCGCCCTGCGTCTCGGCCAGGCGCCGCATGCCGTCGCCCAGGACGCGGAGCTGGCGCTCCACGGAACGCGGCGTGATGCCGGAATCCAGCAGCGCTCGCAGGTACGGGACGATCACCAGCTCGTCCTCCCGCACCCGATCCTCCGGCTCTGGCATGGCGCCACCGGTCGCCTCTCGCGCGATCGTCAGCAGCTCCAGAGGCACGCCGGTTCGGGCGCTGACCTGGCTGAAGGTCTCCTCGCTGAGGGTGGCAAAGCGCTGGTAAGCGGGCGTGTCCATGAATCGCAGCGACAATCGGCCGCTCTCCAGCCCCGCCGCAATGGCTTCCAGGCCGATGCCGGAGCCCTCCAACGTGCGGGCCATCTGGATGCGGCGTACGTCGCTGATGGTCAGCCGATCCTGCTCGTCCGGCACCAGGATCCGCAGCTCGATCAGCCGATCGACGAATTGAGGCTCCGCGCCGGCCTTGCCGGCAGCCTGGGCACGCGTCAGCTCAGCCATGCCGCTGGAGGATACGTCACGTCCCAATTTCGGAAGGTATTGCGTCGTGACCGATGATGAGCGCGCTCAGGGGGGAATTCGGAGGGTTGGAGGGTTTCCCGGTGATACGTGGCGCACGCATCGTGTATGCGGCCCTGGCCTGGGCATTCGTGGCCGCCATCCTGGTGCAGGTGTTCCTCATCGGCCTGGGCCTGTTCGTGGGTGAGGACAACCTGGAGCTGCATCGGAACTTCGGTTGGATCCTGCACCTGTCGCCATTGCCAGTCCTGCTGGCTGCGGCCCTGGCGAGGGCGGGACGGTGGCGCATCATCGAGGCCATCGGCCTGGCGGTCGTCATCTTCTTCGTGCCCATCCTGGCCGCCATACGCGCGGATCTTCCCTATGCCGCGGCGTTCCATCCGGTGGGAGCAGTCATCGCCTTCTGGCTGGCAGCCGACCTGGCGCGCAGCGCCACGCGTCTCGTGGGATCCAGCGACACCGATGATCCGACCAGCCGCGTTGAATGGGTGGGCGTGGTCCTGATCATCGCGCTGATCCTGTTCGTGTCGTTGTCCGGTAGCCCGGAGGCCTGATCTCGGCGCTTGCTGACCTGCTGCCGGGGCGCGAAACGCGCGCTCCGGTAGCATTGGCCGCCCATGGCCAGCACCCGCACCCCTGATCTCGCCGTGCGCAGCGACCTGCGCAACCTGGCGATCATCGCGCACGTCGACCACGGCAAGACCACCCTGGTCGATCAGCTGCTGCGCCAGACGGGGACCTTCCGCTCCAACGAGACGCTGGTGGACCGGGTCCTGGACTCCGGCGACCTGGAGCGCGAGAAGGGCATCACCATCCTGGCCAAGCAGACCACCGTGGACTACCGGGGCGTGCGCCTGAACATCGTCGACACTCCGGGCCACGCCGACTTCGGCGGCGAGGTGGAGCGCGGCCTGCTCATGGTCGACGCGGTGCTGCTGCTGGTGGACGCCTCCGAAGGCCCCCTGCCCCAGACCCGCTACGTCCTGCAGAAGGCCATGCAGCGCCACCTGCCGGTGATCGTGGCGCTCAACAAGATCGACCGCTCGGATGCCCGGCCCAAGGAGGTGCTGGACGAGGTCTACGAGCTGTTCATCGACCTTGGGGCCGATGAGCACCAGATCGAGTTCCCGGTGGTCTACACCAACGCCAAGGCCGGCACCGCCACGCGCGACCTGGCCGCACCCGGGACCGACCTCACTCCCCTGCTGGACCTGCTGGTGAACGTCACCCCGCCGCCGGAGCACGAAGAAGGGCATCCACTGCAGCTGTTGGTCACCAACCTGACCGCCAACGACTACGTCGGCCGCATGGCAGTCGGACGCATCCGCAACGGGAGCATCCGCATCGGCCAGCGCGTCAGCGTCGTCCGCGAAGAGGCCGATGACGCCGCCGGCGACATCCAGCCCGGGCGGACGGTGACCCTGGCTGGCACGGTCACCTCCCTGCAGACCGCACACGGCATCGATCGGGTGGACATCACCCAGGCGTCCGCTGGCGACATCGTGTCGGTGGCGGGCCTGCCGGAAGTGACGATTGGCGACACCATCACCGACCCCGCCGACCCACGTCCCCTTCCCCGCCTGGACGTGGACGCGCCCACGCTGCGCATGACC
>DATAOD010000002.1:0-7743 GCA_036265975.1 Candidatus Limnocylindria bacterium
GGTATCCTCGGGCACGTTCGTGGCGGAGTAGCTCAGTGGTAGAGCAGGGGACTCATAAGCCCTTGGCCGGTGGTTCGAATCCGCCCTCCGCTACCAAGCCTCCGGATCCAACCTCGGCCCTGGCTGACGCCGTCCTGCGCGGGGCCGATGGATTGGCCGTGCCGCACGACGCGCAGCTGGTGCTGGCGGTGTCCGGCGGCCCTGATTCCACCGCGCTGCTGCACGGCGCCTATCAACTGGTCCAATCCCGTACCCGCGGCTGGCGGCTGACCATTGCGCACCTGGACCATGCGCTGCGCGAATCCTCAGAGGCCGATGCGTCCCATGTCGGCCACGTCGCCGGATCCCTTGGCATCCCGTTCCGTTCGGAGCGGGTGGATGTTGCTGCATTGGCACGCACCGAGGGCCGGTCCCTGGAGGATGCCGGGCGGCAGGCTCGCTACCGCTTCCTGGAGCGCGTCGCCGAGGAACTCGGTCCGGGTGTCCTGATCGTCACCGCCCACACCGCCGATGACGTGGCTGAGACGATCCTGCTGCGCATCGTGCGCGGCAGCGGCCTGCGTGGCCTGCGCGGCATCCCGGCTAGAAGAGGGCGGGTGATCCGCCCATTGCTCGGGGAGCCGCGCGCGACGCTCAGGGCCGCGCTGGATTCCGCCGGGATCGAATTCCTTGAGGACCCGACCAATGCCGACCCAGCGGCCGCGGATCGCAATCGCGTTCGCGCGGAGGTGCTCCCAGCGCTGGAGCGGGTCAATCCGCGAACCGTGGACGCGCTCGTGCGCCTGGGCGGGCTGGCGGCCGACGACGATGAGGCGCTGGACGGGTTTGCCGCCGGGGAGCTTGCACGGCGACGGACCGCCGACGGCATCGACTGGCATCAGCCGCCGATGCGTGCAATCGGTCGGCGCGTGCTGCGGCTGGCCATCGGCGACCCCGCGCCGAGCGCGGAGCGGATCGAGGCGCTGCTGGACGCCGCCGAGGGGCCGCGTGGCGGCTTGACAATCGAGCTCGGCGCCGGGCGGGAGGCATCGGTCAGCGAGCGCGTCATCGTCCTGCGGCCTCCGAACGGCTGATCCGCGCGGTGTCCCGCCGCGTATTGATAACAGGAGATGCCCCTGTGGCATCGGTCCTGCATCCGGATGGCCCCATAGGCCTGATTGGTGGGCTACCAGCACCGACCCTATACTTCCCGCACCTGCACTCGTGCAGCCAGGTGGCACTCTGCCGGGCGGATTGTCGCCGATCCCTCACGGAGGCTAGAAGAGACCTATCTTGAGCAGCCGACTCGTTCGCAACAGCGTCCTGCTCGTCGTCCTTGCCGTCTTCGGGCTCGCGCTGCTCTGGACGTACATGCTGGGCGACAGTAGCAACAAGCCATACACCTACTCGCAGCTCCTGTCCGACGTCTCGGTGCCTGCGAAGCTCGCGAATATCGAGGGGATCACCCAGGACGGTGATCGCCTGACGATCAAGTTCAAGGACACGGAGCCGCAGACGGCGATAGCGCCGGCAGGCTCCGAGGGCACTTCGGTGCTCGATCAGCTCTGCGCAGCCGCCAGGATCACCAACCCGGCGGATTGCGGGGCGGCCCTGAAGTTCAACCCGGTGGAGCCAAGTGCGGCCGGCAGCATCATCACGCTGCTGATCACCGCCCTGCTGCCGGTCCTGCTCATCGGCGTCTTCATCTTCATCATGATGCGCCAGGCGCAGGGCACCAATAACCAGGCCATGAGCTTCGGCAAGAGCCGGGCGCGCATGTTCCTGGGCAACAAGACGGTCGTGACGTTCAACGACGTCGCCGGCGTCGACGAGGCCAAGCAGGAGCTCACCGAGGTGGTCGAGTTCCTCAAGTATCCCGAGAAGTTCAACTCCCTTGGCGCGCGCATACCGCGCGGCGTGCTGCTGGTCGGCCCTCCAGGCACCGGCAAGACGCTGCTGGCCCGTGCCGTGGCCGGCGAGGCGGGCGTCCCCTTCTTCTCGATCTCCGGTTCGGAGTTCGTGGAGATGTTCGTTGGCGTCGGCGCCAGCCGCGTGCGCGACCTGTTCGAGCAGGCGAAGCGCAACTCGCCGTGCATCGTGTTCGTGGACGAGATCGACGCGGTCGGCCGCCAGCGTGGCGCCGGACTGGGCGGCTCGCACGACGAGCGCGAGCAGACCCTGAACCAGATCCTGGTCGAGATGGACGGCTTCGACACGAACACGAACGTGATCGTGGTGGCCGCCACCAACCGGCCCGATGTCCTTGACCCCGCCCTCCTGCGACCGGGTCGCTTTGACCGCCAGGTCGTGCTGGACCGGCCGGACATCAAGGGGCGCAAGGAGATCCTCAACGTCCACATCAAGGGCAAGCCCCTTGACAAGACGGTGGATATCGAGGCCCTGGCGCGCCGCTCCCCGGGCTTCTCGGGCGCGGATCTGGCCAACCTGGTCAACGAGGCGGCCATCCTGGCCGCGCGACGCAACAAGAAGTCCATTGGGGCCGATGAGTTCAACGAGGCCATCGACCGCGTGATCGCAGGCCCGGAGCGCCGCAGCCGGATCATCACCGAGGAGGAGAAGGAGATCATCGCCTACCACGAGGGTGGTCACGCGGTGGTCCAGCGGGTCCTGCCCAAGTGCGACCCGGTCACCAAGGTGACCATCGTGTCGCGGGGCATGGCGCTGGGCTACACCATGAGCCTCCCCCAGGAGGACCGATACCTCCACTCCAAGACGGAGTTCGAGGACAAGATCGCGGGCATGCTCGGCGGCAATGTCTCCGAGCAGATGGTCTTCGGTGATACGACCACCGGTGCCTCCAACGACATCGAGAAGGCCACCAACCTGGCACGCGCCATGGTCACCCAGTACGGGATGAGCGAGAAGCTCGGCCCGCTGACCTTCGGCAAGAAGGAGGAGATGATCTTCCTGGGCCGCGAGATCAGCGAGCAGCGCAACTACTCCGACGAGGTGGCCGCCAAGATCGATGCGGAGGTGCGCGAGATCATCGACCGTGCCTACATCCGCGCTCGCGAGGTGCTCTCCGCGCACCGCGAGGTGCTCGACAAGCTCGCCGCGCTGCTGATCGAGAAGGAGACCATCGAGCACGACGAGTTCGAGTCGCTGTTCGAAGGCATTCTGCCGCCGCGTGATTCCGGACCGTCACGCCGGCCCGCGGCCGAGGGGACGGAGCAGCCCGCTGACGAGGAGGGCGAGCAGCCCGCCGAGAAGTCGCCGAAGCGGCGTCGGGGCCCCGCGCCACAACCCGCCTAGATCTCTTTCGACCGTCCATGACGAGGCCCGGCCACGATCGGTCGGGCCTCGTGCTTGCTAGAGCAGCACGATGCCGTCGGCTCCAGGGTCGCGACCAGCGCTCAACGCCTCGAGCACCTCGCGGGTACGGAGCGGAAACGACGCGAGGGCGGACGCCTCCGCCTCGGCCAGGGCGCGCCGATTCGAATGGCTGCCGCTGACGACGAGAAAAAGGCGACCGGCTGAAAGGTCCCGCTTCTTCAGCCGAGCGGCCCGTGACTGGGCCTGAAAGTCGATCAGCCGCGTGATCAGCTCGACCTGAGCCAGCGTGGTCCCGAATCGCGTGGTCAAGTCCGCGGCCCGGAGATCGCCCGGAATGGGTATCGGAACCTCGGTCTGCCAATGCAGCGAATCGGCCGACCTGGACCGCAATTTCTCGAACAGGCGCAGTTGTGGCGCATCGAGTGACCGCCGGCCGAGCGGGAATGCGCGCAGCCACAGCTTGAGGCCAACCTGAGCAGCGATCATCGTCAGGGTGCCATAGCCGACTCCCGGTGCCGCACCGCGCTCGATGCGGGAGACATGCACCGCGGACAGTCCCGCAGCGCGGGCAACGTCCAGAAGCCGTTTCCCGGACATGAGTCGGGCGACGCGCAGCTCCCGACCGAGGGCGATCAACTGTCCACGCGCCGTTTGCCTGGCCTCGGAGCTGACTCGTGTTCGACCTCCCATCCACCAGCATGGTGCGGTCGGTCCCTTACCAGCGCGTTTGCGGCGAATTACCTGACAGGTTCGTATCGGCCAGTCAGGCTGGTTCTGACGGGTATGCGGCGACGCTATTGGCCTTGGCGTACCTGCCAGGTTCGTACTCGCGAGCAGGCGCCTCGCAACGCCCGAGATCCAGCCTCTGCTTGGCCGATACGCACATGGGACGTTAGCGGGCAGCCCCGCGAGGCACGTCGGGGGCTTCCCGAGTAGCCCGATCGGGTCATTTCGACGGTGCGAAGTGGGACGTATACTCGCCTGCGTTGCGCGCTGGCACCGAGCCACGCAACAGAGCGAGCCACGCAACAGAGCGAGGCACGCAACAGAGCCCGAGACCGAATTTGGAGCTACCGACACCCATGATCGAGGAGCCGATGGCTGAGTCCGCCACACCTGCATCCGCGGACTGGAAGCTCGAGGCAGGGGAAGGGACCCTGGCGCCCCGCTCCGCCCTGGACGTCCTGACCAACCTGAACGAGCGGATCGCTTCCGGCCGGGTCGAGGAGTTCATGCCCATCGCCACGGGCTTTGTGCCGCTCGACAAGACGATCGGCGGCGGGCTGCGTCCCGGAGAGCTGATGCTCATCGGCGGCGCCCAGGGTGCCGGCAAGACCACCATGGCGCTGCAGATGGCCCGCAACATGGCGGCGAGCGGCCAGGCGACCGTCCTCTACGTGTGCTTCGAGCACGAGGAGGAATACCTGATCCAGCGCCTGATCGCAATGGAATCCGCACTGACCCACCTGCCCCAGAAGTCGGGCGCGGTGAAGATCCAGGACGTCAAGAAGGAGGTCCTGGGTTCGTATACCGCTGCCGCCGAGACGGGCACGCGAGCCAAGCTTGGCACCAACCCCCGGCTGCGCCCCAGCCTGGAGCGGATCGCGCGCTACGGAAGCAACCTCTACCTGCTGCGCGGCACGGCCACCAGCTCCACGGTGGAGAACCTGCGCTCCCTGGTGGACGAGCACCGCGGCAGCGAGGAGCGCCGATTGGTCCTCTTCGTCGACTACCTCCAGAAGGTGCCGGTGATCCCGGAGCCCAACACGGAGGAGGAGAAGGTCACGCGGATCGTCTCCGGCCTGAAGGACATCGCGCTGGCGCTGGAAGTGCCGGTGGTTGCCATCGTGGCCGCAGATCGTGAGGGCCTGAAGGCAAAGCGGCTGCGCAACCATCACCTGCGCGGCTCATCGGCCATCAACTACGAGAGCGACATCATCCTGATCCTGAACGACAAGTACCACATCGTCGCCAAGGTCAACATCGAGTTCAACCCGTACCAGGCGCAGCGCTATCGCGACTGGGTGGTGGTGTCGGTGGAGAAGAACCGCGGCGGGCAGGACAACGTCGACCTCGAGTACGAGAAGCTCTTCGAGTACAGCTGCTTCGATCCGACCGGCCGCCAGACGGCCGAGAAGCTGATCGAGGAGCGGCTGTACAACGACTGAGCCCAGCCCCACTTCTCACCAAGCCGGAGCCGCCCGATGCCGGTTGCTGATCCCTACCGCGTGCTCCAGGTGCTCTCCACTGCCGATCAGGAGGTCCTGAACGCGGCGTTTCGGGCGCTGGCGCAGAAGTATCACCCCGATCACGACGCCAGCGACATCGCCGCCCGGCGCATGTCCGAGCTGAACGCCGCCTGGGCCATGGTTCGAGATCCGGAGCTGCGCGCGGCATGGGATCGAGCCCAGCGCCGGACGTCCTACGGCTTTGAGTTCATCCAACCGGAGGCGGGATCGGTTCCGCCCCCGCCCCGCTCGAAGCGAGCCGGCACCAAGCTGGAGTTCGGGCGCTACTCCGGCTGGGCGCTGCGTGATCTCGCCCGCAAGGACCCGGATTACCTGCGCTGGCTGTCACGCCACGCATCGGGCCTGCGCTACCGCACTGAGATCTACCAGATCCTTGGCCGCATGGGCACCTCCGCCGCCTGACCTCACGCGGCGGCCGCCATCCGCGGACGCTAGGCTTGGCCCGATGTCACCGCTGCGCGCCGTCTTCCTGGACATCGGCGACACCATCATCCGCGCCAACCCCAGCTGGGAGGGCGTCTACAAGCTCGCGCTGGACGAGTACGGGATCTCGATCTCGCTCGAGGGACTGCGTGACGCGCTGCGACGCGCGTACCACCACGGCGGTTACGGGTTCGACGGCGGTTTCGATGCCACGCCGGAGACCAGCTTCCGCCGGACGATGGAGATGGACCAGCGCGCGCTCGGCGAGCTGGGCATCACCGACCTGCCGGAGGACTTCTACCGCCGCCTGAGCGAGGTGTTCCTGCTGGTAAGCAGCTGGCACATCTTTCCGGATGCCGTCCCGGCACTGGAGGAGCTGCGGGGCCGTGGCCTCGTCCTGGGCGCAGTGAGCAACTGGGTATGGCACCTGCCGGAGCTGCTGCATTCGCTGCAGCTGATGGCGCATTTCGACTTCATCGCCGTCAGCTCGCGGATCGGCTTCGAGAAGCCACACGCCGGCATCTTTCGCCACGCACTGGTGGAGGCAAAGGTGGCGCCCGGCGAGGCCATCCACGTTGGCGACCACCTGGATGCCGATGTCGCCGGGGCGCGCTCGGTCGGGATCGACGCGGTGCTGATCGACCGGCGCGATCGGTTCAGCCAGGCAGACATGCCCGATGGCGTGCCACTGATCCGCACCCTGGCCGAGCTGCTGCCGATCGTCGATGCGCGCCTGGAGCAGAGAGCCAGCGCATGACCTCCATGGCCGAGTCTGCGCGCCCGTGGCGGCTCTTCTGGGCGGTGCCCTTGCCGGCAGAGCTGCGCGACGCGCTTGCAGCATTCGTCGTGGACCTTCGCGGGATACCCGGTGTGGACGACGATTGGCGCTTTACCAATGCTGGTAGCTGGCATATCACCCTGGCCTTCCTTGGCGTCACGGAGCCCGCGACAGTTGCGCCGATGATCCAGCGCGTTCGCGACACGCTGCTCCCGTTCCAGGCTGGACGCTGCGAAGCCGGCGGGCTCGGTGGCTTCCCGCGCGGCGACCGTGCGCGGGTGCTCTGGTACGGCATTGACGACGCCGATGGGCACCTGGCGGCCATGGCTGAAGCGGTCCAGGAAGCAGCCGGCCTGGAGCCGGCGGCTGCGTTCTACCCGCATGTGACATTGGCTCGTTCGCGCGACCGTCGTGGGGCCCGGCCGCCCGTGCCGCGGGTGGCGCCGCCCGAGGCCGGCATCGGCGTCGACGAGGTGGTCCTCTTTCGCAGTCACCTGGGTGCCGGACCGGCGCGCTACGAGACGGTGGCGCAGGTCACTCTCCGCGCTTCGTCCCTTGCCGGCAGCGCCTCGTGAGCGATCCCATCGTTCCGCCACGGCCACCGCACGTCGCGGTGATCGGCGAGGGAGATCCGCATGGGCCCGATGCGCATCGGCTCCTGGAATGGGCTGAGGAGGCCGGACAGCTGCTGGCCCGAGCTGGCGCCACCGTGGTCACCGGCGGGCTGGGCGGCGTCATGGAGGCCGCTTCCCGGGGAGCGGCCGGGGCCGGCGGCCTGACGATCGGCATCCTGCCCGGCACCAACGCGCATGATGCAAATCCCTACGTCCGGCAGGCGATCCCCACCGGGCTCGGCGTAGTGCGCAACCTGGTGGTGGTCACGTCATCCGATGCCGTGCTGGCCATTGGCGGCCGCTACGGCACGTTGTCCGAGATCGGGCTCGCGCTGCGCATGGGACGCCACGTCGTCACGCTCTCGTCGTGGCGCCTCGAGGCGGAGCAGCGCTTCGGCGGGCCCCA
>DATAOD010000003.1:0-1737 GCA_036265975.1 Candidatus Limnocylindria bacterium
GTGTCCTCAATTGCGGGATCCATCGGACTGGTGAGCGGTTGATGGCGGTTTGCTGCCGAGGAGAGGAGCCATCCAATGCGCCGTCACGCCTTGCGCGATGACCAGTGGGAACGGATCAAGGACCAATTGCCCGGCCGCCCCGGCCATGTCGGGGTCACCGCCAAGGACAACCGCCTGTTCGTCGAGGCGGTGCTCTACCGGTACCGCACCGGCATCCCCTGGCGCGATCTGCCGGAGCGCTTCGGGCACTGGAAGGCGGTGCACACCCGCTTCAGCCGCTGGGCCGAGAACGGCGTCTGGGACAAGCTCTTTCAGCATCTGGCAGGTGATACCAGATCCGGATGATCAGTTCGCGACGGCGGCGGCGGGCCACCAGTCGAAGCGGGTCACGGCCTGGATGATCTCGGGCATCGCAGCGAGGGTGCAGCAGCGCGCGCTCAGGGCGGTGTCGAGGGCCTCGAGCGTGGCGAAGTGCCGGTTGGCCACCGCTTCGTTGGTCAGCGGCCACAAGCGCTCGGCCGGCTGCAGTTCGGGCGTGTAGGACGGGAGAAACTCCAGCACGATGCCGTCCGGCACGACCAGCCGGTCGCTGACGTGCCAGCCGGCCCGATCCAGCACCAGGACCACCAGCTTGTCCTGGCCGGCGCCGACCGCTTGAGCGAACCTGGCCAGCACCGCGCTGAGCAGGTCGGTATCGACCGTGGAGCAGACAAACCAGACCACCGCCCCGGTGCTCGGGTGGACGAAGCCGTAGAGGTAGAGCCATTCGTAGCGGTGCTGCCCGACCGCGATCGGGCGCTGCCCCTTGGGCGCCCATTGTCGCCGCAGGATCGGCTTCAGGCCGACGCGCTGCTCATCGAACGCCCAGACCTCGACCGGCCGCGCGGGGTTGTCGGCGCGGCGCTCGTCCACCCGGCGCGCGAGCCCTTTTTGAACGCCGCCTGCTCCTCGGCGCTCGCCGCCTTGGCGTGCTGGGGGCGCGGCACCTGCAGGCTGTGCTCGAGCTTCGTCAGGTAGTCCCAGCCCCGCTGCGGCCAAACCTTGCGGCCGAGCCGCCGCGCCATCCACGCCGCCACCTTGGGCCCGGTCCACAGGCCACCGTCGCTCGGCGGCTCGGCCAGGGCGTCCCGCAACGCCGCCTCGTCCTCCGAGCTCAGGAGCGGCCGGGCGCCGGTGTTGCTCGCCCGCCGATCGCCGAGCCCGCTGGCACCCTCGGCGTTGTAACGGCGCACGATCTCGGCGATCCAGCGTTGGCCATAGCCGGTGACCGCCGCCACCTCGCGCTCGCTCCGGCCCTGGCTCAGCAGCCAGACGATCTGCAGCTGCGAACGCTCGATGGGTTGCCGGGCCGCTCGATACCGCTGGCCCAGCTCCGCCGTGCTCAGATGAGCAACCAAGGCCGGGGCTGACATCTCGCCATTCTACCCCACCTCGCCGTTCCCCGCATGCATCAACCGGATCTGGTATGATGCGCACCGAAGGATCGGGCGGCAGCCCTTCGTCGAGCGTTTGCAAGGCCGCCGCCATGTCGGCCCACAGCCCGACGATGAACCGGTCCGGGTCCAGAGGCAGGTTGAGCGCTTCGTAGTGGGTGCTCCTCCTCGCCTCGAAGTCGGCGGGCAGGTCCTCGTCGGGGTCGCGGTAGCGGTCGGCGCCGGCGACCCACAGCTCCTTGCAGCGCAGCTTGTCCCGCACCGTGTGCAGGGCGGCGAGCTCGTAGTTGATGCGGTTGACGCG
>DATAOD010000004.1:0-1730 GCA_036265975.1 Candidatus Limnocylindria bacterium
GAGCACGCCGGTCAGACTTTCGGTTCCCGACCGAGGCCCCCGGGCAGCCCTGGATCTGGCCCACGGATGGAAGGAGGCACACCCCGGCGATGCGGGAGCCGCAGGAGATCGAGGATGAGGAGCACGAGCAGACCTGGGAGCGGGTGGCCGCGATCGATGTGGCCAAGGCGTCGGGATGGTGTGCACCCGAGTGGCGCATCCGTCCCGGCCGGGTCGGCGCCTGACCAAGGTGTGGGAGGTGCCGGCCACCACGGGCGCGATCAGCGAGCTGGCCGGGCAGCTGGCTGGCCTGGGGATCCAGAAGGTGACGGTGGAGTCCACCTCCGACTACTGGCGCCCCTTTGTGTATCTGCTGCAGGCGGGGGGCCTGAGCGTGCAGCTGGTCAACGCCCGGGAGGTCAAGAACGTTCCGGGCCGGCCCAAGACCGACCGGCTCGATGCGGTGTGGCTGGCGAAGTTGACCGAGCGGGGCATGCCGCGGCCCAGCTTCGTGCCCCCCGCTGAGATCCGGCGGTTGCGCGACTACACCCGGCTGCGGGCTGACCTGACCCAAGAGCGCGCCCGGCACTATCAGCGGCTGGAGAAGCTGCTGGAGGATGCGCTGATCAAGGTGTCGAGCGTGGCCAGCAAGCTGGACGGGCTGTCGGTGCGGGACATGCTGGAGGCGCTGATCGCCGGGGAGCGTGACCCGACGGTGCTGGCCGGCCTGGCCCGCGGCAAGCTCAAGGCCAAGCACGGCGCCCTGGCCGAGGCGCTGGCCGGCCGGTTCGACGACCATCACGCGGAGCTGGCCCGCATGCTGCTGGACCAGATCGACGCCCTGAGCGCCCAGATCGGCACGCTCACCACCCGCATCGAGGAGCTGCTGGCAGCGATCCCCGCCGCGCACGGTGTCGACGCCGACGGCACCACCGGCCCGGGTGCTGGCAGCGGCCCGGACGCGGTGGTGCTGCCCGCGGTGGCGCGGCTGGATGAGGTCAGCGGCATCGGGCCCGGCACCGCCCAGGTCATCATCGCCGAGATCGGGCTGGACATGGATGTCTTCCCGACTCCTGGGCAGCTGGTGTCGTGGGCCAAGCTGAGCCCCCGCACCCTCCAGTCCGGGGCCACCCGCCGCGCCGGCAAGACCGGCAAGGGCAACCCCTACCTCAAGGGCGTGCTGGGTGAGGCCGCCGCGGCTGCGGCCAAGACCGACACCTTCCTGGGCGAGCGCTACCGGCGCCTGGTCAAGCGTCGCGGCAAGCTCAAGGCCCTGGTCGCCATCGCCCGCTCCATCCTGGTGATCGTCTGGCATCTGCTGGCCGACCCCACCGCCCGCTACCACGACCTGGGCGCCGGCTACTACGCCAGCCGCATCGACAAGGACAAGAAGGCCCGCAACCACATCCGGCAGCTGCAAGCCCTGGGGTTCGCCGTCACCCTCACCCCAGCAGCCTGACCCGCCCTACAACCACATCCCGCAGCAGAGAAGCCGGCTTCGCCGGCTGCTGCCGCCTACCCAGTCAGGGCTGTGATTTTCCGGTCAGGATGAGGCCGCTGGTTCAAGTCCAGCCAGGCCCACCACACAGGAGTTGACCTGCTGGAATGCGCCCAAGCGTGGCGTTCGCCCGTAGCTGCTCTCGAGCGGTACCGGCGCACAGCGGTCAAGAACGCATCCCTTTCCTGCTGTGCTGTGCGGCCACATGGCGGGCCGGACGCCTACGTCGTCGGCTCGACCAGGACGCCTCCAG
>DATAOD010000005.1:0-41192 GCA_036265975.1 Candidatus Limnocylindria bacterium
AGCAGGCAGCCATCGGCCAGGCCCATCGGCAGCAGGCGATCTCGCGCCGTCACGTCGCTGTTCTCGCAGGTCCCGTAGGTCATGTAGCCGCCGATGTAGTCGACCCGCTCGCCGGCGCGCAGGTCGCGCTTCGCGACCGCCACCACGTCCACCATCGGACCGTCCAGCGGGCTGAGCACGATGTCGTCACACAGCGCCACGCGCCCTACGGAGATCGGCACCTCGAAATGGCAGAGGTGCTGCGGCGTGTAGAAGCAGTAGAGCGGCCCGTCGCCACGCTTGTAGAGCGCCATCATGTGGCGCTCGTACTCGCCATCCGCATGGCCGATGACGTAGATGCCGGGCGCGGGCTGGGCACCGATCACGTAGTCCACGATGCCGCCCATCCGGAGCAGCGCATCAGGGTCATAGCGCGTCGTCAGCGCATCCACGTGCTCGCGATGCTCCCAGCCGTACAGGCCGCGCTGCGGCGCCCGCATCCCGGTCGCGTTGGCCACGATCGCCTGCTCGAACGAGACCTTGGTGCCATCGGCGAAGCTGGTGACCATCTCCACGCCCAGGCCCCATTGCTCGGCGTATCCCTTCTGGGTGGTGGGATTCCGAAAACGGTCCTGCAGGCCCTTGATGTTCCCGCACACGACGGGCTGCAGGCCGATGGACTTCACGAAGCGGTACAGGTTCATCTCGACCCCGGGCTGGTCGCCGTCGCACGCGCTGAGCCGCACGCCTGCCGCGCGGGCTCGCTCGGCCAGGATCGGCCCGATGGTGCCGTCCAGCTCGGCGTTCATCAGCACGACGTCCTTGCCGTGCTCGAACGCCCGCAGCACCATGCCCGCGGCATATTCGACCGTGCCGGTGACCTCGATCAGGATCTCGATCGAGGGCGCGTCGCACAGCAGGGTGGCGTCGTCGGTGATCGCGTACCTGCCCTGCCGACGTGCGTCCTCCAGTGCGTCGACCGACTCCACCGAGACCGCTTCCGCTCCCGCATCGGCGTAGGCGCGGGCCGCGTTGGCCGGGGTCCTGTTGGCGATCGCGACCAGCCTGAGCCCCGGGAAGTGCTGCAGCATCTGGCGAGCGATGCCACGGCCCATGGCGCCGGCGCCGATCATGCCCACCCGAACGGGGTTCCCCTCGGCGGCGCGTGCGGCGAGCGCCTGGTCGACGATGATCATTGCGGCGCGTCGCCAAGCAGCGGCCAGCCCTGGTCCTTGGCCGAGATCTCGCTCACCGGCAGCGGCCACTCGATCCCCAGCCGCGGGTCGTCATGACGCACGCCGCGCTCGTATTGGGGCGCATACGGATGGCTCACCAGGTAGAAGAGCTCCGTGTCGTCGGTCAGGGTCTGGATTGCGTTTGCGCAGCCCTGCGGCACGTACATGGCGAGCCTGTTCTCTGCGCTCAGCTCCACCGCGAAGTGCTGCAGGTAGGTGGGCGACGTCTCGCGCAGGTCCAGCACAACGTCGTGCATCGCGCCCCGCACGCAGCGAATGAGCTTGGCTTCCTGCGCCGGCGCGAGCTGGTAGTGAAAGCCGCGGACCGTGCCGCGACGACGGTTGAAGGAGACGTTGGCGTGGACGACATCGGCCAGCAGGCCCTGGGCCTCGAACTCCTCGCGGCTGAACGCTCGCGCAAAGAACCCGCGATCGTCGCCGATCGGATCCAGGCCGACCACGACTGCGCCGGGAATCGGGGTGGGCTGGAACTGCACGGGCTCAACTCTCCTATCGGGCGACCGACCTCGCGCGCCAGCGGCACCACTCGGCCCGGCAGCGGGGATGGGCTGCATTGAGTATCACGGACCCGCCACAGCGTCAATTCGGGCACCGCCGCTATCATGGCCGTCCGCTTTCGCCCATCGCAGAATCACGGGGACGCATGACGGCAGTTCAACGCATCCAGGACCAGGTAAAGACCGTCGGGCGCAAGACGCTTGGCACCGCCCTGAGAGAGCTGCCGCGCTGGCGCAAGCGGCGCCGGCAACTCCGCCATCCAGCGCCAGTCGAGCGTCCGACCATCGGCTTCGTGCTCGGTACGCAGCGCTCCGGGACCACGATGCTGCTGAACGTGCTCGACACGTCGCCCGAGACCGAGGTCTACCACGAGTATCACCCCGCCGCCATGGATTCGTTCCGGCTTCGACCGCCGGTGGTCATCGAGAAGCTGGCTTCCAGATCGGCCGCGCGAGCGCTGGTCCTGAAGCCGATCACCGACTCCCACCGCGCCGACTGGCTGCTGCAGCGCTTCCCGGATGCGCGTGCCATCTGGGTCTTTCGGCGCTACGAGGACGTGGCGAATTCGGCCATCGCCATGTGGCCGGGCGAGAACGTCGAGTTCGTCAACCGCGTGCGCGAGGACAACCTGCCGGCCATGGATTGGCGTGGGGAGCGGGTGAGCGAAGAGGTGCTGAGCGTCATCGGCGAGCTGGCGCGCCAGCCGCTCAACGAGCAGGAAGGTGCCGCGCTGTTCTGGTACGCACGCAACGCGCTCTACTTCGAGCTCGGACTCGCCGATGATCCCCGGGTCCTGTTGGTCCAATACGAGGACCTCGTGGAAGATCCGACCCGCTTCCGTGCGATCTTCGACCACCTCGGCCTCGCCTGGGACGAGGCATTCGTAGAGCAGGTGAAGAGCACGTCCGTGGGCCGCCGGCCGTTCGGGCCCATACGCGAGGACGTGCGAGCCGTCTGCGACGCCATGATGGAGCGCCTGGTCGAGGCAGAGGGACGCGCCGGCACGCCTGCCGCCGTTCAGCGCGGAGCCTGAGCTACTCCGCCTGGTCCTGCGTCGGCAGCTCGTTCCATCCCTGCTTGAGGTTGCGCGGCCAGCTCAGCCCCGCCCCGGATGACCAGCGGAACTCCCTGGCCACGACGAAGACCGCGACGGTCGACTGGCCGACGAGCCAGCCGATTCCAGAGCCGATGATGCCCAGCGGCGGCATCAGCAGCACGCTCAGGCTGATGGCCAGCGTGGATGCCAGCGACTGGCCGATGATGATGGGCACGACCGTGCCGCGGATGCGGCACAGCGCGTAGAACCACACGTTCAGCGTGGTCGGGATGGTGGCCAGCGCAAGGAGCCGCAGGAGGCCGGACGCCTCGCGGGCGTACACCTCCCCAAAGATGCCCAGGATCACCGGCGCGGCGAGGACCAGCAGGAGGGCCAGCGGGCCCAGCACGGCCAGCATGTTGACCAGCATCCGTCGCGCGTAGTCGGTGGCTCGCGCCGGAGCGGTCAGCGACTCCACCGTCAGCGACGAGACCATGCTGCCGGCCACGAAGAAGATGGGAACGGCCAGCGTCCAGGCCTGGTAGGAATACGCGTTCGCCACGCTGCCGAGCATCGCCAGGATCAGGATGGGCATCAAGCGGATCGTGCCCTGCACCGTCAGGTTGCCGACGAAGTCGCCCGATACGAAGCGCATGATCCGGCCCGATGGCGGCGGTTCGATGCCCGCGTAGGCGCGCGCTCGCGCCGGCAGGATCCGACGGAACACGATGTACGTCACCAGCATCACGAACGGCGCGGTCGACAGCGTCCATGCGGCAAAGATTCCCAGGCCCGCGGTGGCGAGCAGGGGGAGCAGCACGATCTTGAGCAGCCCGAAGCCGGCGTTCTCGATGGGGACCCAGCGCGCCACCCGCAGTCCGACCAGCACGCCATCCTGCATGGCGAAGATCGCCGATACGGCGCTGCTCAGCGCAAATGTCGCCGTCAGCAGCAGGCCCCCGGTCAGGATCTCCGGCGCGTCGCTGATGCCGCTGAACAGCAGCAGCATGAACGGGGCGAGCGCGCAGCTGACCACAACGCTCACGACGTACGCCCTGGCCACGTAGCGTCCACCGCTGGCCCCGGTGGTCGGGAGCAGCCAGGTCATGGAGTTGCGCATGCCCAGCTGCGAGAAGAACGCCACGAACGTCATGCTCGAGATGAGTGCTGCGTTGGTGCCCACCACGACAGGCGAGAAGAGCCGTGCGGCGATGACCCAGAACGCGACACCCAGCACCGCGTTGATCGCCTGGTTCGCGACGAGCGCGTAGGCATTCCCATACAGGGGAGTGCCGGCGTGGGAGCGGATCCGCCTCCAGACGTCCATTGGCAGTGACATTCGCGGCCTCATCCAATGCCGATATCGGCTACCGGCCGCCGGGTGGGTCTCCCGCTAGTTGGGCCGGTATTCGTACCGCCCGAGATCGGGTGCACTGCCGAAATACGAACCGGCGATGACGCCGAGGATGCCTCGGTCGATCGCCGGCGAGTCCGCCTGCAACTGATATCGGCGCTGGCTCGGACTCACGAATTGCGGGGCTTTCGACAGCCCGTGCGTTTCATATCCGGTCCAGGACTTGAATTGTGACAGCAACTTCGTGAAGCCGTGCCCGGACACATAGGCGACATCCTTGCCCGGCGCGTAGACGAGGTTGTAGTCGAGCTGGACGCTGCCCGGCAGGGCGGTGTTCAGGTGGAAGATCTTGATGTTGCGCACAACGTTGTTGACCACGGTAAGGCCGCTGACCGAAGGGCCGAAGCTGCTGCTCTTGTTCGTGACCTGCATCGCCCACCAGGTGAGGTTGTCGAAGGTGTTGTTGGCGATGACCATGTCCTGCGCGCAACGCAGGACCATGCCGGCCGAATCCTTCGAGGTCGAACGCCACGCCACGTTCCGCGAGAAGACGTTGTCCGCGCAGGTGTAGAGGCTGTTGGTGCCCGTTTCGAGCACCGCGCGGTTGTTCCACAGTCGGTTGCCGGTCATGGTGACGTTGCTCGAGCCGAAGATCTCGAACGCGTTGCCGTCCACGCCCCAGTCATGGCTCTTGGCCCGGTTGCCCCAGATCCGGTTGTCCTCCGCGATCGCGCCCCCATGGGTCTTCTCGAAGGCGATGCCCTGACCGCCGGTGTCGTTGCCCGGCGTCGCGTCGTTCACCACCATGCGGTCGTTGAGGTAGATGCGGTTGTGGGCGATCACCACGCCCAGCCCCCCATAGCGCACCCGGACGCCGGTCGCGTTGTGGCTGATGGAGCTGTTCTGGACGCGGACGTAGCGCCCGTGGGAGATGAGGATGCCGTAGCTGTTGTTGCGGCGGATGGCGCAGCCGGTGATGAGGATGTGCTCGGAAGACTGGACGCGGATGCCCGATCCCTTGCGCACCGGCGCTTCCTGCACGCTGAGGGACCTCAGCGTGACGTCATGAACGTTGCGCAGGAGCACCACCGATGGGTGCTTGGCATCGCCACTGATCACGGCACGCTCGCCCGGGTAGGAGCGGAACGTGATGGGAGAGGCGGATGTTCCAGAGCGGGTGAGCGTGAAGCCGGCATAGGTGCCGGCCCTGATGTACACGGTCGTACCCGCGCTGGCGCGGTTGGCGGCAGCCTGCAGGGTGCGCAGCGGCGAGTGCAGTGTGCCCGAGTTCGCGTTGCTGCCCTTGGTCGACACGTACAGCGAGCCCGATGCGGCAGCGACGGTGGAGGGCCCGGCAAGCGGCACCGCCCCACTGAAAGGGGCCAGGGTGCTCAGGACGAGGAAGGCGGCGGTGGACGCCACCCGGCCGGCTCGGTGAGGCATGTCCTTACCCTATACCCACGGGAAACCCCGCGGGGTGACCAGATCGTCCTGTTCTAGTAAGGGGTCAGTCGAGCTGGGCGAGGAGCACCCGGGTGCCATGGGCCTCGTAGGCAACGGACACGTGGGCCAGTTCCGGAAGCGCCTCGATGATGGCCGGGTGGAGCGCCGGATCGGCCAGGATCAGCATGAAGCCGCCAGCGCCGGCGCCGCACAGCTTTCCGCCGTCCGCTCCAGCTTCGCGTGCGGTGGCGTACCAGCGATCGATGTCCGCGTTGCTGATGGTTGACGCCAGGCGTCGCTTCATGGACCAGCCCGCATCCAGGATCGCGCCGAACGCCGAGGGGTCGGGAGTCGGACCCGCCATCAGGCCCTGCAGCTCCAGCGCCTGGTCCCGCATCTGGCGCAGCAGGTCCGCGTTCTCCTCCGTGCGCGCGCGCTGCTCCTCGAGCACCGCGCCGGCACGACGCTGATGGCCCGTCCAGAGCAGCAGCATTCGATCGAACATCGAGGTGGCGATGGGTGACATGCGCTGGCCCACGACGGCGACGTCGCCACCAGGCATGAACCGCAGCAGGTTCAGGCCACCCACCGCGGCGGCGTACTGGTCCTGCTTGCCGATGGGCTGGCCCAGCACGTCGATCTCGATGTGGCAGGCCTCCTCCGCGAGCTGCCCGGCGCTCACCCGTTCGCCCCGATACGTGTGCAGCGCATTCAGCAGCCCCACGGCGAACGCCGACGAGCCGCCCAGGCCCGACGAGTCGGGCAGATCGCTCACCACGCTGACGTAGATGGGTGGTTCGATCTCCAGGAATCTCAGGCACTCCCGGGCGATATCGTTGCGGATGGCCTCGATCTCGCTCACCGATTCGCTGACCGAGTAATTGAGCCGCACCCGCTCGTCGAAGACAGGGCCGTGCCGCTTGACGGTCACGTACACGTACTTGTCGATGGCGGTGCTGAACACAGCGCCGCCATCGCGCTCGTAGAACGCGGGCAGGTCCGTGCCGCCGCCGGCGAAACTGATGCGCAGCGGCGTCTGGGTGACGACCAGGCCTGCCGCCGGTGAGCCCAGGATCCTCACGCCGCTTCCTGCGCCTGGCGCCACCGAAGGTCGTCGTCGACCTGCCCCTCGTCGACCAGGCGGCGGATCCGCTTCAGCCGCGTGAACCGATCGCTGGTGTAGTCGGCCGGCTCCACTCCCGCGGCGCGCAGCGACGCGGCAAGCTCGGCCGCGCCGGAGCTGGGCGTGAACTCGAACTCGAAGCTCGGGAAGAGGCGGGCGAACTTGGCAAAGCTGGTCCGATACGTCCGCTGGTCAGCGTCGGGCCGCTGCAGGACCTCCAGCTCCGCCTCCGGGATGGCGTCCTTCGCGGCCTGGGCCAGGTCAGCGATGCGGATGTTGAGCGCGTCGCTGCCGATGTTGATGGCCTGGTTACCGACGTCGGCATCGGGCGCCTCAAGCACCGCCAGGAAGGCGCGCGCCACGTCCCGCAGATGGACCACGGGTCGCCACGGCTTCCCGTCACCCAGCACCGTGATCCGGCCCGTGGTCAGCGCGGCCCCCACCAGGCTGTTCAGGACGGTGTCGAAGCGCATGCGCGGCGACAGCCCGTAGATGGTGCCGTTGCGCAGGAGCACGGGCACGAACGCATCGCTGGCCAGGCCGGACAGGATGGACTCCGCAGCGACCTTGGAGGCGGCGTAGTCGGTCTGGGGGTTGAGCGGCGAGCGCTCGTCGACATCGGCCTCGTCGGCGACGCCGTACATGATGCAGCTGGAGGCGAACAGGAACCGCCGCACGCCGGCCAGCCGCGCCGCATCAGCCAGGCGTGCCGTGCCGTCAACGTTGATGGCCTCCGTCCAGCCCGAGTTGAGGTTGCCGATGGGATCGTTGCTTAGCGCCGCCAGGTGGACAATCGCCTCGACGCCCTGCAGGTCCTGCACGGTGACGTCGCGCAGGTCCTTGATGGTCTCCGGGACGCGCGGTGGCGGCAGCAGGTCGCAGCCGCGGTAGTAGTCGGTATCCAGGCCTTGCACCAGGTGGCCGGCGCGCTCCAGCACGGGCACCAGCACCGAGCCCACGTAGCCCTTGTGCCCCGTGACCATGACCCGCATTGGCTTCATTGGATCGTCACTCCCTCGCTCACGCCCCGGACCAGGGAGCGCACATGGTCGTGGAGCGTCGTCGAATCGTCCACTGACAGGTACGGGCTACCCGCTGCCCGGGCAGCCTCGCCGTCGCGCTCGTCATCGCCGATGAACGGCGTGCGGCTGAGGTCCAGCTGGAGTTCGCGCTGCGCCTGAAACAGCATGCCGGGCCTGGGCTTGCGGCAGTCGCATCCATCCTCCCAGTCATGCGGGCAGTAGAAGATGGCATCGATCCGCCCGCCGGCCGCGGCAGCTTCCTCGCGCATACGGGCGTGCACGCGCTCGAGGTCCTCCTCGCTCATGACGCCACGCCCGATGCCGGCCTGGTTCGAAACCACGATCACTCTGTACCCCGCCCGCGAGAGCTCGGCAAGCGCCTCTTTGGCCCCCGGCAGCCAACGGAAGTCCTCCGGAGACCTGACGTAGTCCGCCTGTGGCGGACGCTCGTTCAGGACGCCGTCGCGGTCCAGGATCAGGGTTGGCGTTCGCGCGAAGAACTGCTCGGTCAGCGGCAGACGATGGAGGGACCCGACGCTGTAGTAACGGTGTCGCGTGACCCGGGCACCAAGCTGACCCTCGCTGGCCAGGCCGGGATACAGCGCCTGCTCGACGAGCTCGTTACCGTCGGCCGGGAGCCGATTCATCATGTCCCTGGTCAGGATCGCGTAGCCGATCTCCACTCCGTGCAGATCCGGCGCGCTCCGGCTGCGATCGAACGTCAGCAGGCGGCCGTCAGGGCTCACGCTGACGTTGTCGCGCGAGTAACCATCCTCGTTGGCGTAGACGGTGGTCATGGCCGGCAGGCCGATGGACTGGTAGGCCTCCCAATGCTCCTCCATGTCGAAGGGCACGTAGTTGTCGCAGTACAGCAGCATGAACGAGTCCTGGAGCCGGTCCGCCGCAAGCTGCATGCGCTTGCTGGTCAGGTCGTCAGGCTGCGAGACGGAGTAGTCGATCGACACCCCGTGCGAGCTGCCATCGCCGAAGTAGTCGCGGATCGCATCGGGCAGGTAACCGAGCAGCATCAGGACCCTGTCGAAGCCCTGCTCGCCGAGCTGTTCGACGAGGTACGACATGAACGGCCGTCCGTTGAACTCGATCATGGGCTTCGGCAGGCGGTCCGTCAGCGGGCGCATGCGGGTACCCCGGCCTCCAGCCAGGATGACCGCCTGGCGGGGCCGATGCGCGGCGACTGGCATGATCAGGCGGAAGGCACCTCGGCCCTTGCTCGGTCGGCAATCAGGCAGGCGGTGATGATGTCGGCGAGGGCGGCGTGCGCCGTCTCGACCAGGCCATACGCCCCGGCCTCCGTCTCGACCCAGAGCGCCTCGGTGACGAGCTTGTGCGCCATCCCACCGTCGAAGCCAAGCAGGCCCACCGTGGTCATCTGGCTGGCAGCCGCCATTTCCAGGGCCTGCATCACGTTCGGGGAGTTGCCGCTGGCCGAGATCACGATCAGGACGTCGCCCGGCCTGGCGAAGTTCTCCAGCTGCCCGGCGAACACGCGGTCATAGCCCTCGTCGTTGGCCAGGGCGGTGAGCCACGGCACGTTGTCCGACAGGTTCATCACGCGGAGTGGCTTTCGGCCGGAGAGCTTCGTCGCCTTGCCCAGGTCATTCGTCCAGTGCGCTGCGGTGGCGGAGCTCCCGCCGTTGCCCGCCAGGAACACGGTCGCTCCCCGGTCCCTGGCCGCGCGGATGACGTCGACGACGCGCGTGATGGCCGCCGAATCGACGCCCGCCAGCACCTGGTGCAGCCGCTCTCGATAGCTGTCGGTCATGGACTCCCAGACCGCACGCATCTCGTCGCTCGAGTCGCTCGCATCGCTCGAGTCGGTGCCCATCTCGGCCATCGACTGCCACTCACCGTCCGATGGGTCGGCGATCGCGTGCCCGTTGGTCGGTGCGATGGTGAACGACCGGTGGCCGTTGCCCGCGACGTGCTCCTTGACGATGGGCTCGGCGATGTCCAGCGCCACGACGCCGTCCTCCGGGATCCCGACCGGGATGACGCTCCGCCCGTCCTGGATCAGGATGGTGGATGCCTGCCGTGATCGCTCGCGCCAGATGGTGCGGAGCACGCGCCAGCCGTCGGGCACGGTGCGCAGGCGGCCGACGCCCGTCACCCGCCGATCCTCGAAGCTTGGCACCTCCATGATCTTCAGGCCGGCCCGCAGGGCACGGATGTTCATCATGGTTTCGATCTCGAATCCCTGCCCGTCCAGCTCCAGCGCCGGCAGCACGTCCCGCCAAAAGGCGTTGTAGCCGTAGCACAGGTCGGTGTACTTGCCACCGAAAAACAGGCGCACGAGCTTCACGAAGCCACCGTTCCCCCATCGCCGATGGAACGGCATATCGATCGTGCCACCGCCATGCAGGAATCGCGAGCCCTTGGCGAAATCGGCTCCGGCCAGCAGGACATGCACGAAGCGCGGAATCTCGTTCGGGTCAGTGGACCCGTCCGCATCCAGCATCACGATGATGTCGCCGGTCGCCGCATCGAAGCCGCAGCGCAGTGCATCCCCCTTGCCCCGCCCGGTCTGGTGCACGACACGGATGGTGGGGAGGATGCGCTGCGCCATTTCGATGGTCCCGTCTGTCGACGCGCCATCGACCAGGATCACTTCCTTGATGCCGGGGGGCAGCTTGGGGAGAACGTGGGGAAGATTGTCGCGCTCATTGAGCGCCGGGATAATGACGCTGATCGATGGTTGCGTCGGTCTATGTGCCAAGATCCTCTCCCCCTCATTTCTCTGGGTACGCGTAGGCATCGGCCCGCTCCTCGGTGTTGGACGGGGAGCTGCCCGGACGGAATCGATAATTGGCAGCAGTCCACTAGGTCTCGCGACGGTAGGACTTACGTACTGGATGTGCAAGGACCGTTCCATGCTCAATGCATTCGTTTGGAGCACAAACCGGTGCCTTAACGCAACAAGGCCCAGTACTTCCTGCCAAAGGCCGATGTCGGGGCTCGCGTGGCGACCGTAGGCCACATCGCCGCCGGCATGGCCATTTCGTCGGGTTCGGGCTATCTGCGCGACCGGCTCGTGCTGGTGACCTTCACGATCTGCGCGGTTGCCCCCGATGTCGATTTCCTGATCGGCATCCCGCATCGGACCCTGACCCACTCGATCGGCTTCGCGGCGCTGCTGGGGGTCGCCGTCGGCCTCCTCATGCTCGGCCTGCAGCGCGCCCGCCCTGTCTTCGTCGGGCTGCTGGCCTTCGTTTCCGTGGCGTCGCACCTGGTGCTCGACATCCTGACCGCGCCCGCGCCCATCCCTGCGCTCTGGCCGCTCTCGAACGCGGAGTTCGAGCTGGAGCATCCGATCATCCCTGCCGCGCCGCCGATCCCGGAGCTGTTCACCTCGCGCGGCATACGGGAGGCGGTCCTGGAGATCCTGTGGTCTTCGACAGTCATCGTCGCGGCCATCTGGCTCGACCGGCTTTGGCAGCGCCGCAGGGAGGAAGGCTAGAAGTACGCGCCCAGGCGGCTGAACAGCTGGGAGCGAGCCGTCATCGGCCCGATGCCGGCGTCCCGCGCGGTCCGATGGGCATCCAGGTCCGCGTGGGGCCCGAAGACGACGATCCTTGGCGCGCTGCCGTTTGCGGCCGTCTGCCATTCCTGCAGCGCGTCGGCCCAGTCGTCGGTATGGCAGCCCCAGTCCACGAAGGCGATGCGCACCTCGATGGGAAGGGGCAGCTGGCGCGGATGGTCGAGCCGAACGGCGTGGTGGCCGGCCACGCTGGCCGCATCGAGGATCGGAGCTGCCGTCATCAGGTCGGTGGTCACGATCGCGACCAGCTGAACCGATTCCTGGGCGGCAACCACGGGACGCGGGGTCATGAAGCCGGCCGGCTTGGTGGGATCGGAATCAAGCGCTCGTCCCCGCAGCATGCCGTTTCCGTTTCCAGGCGTCGGGCGGCTCTCGTCATGGGCGCCGGGATGCGTGACGTAGTGCGCGATCCTCAGCGGATAGAGCCCCACGACCACGGGCGCGCGGACTTCGACGGACAGCTCCACCCCCAGCTCATCGCGAGCCCACAGTTCCTGCAGCTTGCTCGCCTCGCGCTCGGGAAGGCCGATCCAGGCCGCTGTGCCGTTGCGCCGGATGTGGGCCATGGCGTCCGGGTCGTCGATTCCGAAGCGCCGGCGCAGCTCTGCCACGGTCACGTAGGGCCGCGAGGTGATGAAGCGCCGCAGGCTGGACGTGCTCGGACGCTTGCTGGCGCTCATGGTCTGTGGGCTGCCATGGTTGACCCGAGTCTACCCCGATCCAGAGGCCGTCGCTAAAAGGCGTTGGGCCGCGGGCGGGCTCGCAGCGGGCTACTCGCGGCGACCGTGACCCCAGCCCCGGGCCCGCTCGACCGCCCGACGGATGAGGCGTTTGCCGGGGACCGGCTGGGTGCGAGGACCCTCGGGATCCTCGTCCGCAGGGTACGTACGCGTTCCCAGGAAACCGGGGCCGTCGGTGGGCAGGATGTCCACGCCATCGATCCGGATGGTCGGAGACCCGATGAAGCCCAGCAGGTCCGCATCGGCCTGGCTGTTGATGGCGACCATCTGTATCGTCGTCTCGAAGGCGTCCTCGGTCAGCACTTCCACCAGGCGCTGCCGCGCGGTCATGTAGTTCGGGTCGCTCTCGACATAGAGCAGCTCCACCCGCATCGGTCAGCTGGCGATGAAGAAGGCGATCAGAAAGGTCACCGCGCCGGCGCCCAGCAAGCCGGCCAGCCACAGCTGCCGCCGCTCGGCGGCCGTCGGCCGCTCCCGTGGGCTGCCTGTCGGCGAGCTGCCACGGCCACGCCAGGCCAGGTAGCGCTCCGCGTTCAGGTCGCGTGCCTCGCGTTGGCGGTAGGCCGTCCACGCCGGCCATCCGACGTAGTACGCGGCCGCGGCGCACACGGCGGCGGCCAGCAGGAAGAGCCACGTCATGGGTCGAAGCCTAGTCCCGCGGCGGCGCCATTGCCGCTTGCGCCCGCTCCGGTGCCTCGCCCGCCGCCTCGCGGTCGAGCAGCCACACGGTCTTGCGTGCGTCGACCAGTGCCGCCGGCACGCCCATCCCCTCGCGAGCCGCCGCGACCGCCGCGGCCTTGTCCCTCCCCGTGACCACGAAGTCGACCTGGCGCGCCGCGTTCAGCAGCGGATAGGTCATGGTCAGCCGCCAGGCGTCCAGCTTGGGCACCCAGTTGGGCACCACCCAACGGACGTGCTCCTCCATGGCGGCCGTGTCCGGGAAGAGGGACGCGGTGTGCCCGTCGGAGCCCATCCCCAACCAGATGAGGTCGAACGCCGACACTGCCCCGTGCGGCGCCCCCAGCGTCCGGGAGATCAGGGCCTCGTAGGCGCGACAGGCGGCGTCCAGGTCTGCCGCTTCGCCGATCATGCGATGGACCTGCCCCGGCTTCACGCCCGGCAGGTAGTCGAGCAGCGTCGTGCGCGCCAGGTTGTAGTTCGACTCCGGGTGGCGCGAGGGGACCGCCCGTTCGTCGCCGAAGAAGAACTCGACCTTCGACCAGTCCAGCCAGGTGACGCGGGGCGGCACGACCAGCAGCGGGCAGACGGCGAGTGGCGTGGAGCCACCGGTGAGCGCGAAGAAGAAGCGCCCGTGGTCGTCGATCGACTCCTGCCCGATGCTGATGACCCGGTCTGCGGTTGTGGTGGCGACGGCGTTCGCATCCTCCAGGACGACGAACTCGCGAGTCACCCCGCCTCCTCGCTGGCACGCGCCGCAGCCAGGAACACGCCCGCGGCCCGTACCGCGCCCTCGTACACCGCGTCGTGCTGCCCGGCCACCATGGTCGAGGCCAGCAGCTCGCTCTCCGATGGCAGCTCCATGCGGGCCCGCCGCAGCTGGGCGGTCATGCCGTCCGCGTTCGAGGCGATCACGGCCTCCTCGCCATCACGGTCGATGATGAACTCGGCAGCACCCGTCTCGCCCCGCGCGCGGAGGCGGACCGACAGCAGCTCTCCGTCCAGGACGGTGTCGGTGGGCACGCCCTCGATGCGCAGCTCCACCATGGCGTAGCGACCCTCCAGGCTCAGGGCCAGGCTTCCCGCCTCCAGCGGCCGGACGGTGCTGTGCCGCTTCCATTCCAGGCGGTTGGCGATCCATGAGGCGTACAGGATGGCCTGGGCCAGCGGGCTGGACACGCCGGGCATCGGGTCGTCCTTGGCCGGAGCCTTCTGGTTGCCCTTCGATGACGGGAGCGCGTAGCGGATGATCACGCGGTTCAGGTTCGGCAGGTAGCGCCGGAAACGCGGCGCGTCGAAGAACTGCGCGGTGAGCTCCTGCCACCAGCCCAGCCGCTTCCAGGCGAGGTCGGCGATCCCGCTGCGGCGGCGCAGGGTCGAGAGGCGGCGGAAACCCAGCAGCAGGTCGCCGAAGTCGCTGCTGTCCAGGATGAGCCGATCCCCCATCTCCACCAGCTGGTCGAAGATCGCGTCGGCGAAGGGCGGGTCGCCCGGCCACCAGACCAGCGTCGGGAGGTCGTGGATCAGGAGCGAGGCGACGATCCCGTCCAGGTGCTCGGCCGGCTCGCCCCGCACGGTGAGGATCACCTCCTCGTAGCAGACCTGCTCGTCGGCGTCGTGGATGGCGTGGCAATGCGCGCTGACCGAGGCATCCAGCCACGGCCCGTCGCGGTCCGGATTGGCGACCAGCACGATGGCGCGCGAGGGGTGCCGGTAGCCCAGGCCGAGCAGGGTGGAGACGACCCGCACGGCCAGCGGCTCATCGGGCACCGTCACGATCAGGTTCAGCACCGACGCACGGGCGTGGGGCAGGCCCTTCTCGGTCACGCGCGCACCGTCGTCACCCGCCAGTGTCCACAGGCTGGCCAGGTGGTCCTCGACCGCCGCCACGGTGGTGCCCTTCTCCGACCATACCGGGGCCACGCGCGACTCCTGGTCGCCGAAGCGCATCAGACGGCGGTGCACTGCCAGCTCCCGCTCGGCGTCGGCGCTGTAGCCGGAGGGCTGCTCCCCCTCGTGCGGCTGCGCGGTCACGGCTTCCGCCAGCTCCGGCCGTCGCGGGCCAGCAGCTCGTCGGCAGCGGGCGGGCCCCACGATCCCGCGCCGTAGAAGTGCACCGGGCCGCCGGCGCCGGCCTCCCATGCCTTCAGGACCGGGTCGAGGATCGCCCAGGCGCGCTCCACCTCGTCATCGCGGGTGAAGAGGCTGGCATCTCCGACCATGGCGTCCAGCAGGAGCGTCTCGTACGCATCGGGCGAGTCGACGGCGAAGCTGAAGCCGTAGCGGAAGTCCATGTTCACGCTGCGGATCTGCATGCCCTGGCCGGGCACCTTGGCCCCGAAGCGGATCAGGATGCCCTCGTCGGGCTGGATGCGGATGGCCAGGATGTTCGGCTCGATCTGCGGCACGCCGGCGCGGTTGAACAGGGCCAGCGGGGGCGACTTGAACTGGACCGCGACCTCGGTGGCGCGGGTGGACAGCGCCTTGCCGGTGCGGACGTAGAACGGCACCCCGGCCCAGCGCCAGGAGCCGATCTCCAGCCTCAAGGCCACGTACGTCTCGGTGTCGGAGTCCGGCGCGATCTCCGGCTCGTCGCGGTACGACGGCATCTTCACGCCTTCCACCCAGCCCGATACGTACTGACCGCGCACCACGTTGGCGGCCACGTCATCGGTCGACATCTCGTGCACCGCGCGGAGCACCTTGAGCTTCTCGTCGCGCAGGTCCTGTGCCCTGAACTCCACCGGTGGCTCCATGGCGAACATGGCCAGGAGCTGCAGGGCGTGGTTCTGGATGATGTCGCGCAGGGCCCCGGTCTGATCGTAGAACTCGCCGCGGCCCTCCACCCCGACGGTCTCGGCCACCGTGATCTGGACCGAGTCGATGTAGCGCCGGTTCCAGATGGGCTCGAACAGCCCGTTGCCGAAGCGAAAGACGGCCAGGTTCTGGACCGTTTCCTTGCCCAGGTAGTGGTCGATCCGGTAGATCTGCTCCTCGGCGAAGACGTGGCGCAGCTCCTGGTTGAGGCGGCGGGCGCTGGTCAGGTCGAAGCCGAATGGCTTCTCCACGATGACCCGCGACCAGCCCTTGCGCTGGTCCGGCCGGTCCTCGCCGCTCGGTGCCAGCCCGGCGTCGCCCAGCTGGCGGACGATCTCCGGGTAGAGGGTCGGCGGCACGGCCAGGTAGAAGAGCCGATTGCCGGCAGTGCCACGATCGCGGTCGATGCGGTCCAGCGCCGAGCGCAATGATTCCCAGGCCTTGGCATCGTCGAAGTCGCCTCTGTGATAGACGATGCCCTGCGCGAAGGAGTCCCAGATCGACTCCTTGATCGGACGGTTGCGGCTGTAGCGGTCGACGCCCTGGCGCAGGTGGTCGCGGAACTGGTCGTCGGTCATTTCGCGCCGGGCAAAGCCGACCACCGTGAACTCCGGCGGCAGGAACCCGCCCAGCAGCAGGTTATAGAGGGCAGGACCCAGCTTGCGCTCGGTCAGATCGCCGGTGGCGCCGCAGATGACCATGGTGCAGGGCTCGGGCATGCGCCCGGCGCGCAGCCCTTCCCGCAGCGGATTGGCGATGGTCTTCGCCACGCCGTCGCCCGACAGGTCTGCCGTGGGCTGACTGGTCGTCGTCATCGGCCCGTCAGGAGGGCTCGTCGCCGGATGCCTTGATGGCGTGTCCGCCAAACTCGTTGCGCAGCGCTGCCAGTACACGGTCCGCGTACGAGTCGGGCTCGCGCCGGCTCCGGAAGCGCTGGATGAGCGACAGCGTGATCACCGGCGCCGGCACGTCGTGATCGATGGCGTCCTGGACGGTCCAGCGCCCCTCGCCCGAATCGGCGACCCAGCCCTTGATCGCCTCCAGGTCATTGCCCTCCCGGGTGAACGCGTCGCCCGCCAGCTCGAGCAGCCAGGAGCGGATCACCGAGCCGTTCTGCCACATCTTGGCGACCGCGGCGAGGTCCAGCGGGAAATCGGAGGCATGGAGGATGTCGAAGCCCTCGCCGTAGGCCTGCATCACGCCGTACTCGATGCCGTTGTGAACCATTTTCACGTAGTGGCCCGCTCCGGCCGGGCCGCAGTAGAGGTAGCCGCCCTCCGGTGCCAGGTCGCGCACCGCCGGCTCGAACGTGTCAAACACCTCGCGCTTGCCACCCAGCATGGCGCAGAAGCCCACCTTGAGGCCCCAGACTCCGCCGGAGACGCCCATGTCCAGCCACTCGATGCCCTTCTCCTCCAGGGCCGCGGCCCGCCGCTGCGAGTCGTGGAAGTTCGAGTTGCCGGCGTCCACGATCACGTCGCCCGGAGACAGGATGCCGGCCAGCTGGTTGATGAGGTCGTCGGTCGCCTGGCCGGCCGGCACGCTGATGATGACGTGGCGCGGTCCCCGCAGCTGATCCGCGAAGGCGTCCATCGGCTCCGCGACCGTCACCCGCCCGCCGTTGTCGGGCTCGGCGGCCACCTCCTTGGCCACCTCGGCATGCCGGTTCCAGGCCACCACGTCGTGGCCCGATCGCGCCAGCCGCCGCGCCATGCCCGCTCCCATGCGCCCGAGCCCCGCGATTCCGACCTGCACCTGGGTTCGCCTCCTTACGTTGTGTCCGAGCCGATGCGCCCCGTGGCGAGCCGCCGGCTAGCCGCCGATGCCCGCCGCCGCCGCGCGCGGAACCATCTCCTCCAGCGCGGTCAGCAGCGCGTGCCAGTCGTCGCCGTGCAGTCGCAGCGCCCGTCGGCGGCGGCTCTGCAGGGATCGGAGGTCGCCGAGCGCCTGTGCCGCGATGAGCGTGCCGAACGTCTCGTCCCAGCCGGGGATGGGCAGGTCCCGCTCCGGCTCGGCGGTGAGCTGCAGGAAGACGCCGCTGTCGGGCCCGCCCTTGTGCAGCTGTCCGGTGGAGTGCAGGAACCGGGGCCCGAAGCCCAGGGTGGTGGCGACGCCGCTGGCCGAGCCCACCTGGGCACGGATCCGCTGCAGCCGCTCCGTGGTGTCGGCGTCGCGCGGCAGGTACGCCAGCAGCGCGAAGTAGTCGCCACGGCTCACGCTCTCCAGCAGCGCGCGCACTGCCGCCGCAGGATCGGTCGCGCCACTGACGCCCTGGCTTTCGCTGAAGGCGGAGATGCCGCCCTCCGTGGCAAATGGCTGCGACGACGGCAGGCGGCCCCGGTCGCGGAACGCGTCGAGCAGCTCCCTGGTGGCGTCCTTGCTCTCCTGCACGTTGGGCTGGTCGAACGGGTCGATCTCCAGGATCATGCCCGCCGCCGCGGTCGCCACCTCCCAGCGCACGAACTCGCCGCCCAGGTCCGTCGGCTCCGACAGCCCGATGCGCAGGACCGGATGTCCCAGCCCCTCCAGGGCGGATGCCAGGTCGCCAAGCTCCACCAGGTCCGCGAGGGCGGGGCCGCCGGCCTCCTGCAGCGTGATCACCACGAAGCAGCGGTCATCGCCGTAGGCCTGCGCGGCCAGCAGCGGCTCGCCGACCACCGGCACGATTCCGCGTCCCTGCTTGCCGGTGCTCTCTGCGACCAGCTGCTCGGCCCAGTCACCGAAGCTCTCAAGGCGCCGCGTGGTCAGGATGGTCAGCTTGTCGCGGCCGGCCAGCGCGGCCTCGCCGATGGACGCGCCCAGCCGCAACCCGGGGTTGGCGGAGGCGGGACGGCGGCAGGCATCCGCCATGGACTGGGCGGAGGCGAGCAGTGCGGCCAGGTCAACGCCGTGCAGCGCCGCCGGCACCAGGCCGAACACGGTCAGAGCGGAGTAGCGGCCTCCCACGTCCGGCGGCCCATCGACGATGCCGCGGAACTCCTGGGCGCGGGCCAGCTCCGCCAGCGAACTGTCGGGATCGGTGATGGCCATGAAGTCCAGCGCCGGTGCGAAGGCGGACATCGCCGCGTGAAAGGCATTCGGCTCGGTCGTTGAGCCTGACTTGCTGCTGACGCAGAAGATCGTGCGAGCTGCCTGCGCCCAGTCGCGAAACTGGCGGACGCTGTCGGGGTGGGTGGAATCCAGGATGCGCAGCTCCAGCCCGTCCGCCTCGGCGAAGACCCGGGCGAACAGCTCGGGTGCCAGGCTCGAGCCGCCCATGCCCAGCACGGCGGCGCGGGCATAGCCGTCGGCGCGGATATCGCGGGCCAGGTGCTCGAGCTCCGGGACGCGTACCGACATGGCGGCCGGCAGGTCGAGCCAGCCGAGCCATTGGCTCAGCTCATCCGGCGTCTTCCCCGATGCGGCCCACAAGGTGCCGTCCTTTGCCCACAGACGCTCCGCAACCCGCTCCGACTCCCATCGCTCGAGCCGCTCCGCGATCGACGCATCCAGCGGGCCGTGGCTCATGCCGGCGCGAGGGCCTTGCGCTGCGCGTCGATCGCCTGGATCAGCTCGTCGAAGGACTCGCCGAAGGCAGCGACGCCCTCGTCGATGAGCTCGTCGGTGACGGTCTGCATGCTGATGCCCTGCTGCTCCACCTGGCGCAGCAGGTCGCGTGCCTCATCAGTCCCCTGGTCCAGCGTTCGCGCCAGGCGCCCGTGGTCGTTGAAGGCCTCGATCGTGTCCAGTGGCATGGTATCCACCGTCTGCGGGCCGATGAGCTCCTCCACGTACAGCACGTCACGGTAGTCGGGGTTCTTGGTCGATGTGCTGGCCCACAGGCAGCGCTGCACCCTGGCCCCGGCCTCGCGCAGGTCGGCGAACTCCGGGCCTTCGAAGATCTCCTGGTAGGCGGCGTACGCCATCTTCGCGTTGGCGATGGCGGCTCGACCACGCAGCGCACGTGCGTCGTCAGAGCCGATGGCATCCAGCGCCTTGTCGACCTTCGTGTCTACCCGGCTGACGAAGAAGCTGGCCACCGAGGCGATGCGGCTCACGTCCTCGCCGCGGTCCAGGCGGCGGCGCAGGCCGTTGATGTATGCGCGCGCCACGTTCCGATACACCTCGACGCTGAACATCAGGGTGATGTTGATGTTGATGCCCTCGGCGATCGCGTCCTCGATGGCGGGCAGGCCCGCCGGCGTGGCCGGGATCTTCACGAAGGCGTTCGGCCGCGCGACCCGGCTGAAGAGATGCCTGGCGCGCTGGAGCGTGCCCTCCGAGTCCTCGGCCAGGTCCGGCTCGACCTCGATCGACACGAAGCCATCGGCTCCGTCCGAATGGTCGTAGACCGAGCGCAGCACGTCGGCGGCATCGCTCACGTCGCCGACGGCGATCTCCTCGTAGATGGCGCGGCTGTCATGGCCCGCCTCGATCTCGCGTCGGATGAGCTCGTCGTACTGGCCGGTGGCCACCGCCTTGCCGAAGATGGTCGGGTTGCTGGTCAGGCCCCGGATGCCTTCGGCCACGAACTCGGCCAGGCGCCCCGACTCGATCAGCTCGCGATCGATGAAGTCGATCCATGGACTCTGGTCCTGCTCAGCGTGCAGCCGCTGCAGCGCGTTCATTTGCGTCTCGCCTCCTCTACGCCTTGGCGGTTGCCCGCGCGCCGGTGAGCTCCCTGGCCGCGGCGGCGATGTGCTCTGCGTCGATCCCGGCAGCCTCGAGCTGCTCGGCCGGCGTCGCGGAGCCGGGCATGATGGTGACGGCCAGCTTGCGCACCGGTGCCCGCCCGGGCTCACCGGCCAGCGCCTCCAGCACCGCGTCACCGATGCCGCCCTCAGGGAAGTGGTCCTCGACCGTGATGATCGCTCCCGTCTCACGGGCCGCGGCCCGGATGGTCGCCTCGTCCACTGGCTTGACCGAATACAGATCGATGACGCGTGCGTTGATGCCGTCTTCGTTGAGCAGGTCGGCAGCCTTCAGAGCCTCGTGCAGGGTGATCCCGGCACCGATCAGGGTGACGGCGTCGTCATCGGTCTGGCGCACGGTTCGGCTGGCCCCGATCTCGAATCGCTCGCCCGGCTGGTAGATGACGGGCGTCTTCTCGCGCGTGGTTCGCATAAACACGATGCCTTCGCGATCGGCGGCCAGTTCCAGCAGCTCGGCCGTCTGGTTGGGATCCGATGGGTACAGCACGGTGCTGCCATGCACGGCGCGCAGGGAAGCGATGTCCTCCAGCGCCATCTGCGAGGGTCCGTCCTCGCCGATGCTCACGCCGGCGTGCGACCCTGCCAGCACGATGTTGGCGCGGCTGACCGCCGCCATGCGCACGAAGTCGTACGCGCGCGACAGGAACGCGGCGAAGGTGGCGGCAAACGGGCGCCAGCCGCGCACCTGGAATCCGACCGCGTAGGAGACCATCTGCTGCTCAGCGATGTAGGCCTGCACGAAGCGCTCGGCATGCGCTTCCTTGAATTCCTCGGAGTAGGTGGAATTGCCCACCTCGCCGTCAATCGCGATCACGTCGCCGCGGGCGTTGCCAAGCGCCACCAGGGCATCGCCGTACGCCTTGCGCGTCGCTTCCTTGGTGCCAATCTCGTACTTCGGCAGGCTCAGCTCGCCGCCTACCTCGAACACATGCGGCCTGGCGTCGCCGCTGGGCTTGGGCACCTGGACCGAGATGTTGCGAATGCCGCCCAGCTCCTTGATCGCCTCAGCCTCGTCGGGCACCGGCTTGCCGTGCATGCCGTTCTTGTTTTCGACGGCCGCCACACCCTTGCCCTTCTCCGTCCTGGCCACGATCACCGTCGGTCGGCCGGATCCGTTGCCGGCCTGCGCGAAGGCGGCGTCGATCTGCGTCACGTCATGCCCGTCGATCTCGATGGCCTCCCAGCCAAAGGCGCGGGCGCGGTTTGCGTACGCGTCGAGGTCCCAGCCATGCATCGTCTCGCCGGTCTGGCCGAGCCGGTTGACGTCGATGATCGCCGTCAGGTTGTCCAGGCCGTGGAAGCCGGCCGCTTCGAACGCCTCCCACATCGAGCCCTCGGCCATCTCCGAGTCGCCGCACAGGCACCAGACGTGATACGGGAGACGGTCAAGGTACTTGCCGGCGTACGCGACGCCCACGGAGATCGGCAGGCCCTGTCCCAGCGAGCCGGTGGCGACGTCGACCCATGGCAGCACCGGCGTCGGGTGTCCCTGGATCCGGCTGCCGAGCTTGCGGAAGGTGAGCATCTCCTCGTCCGAGATCGCTCCCGCCGCCTTGTAGATCGCGTACAGCAGCGGCGAGGCGTGGCCCTTCGAGAAGATCAGGTGGTCGTTGCGGGGGTCATCCGGCTTGCCGAAGTCGTAGTGCAGGTACTTGCTCATCAGCACCGCCAACAGGTCCGCCGCCGACATCGATGAGGTCGGGTGGCCCGATCCGGCTGCCGAACTGGATCGCACTGAATCCACCCGCAGCTGCTGGCCCAGCTCGCGCCACTGGTGCAGTTCCTGGTCGTTGGCTGACACGTTCACGATGTCCCGCAAGTTCCCTGCCGATGCTTCACGCCATCAATGATACGAGCCTTCGGCCGCTGACCTGATTCGTGGCCTCGGAACGCATGCCTCGCAGGATGCCGGGAGGGAGTGAACATCGGCCTGAATTTCTGGGCTCGTGGCATGAACGCTTCGTAACAAAGAAGCGGCGCCCCGCGTGAGCGGAGCGCCGTTGGGTGCCATCGGCCCTGGAAATGGTTCAGCCGCGCATCAACCGGAAGCAGTCGCTGCAATAGACGGGGCGCGCCCCGGTCGGCCGGAACGGGACCTGGGTGTCCTTGCCGCAGCGCGCGCAGACGGCGTCAAACATCTCCCGTGGCCCGCGGCTGTAGCTGTCGCTGTAGCCGCCACCGTTGCCGTAGCTGGAGCCGCCCGTTGCGGCGCGTCGCTGGGCCCGGCAGGAAGGGCAGCGCTTTGGCGCAGAGGTGAAGCCCTTCTGCGCGAAGAACTCCTGCTCGGAGGCGGAGAAGACGAAGTCGATCCCGCAGTCGGAGCAGTTCAGCACCTGATCGGTATAGGCCACAAGGACCCTCCCTGTGCGTGTGTACCACGTCGGGCAATTGCGCCGCGTGGAGCGCCGGCCACGGGTCTTGCCGCTACCCCGTGAGCCGACGATGGGACGTGCTGGGAGGGGAGGGAAGGCTGCTGGCGCCGCATGTGAGCGGCCCGACTCGGGGCGAGTATACGCGCCGCTGTATCGAGCGCAAGAAGCCGCCGGCGTTCTTTCCTATGCTTGCCCGATGCGAACGCTGCGCCTGGTAATGGGTGTCCTGATTTCCCTGGCCGGGGGCGTCTGGCTGCTGCAGGGCGTCGGCATCCTGCCTGGGAGCTTCATGAGCGGCGACCGCACCTGGGCCTGGATCGGAGGCGGCACCCTGATCGTCGGCCTGGCGCTGCTTGGCTGGACGGTATTGAGCAGCCGACAGTAGGGCGGCCGCGGCTGCCCTAATCGTGCTGCAGCGCCGCCCCGGCCGTGGCCATCTGCTCCAGCGCCCGCTCGGCGTCGCCGGGCTTCAGGTTGACCGCCGCCACGGCTCGCGTGAGCACCACCGTCTCGAATCCGAGGCCCCGCGCGTCCAGCGCGGTGGCGTTCACGCAGTAGTCGGTGGCCAGGCCGCAGATCACGACCCGCCTCACGCCATCTGCTCGCAGCATCGCCTCCAGGGGAGTGGCAACCTGCGCGCCGCTGACCGGGTCACGCATGGTGAAGCCGGAGTAGCCGTCCTCCCCGTTCGCGCCCTTGCGGACGACCTCCCCGTCGACCAGCAGGTCGGGGTGCAGCTCGGCACCCCAGGTCTCCGCCACGCAGTGCACAGGCCAGATGCCGCCGTCCTTCGCAAAGTGCGGCGTGGAGGGTGGATGCCAATCCTGGGTGTAGACGACCAGGGAGCCGGCAGTTCGTGCCTGCCCGATCTCGTCGTTGATGCGCGGCAGGATATGCGCGGCCCGGCCGACAGCCAGGCTGCCGGCCGGGTCAGCGAAGTCGTTCTGGACGTCGACCACGATCAGCGCGGTGTCCGGACCGTAGTCCGTCATGCGCGGATCATAGCCGCCGCTCAGTCGAAGGCCGCGATCGGGGCAGGCCCTTCCGGCTGCCCTGCCTGGCCCGTCTCAGACTCACCGGCATGGTGGCGCAGCGGCGCCTCGTGCAGCAGCACGACGCTCAGCACCGCGACCGCCAGCGCGCCGACTCCCAGCCACATGCTGTGGCCGAGCGCGATGCTGAATGCCTCGTGGATGCCCACCTGGAATGCGTGGCGGAACTGCTCGGGTACCTGGGCCAGGAAGCTCGCACCACCGCTCGAGGCTACGTTCGTCAGCTGGCCGGCGTCGAACCCGGCAGGCGGACTGACCGGCACGTACTGAGCTGGCGCGCCGGCCGCGACCAGCTGGGTCCGGATGAGGTCCCAGTTGAGGAAGTTGCGGAACAGCGTGAACGCCAGGGTCAGACCAACGGTGCCGCCGATCTGGCGGAACAGGGTCAGGTCGCTGGTCGCCGCTCCCAGCTCGGCGAAGGGCACCGCGTTCTGGACGATGATGGTGAACACCGCCATCGATGGGCCGATGCCCAGTCCGGCCAGGAACATCCATGACCAGAGCGTCAGGTCAGGCGTGTCGGCGCGGATGTTGGTCATCAGCGCCACGCCGATGGCCGCCAGGAGAAGCGCGCCCGCCGCGAGCCACTTGTAGTGGCCGGTGCGGCTCACGATCTGGCCGCTGGCAATCGAGCTCAGGATCAGCCCGAACAGGAAAGGCAGCAGCTTGTACCCCGATTCGGTGGCGCTGGCGCCCTGCACGACCTGGAACCAGAGCGGCAGGAACACCACCGCGCCGAAGAAGCCGAACATGGCGGTGAAGACGGCAACCATCGAGATCGAGAAGGTCGGGATGCGGAACAGGTGGAGCGGGATCATCGGCTCCTTGGCCCACGACTCGACCCAAACGAAGGTGACCAGGAAGACCACGCCGATGAGCAGGAGGCCCCACACGCCGATCGAGCCCCAGTCGCCGTTCTGCGCGTTTGTCAGGCCGACCAGGATCGGCACCACGCCCGCGGCGAAGGTGAGCACGCCCAGGTAGTCGATGTTGCGGGTCGCGTCCGCACGACGGACCGTCGGCAGCAGCCGCCAGATGACCGCAAGGGCAATCAGGCCGATGGGCAGGTTGACGTAGAAGACCCAGTGCCACGACCAGTTGTCAGTGATGGTGCCGCCCAGGAACGGGCCAACCAGGAAGGCGATGCCGAAGACGGCGCCGAACAGGCCCTGGTAGCGGCCGCGCTCGCGGGGGGTGAACAGGTCGCCGATGACCGCAAGGCTGATCGGGAACAGCGCGCCGGCGCCCAGCCCCTGGATGGCCCGGAACATGACGAGCTGCCACATGCTCTGCGAGAGGCCGGACAGCATCGAGCCGACCAGGAACAGTCCGATGCCCACCATCATCATGGGCTTGCGGCCGAAGAGGTCGGAGAGCTTCCCGTAGATCGGCACGGTGACCGTGCTGGTCAGCAGGTAGGCGGTGACGACCCAGGTGTAGTAGTCGACGCCCTTCAGGTCCGAAACGATCCGGGGCAGGATGGGCCCGACGATCGTCTGGTCGAGAGCAGACAGGAAGAGCGCCAGCATCACGGCGCCCAGGATCTCGAACCGCGCGCGGTTCTCGACTTTCACCGGAGCCTGGTTCACTGGGCTCATCTCGGCGGTTGAAGCGGCTGTCACGGGGTGTCGTCTCCTTGATTGATCTGCTGGAACGCGGCGCGCAGGGCTCGGATGCCGTTCAGCAGCGATTCCTGGTCCCTGGCCGGAAGCTGGTTGATGGCTCCTGACAGCCGTCGCCGGCGCGCCTGGTTGAGGGCGGCGATGTCCGCCGCGCCGCTCTTGGTGAGGCTCACCAGCACCACGCGGCGATCCTTCGTGTCGTGCTCGCGCCGGACGAGCCCACGCTCTTCCATGCGGCTGATGAGGCCAGTCGCGGTCGGCAGGCCGGAGCCGATGAGCTCCGCCACACGAGTCATGGCGATGGATCCGTGTGCGTGGATCTTGGCCATCAGGAACATGTGCGCCAGGCTGAGCGAGCGCGCATGCGCGTAGGTCATGTACGCCGTCCGCTCGGTCACGATGAGCTCGCTGAGCTCATCGAGGAGCTGGTCGGCCGGGGCTATGGTGGTCGAGGATTCGGCCTGGGAACTTTCGGTTGCGCTAATAGTTTGCGTCACGCAAACGATTCTATGCCACCGAATTGTTCGAGGTCAAGCGATCGGCCGTTGAGCGCTGCCGGTGCAGCACAATGTGCACCCCGTACGGATCGCCCAGCGGATCGCCAGAAGCCCCAGGAGCATGACGTGGAGCAACCGAGCCTTACCGCCGCTGACCTCGAGCTGCGTCCCGGGCGCGGGCGGCGGAGCCCCTGGCTGCGCGAGGCGCTGGCCGCGGAGGACGGCCCGCAGCCGCTGCCTCCGCCATCCAGGGACCTCTCCGCCGACATCGCCATCATCGGTGGCGGCTATACGGGGCTGTGGACCGCGCTGCAGCTGCGCGAGCGATCGCCGGACCTCGACGTGGTCGTGCTGGAGCAGGACATCTGCGGTGGTGGGCCATCGGGACGCAACGGCGGCTTCGTGAACGCGTGGTGGGACGAGCTCGACACGCTGGTGGAGCTGTACGGGGCGGAGCGGGCGCTCGAAGCAGCACGGGAGGTCTCGCGATCAGTGCGCGACATCGGCGCCTGGTGCGAGGCAAATGCGATTGATGCTCATTTCCGGCAGTCGGGAATGCTGGTCGTGTCCACCACTCCGCTGCACGATGACCGACCGCTCGGCTCGGTGCGAATGGCGGCCGAGCTGGGCGCGGGGGAGGAGCTCGTGGCGCTGAGCCCCGATGAGGTGGCGACCTACTGCCGGTCTCCTCGGTTCCGCGGCGGGGCGTTCATGCGCGAGGGCGCCACCGTGCAGCCCGCGCTGCTGGCTCGCGGCCTGCGCGGCGTGGCCCTGGCACGTGGCGTTCGCATCCACGAAGGCACGCCCGTCCGGCCAAGCCTGCGCACCGAGCGCACTGGCATCCGGCTCACGGCGGACTCACCGACCGGCCCGGTGGGCATACGCGCCCGGCAGGTCGTGCTGGCGGCCAACGCGTGGTCCATCGCGTGGCGTCCACTGCGCCGCGCGGCTTTGGCGTGGGGCAGCTACATGGTGCGCAGCGAGCCGCTGGACGACGCGCAGCTGCGCGACATCGGCTGGAATGGCGGCGAGTCGATCTACACGGCCCGCTTCAACGTGGAGTACCTGCACCTCACGCGTGACCGACGCATCGCCATTGGCTCCGGTGGCGGGATGCCGGGCCTCGACGGACGCATCGGCTCAGTCTTCACGGACGACGTCGCCTCGGCGCGGCGTGCGGCGCTGGCCTTTCGCACGCTGTTCCCACAGCTGCGCGCAGTTCGTCTGACCGATGCCTGGGGTGGGCCGATCGACGTCTCGGGCGATCATCTGCCGCGGTTTGGCAGCGTGCCGGGCATGCCGGTGCACTTCGCGGTCGGCTTCTCCGGCAACGGCGTGGCGCCGTCGCACCTGGCGGGGCGCGTCCTGGCCGCCCTTGCCCTCGGGTCCGATGAGCGGATCACCCGCCTGGCGCCAGTCGGGCGGCCGCCCGGTCGCCTGCCCCCGGAGCCCTTCCGCTACATTGGCGCTCGCTTCATGCGCGGCGCGATCGTGCGCCGCGAGGCGATGGAGATGGCCGGCAGGCGAGCGCCGTGGTGGTTGCGGCAGATGACGTCGCTGCCCCGGCGCCTCGGGTATCACCTCGGCCCGGGGCCTAGCAGCGGAGGAGTGGAATGACGAACGCGGTCGATGGCCTGGCGGAGCTGCTGCGCCTGACGCGACAGGCGGAGATCGAAGTGATTGGCGCGCTGGATCCGGAAGTGCGCGACGCACCCATTCGGCCGGACGACTGGTCGCCGAAGGACGTGCAGGCGCATCTCACCGCCTGGAAGGCGCGGCAGGCCAATCGCTTCAGCGCTGCCCGGGAGGGTCGCGAGGATCCGACGCCCGGCGGTGAAGAGGACGCGATCAACGCGGAGCTCCACGCCGCACGCGCCGACTGGAGCTGGGACGCGATCGTCCAGGAAGCCGATGAGGTCAGCGAGCGCCTGATTCGCGAGGTGCTGGCATCGGGCTCGAACGAACCGGACGTGAGCACGCTCGTCAACGGCGCCTTCGGCAACGGCCCGTTCCACGCGGCGACTCATTTCGGCTGGCTGCGCGATGCCGATGTGCCGATCGATCTGGACCGCGTGGTTGCCTTCGCCCAGGACCTCGAGGCCGGCATCCGCGACCTGCAGCTTCCCGACGTCGACGCCGGGACCGCCCTCTACAACCTCGCCTGCTTCCACGCCCTGGCCGGGCGCCTGGACGAGGCACGCTCGCTGCTGCGGACGGCCTTCGCCAAACGACCCGACCTGGCGGAATTCTCACTGAAGGACGACGACCTGCGTGCCCTGCGCGACGAGTTGCCCGACCTTTTGGGAGCGGCCGGCTGAGGGGCTAACCGGGGAACAGGCGCCGCAGCCGCCGGTAGGCGGTGGCCGCCGGTCCGCGACGGCCGCGCAACCACTGCGGGTCGCTCATCGAGGACATCGCATGGCGCTGCGGAGGGCGCGGCATTGCCGGTGCCGTGTCCGCGGGCATTTCGGCGCTCGGCACCTCTGAGGCTGGCGCAGCCTCGGGCTCCGGAGCCGATGCGTCCGGTGTATTGGGTCGGCCCAGCAGCCGGCGAATTGCCTCCACCTCCGCATCGTCCCAGCCCTCGTCCTCGGCGAGCTGCGAGAGCTCGGCGTCGGTCAGCTCGAGAGGCGGCGGCTCCGCCGGCGGCGGAGCCGGCGCATCGGCGCTGCGCCAGCCCTGGGCAGCGACCTCGATGCTCGCCTCCTCGAACTCGTCGCCGAGCCACATCAGCTCCTCTTCGCCGCTTGGCGAGGAGGGCGCCGCCTGTGCCTCGGGGCTGGGCGGCGCTCCGATCGTTTCCGGCGCGTGCTGCGCGACGATGGGCTCCCTGGGCGGCGGGCTGAACGCCTCGGCGATCGCATCCTCGGCAGGCTCACCTGCATCGCTGGGCATCGGCTCCGGCTCGGCCTGTATCGGTTCGGGTTCGAAAAGCTCGGCCTCGGCCTGCATCGGCTCCAGCTCCGCTTCGAGCGCAGGTTCAGCCGCTTGCTCGGCCGGGGCTTCCGGCTGGTCGAGCACCTCCGTCGCATCCCGCTGGACGTCAGGCGGCTCGGGCGTCTCGCCGAATGCTTCCTGGATCGCCTCCTCCGCGGGCTCCAGTGGCTCCGCATGCATCGGCTCCGGCTCGCGCGCGGCATCGAAGGCCACCGATGCCTGCGTCTCCTGGTCGTCCGGCGCCTCCTCATGGAACGCCTCCTGGATCGCGGCGCGGGCTTCCTCCTCAGCGCGGAACTCGTCGTGGGCCGACGGTCCGAAGGCATCGTCCGGCCCCGGAATGTCCAGTCTCGCCTGCGACTCAGGAGGAGATGGGGGCGCGCGCTCCGGCTCGGGTTCGACCTCCACCGTGGCGGGCGGCATCGGCTCCACAAGGGCCTCCTGCTCGATTGCCTCCGATTCCTCCGCTGGCGCCGGCGTCTCGACGGCGGGCGGCGCGGCCTCCGCCTGTGCGGCTTCCAGCCATGTGAAGTCGCCGTCGGCAAACCAGTCGGGCTCGACGACGTCAGCCGAGTACGGTGAATCCGGCGCGGCAAGCAGCTCATGGGTGCCCTGCGGCTCCGGCTCGGGTTCCTGTTCCAGCTCGGGTTCGGCTGCCGGTTCGAGTGGCGCGGGTGCAGGTTCCGGCGGGGCCGCTGCCTCGGCCTCTGCCTGCGGCTGGATCTCCTCGGCAGGCTCCTCCTCGACCTCGGTGAGCGTGACGTAGGAAACCTCGATCACGTCCGGCACCTCAGCCTGGTCCTCGCCTTCGTACGCCTCCTCGGCGTCGGCCACGAGCCCCGCTGCCGGGACGCTGATCGCCGGCATCGATGCCTCAACGAGGACATCTGACATATCGGCATCCATCGGGTCTGGGGTCTCGAGCGCCTCCTTCTCGTCGAGAGGCTCAGGGGCCTCGCCAGGCTCGCCTGCCGATTCCTCGGGGGCGTGCGCAGCATCCACCTCGCGCTGCAGGGCGGCCATTGCCTCGGCAGCGTCCTGTGCACCGGGCAGCTCGGCCAGCGTGGGATCCTCGGCACGGGCAAGCGCCTCGGCGATGCCGACCAGGGCTGATCGGCCACCCTTGATCTTTCGCCGCCGCGACTCCGCGCGACGCTGGCGGGCGACGGACGGTGCCGTGGTCTGGGTGGCAGGCCCGGCTGCCTCCTCCGCCTGGTCTCCCTCATCCGCGAGCTGCTCGCCGGCGGGCGCCGCCTGCTCATCAGCAAGCGCGGCTTCGGTCGCCTCGTCCGCCTCCGTGACGTCTGGTTCGGCCTCAGGCTCGGCCGCCGGCTCTTCTGGTGGATAACCCGGAATCTCCCAGGCGACGGTCGAGGCGGGACGGGTGCCCGGCAGCCGCAGGTCCATTCGCGCTTCCAGCAGCTCCACCCTGCCACGCAGCGAGGCAACCTCGCCGCGCGCCTCGCCCAGCGCCAGCAGCGCCTGCCCGTATCGCTCGGTCAGGCTGCGGAACTCGGTCAGCAGCTCGCGGAATGGGCTCATCTCGTGGGATCCGCCGTTGCCATTGGTTGGCGGAGTTGCACCCGGCTCATCGGCGCGGTAGATGCGCGGTTCCGATGCCTCCACGGCCGATCGCGGCTGGAGGTAGACGCGCATGCCGTCCGGGCCTTCACGCGCACTCGACAGCACGCCGCGGGCGATGAGCTCCCACACCCGCCGCTCAGGGATTCCCAGGACGAGCGCCGCGTCCTTGACCGAGTAGCCATCCATCACGGGTCCGATAGGGTAATACGCGCTGTCGAGCAGCCCAAGGATGGTACCCGTCGCGTCAGCGGCCCACGAGCGGGCAGCCATCCGGTAGCATCGAGCCTCCATGAGCAGCCCCGAAAGCGCCTCCGTGCGCGTCCCGACGGTGCCCGGCAGCGATTTCAACCTGCCGCGCGGCCTGGAGGGCCTGGACGAGCTGGCCTACAACCTGTGGTGGTCGTGGACGCCGCGCGCCGGGACGCTGTTCTCGCGGCTTGACCCGGCGGCCTGGGTGCGACACCGCAACCCCATCGCCGTGCTGAACGGCATGCACGCCACCCGCTGGGAAGAGCTGGCCGCCGACGAGGACTTCATGGTCGACGCCAGCCGGCTCCTCGACGAATTCCACCGCTACATGGGCAACGGCGCGGACTCGTGGTACCAGCGCCAGGTCGAAGCCACGCCGTCACGGGCCCTGCCGGGGCCCGTGGCCTATTTCTGCGCCGAATATGGGTTCCACGAGTCCATGCAGATCTACTCGGGTGGCCTGGGAATCCTGGCCGGCGACCACTGCAAGTCGGCGTCCGATGCGGCGCTGCCCTTCATCGGGGTAGGCCTCCTCTACCGTAGAGGCTACTTCCGGCAGCAGATCGACGCCGATGGGCACCAGGAGCATGCCCAGCCCGACATCGACCCCGGCATGCTCCCCCTGCGACGCGCCCGCGGGCCAAACGGATCGGCGCTCCAGGTGAGCGTCGATTTCCACGATCGCCAGGTGCATGCCGCGGTATGGGTCGCGCAGGTTGGCCGCGTCCCCGTGCTCCTGCTGGACACCGACCTCCCCGCCAACGCGGGCCCGGACCGACCCATCACGCACATCCTCTATGTCCGCGGCCGTGAGATGCGCCTCTGCCAAGAGCTGATCCTTGGCGTCGGCGGCGTGCGCGCGCTGGGCGCGCTGGGAGTGGACCCCGCGGTCTGGCATCTCAACGAGGGCCACTCGGCGTTCCTGCTGCTGGAGCGTGCCCGCCAGCTGATGGACGCGCAGGCGGGCGTTACCCCCGAGGACGCGCTGCGCGAGGTCGGGCGCAACGCGGTGTTCACCATCCACACGCCGGTGCCGGCTGGCAACGAAACGTTCGATCGAGCGTTGATAGTCAAGAACCTGGCGCCGTGGCTCGATGCGACGGGCATGCCGGCGGGCCAGCTGCTGGAGCTGGGCCGCGGCCGCACCGACGACGACAACGCGCCCTTCGACATGACCGCCTTCGTCCTGCGCCACGCCAGTGGAGCCAACGCGGTGAGCCGGCTGCACGCCGAAACCGCGACAGCCACCTGGCGCGAGGTTGCCGGGCATGACATCGAGCCGATCACCAACGGCGTCCACGTCGCGAGCTGGCTGGGAAGGCCGATGCGGCGCCTTTATGAGCGCGCGCTCGGCACCTTCCTGTCGGCCGACCACGACGGGCCCGATGGCCTGGCCGGGGTCGATGACATCGCCGATGACGACCTGTGGGCCGGCCACATGCAGCAGAAGCGGGAGCTGACCGATTTCATCGCCAGCCGGCTGGCGCGCCAGTTCGCGCGGCATGGCGAGTCGCCGGACCAGCTGCGCGAGGTGGAGCACGCGCTCGACCCGAAGGCCATGATCATCGGCTTCGCGCGGCGCTTCGCGACCTACAAGCGCGCCGACCTGCTGTTCCGCGACGAGGACCGACTGGCCCGGCTGCTCTCGCACGCCGAGCGCCCGGTCCAGATCGTGATCGCCGGCAAGGCGCACCCCGCCGATCGACCCGGCCAGCGCGTCATCCAACGCATCTTCGAGCTGTCGCGCTCCGATCGCCTGCGGCGCCGCGTGTTCATCGTCGAGGACTACGACATCCGGATCGCCCGCTTCCTGGTGGCGGGCGTCGATATCTGGCTGAACAACCCGCGGCGGCCGCTCGAGGCATCCGGCACCTCCGGCATGAAGGCGGCGCTGAACGGCGTGCCCAGCGTCAGCATCCTGGACGGCTGGTGGGACGAGGGCTACAACGGGCGCAACGGCTGGGCCATCGGCAAGCGGGAGCCGCTCGGCGACGAGGATGCGCAGGATGCCGCGGACGCCGAGTCCCTCTATCGGCTCCTGGAGGACGAAATCGTGCCGCGCTTCTTCGACCGTGACGCCGACGACCTGCCACACGCGTGGCTCGACACCATGCGGGCGGCGGTATCGGCTTCCATCTGGCAGTTCAGCACGGCGCGCATGCTGATCCAGTACGTGGAGCAGCTGTACCGTCCCGCGGTGGCTGCCGCTGAAGGGACGACCGTCCCGGCCTGAACCCTGGCGCTAGGGCAGGAAGCTGCGCGGGTTCTCCCACACGCCGTAGACGTTCGTGGCGAAGTGGAGGTGGCAGCCGGTGGCGAAGCCGGTCATGCCCTCGTAGCCCAGGACCTGGCCCGTGTTCACGATCTGGCCGGCATGCACCAGGATCCGGGTGGTCATATGCCAGTACCAGGTCTGGATGCCGCCGCCGTGATCGATGACCACGCCGAAGCCCGGGTCACTGGGCCACAGCGGCTGCCCGGAGGCCACCACCACGCCCGCCTTCGCGGCCAGGATGGGCGTCCCGCAGCCCGCGGCCATGTCGATCCCGCCGTGGAAATGCGGGTAGTAGATGGTGTGATACGTGTAGGGCGGCTCCATGGCAAAGCTGGTGGGGCCCCACTCCTGGGTGATATGCGCGCCGACCTCCGGCCAGCGGTAGCCCTGCGCTGAGACGGTATTGGCCTGGTTGCGAGCCGCTTCCTCGGCGAGACGGCGCGCCTCCTCGATGGCCCGCTGGTCGGCGACCAGCCTGTGGACCAGCTGGTTGGCCTGCTCGAATGCTGCCTCGTTGGCCGCGATCTGCTGCTGGACGTTGCCCTTTGCCTCGAGGGCCGCGTTGAGGGCAGCGTCCTGCGCGGCGCGCCGCATCTCGGCCTCCGCCCGCAGCTTCGCGGCGCGCGCCTCGAGCTCCTGCAGCTGCGCCTTGCGCTCCACCAGGCGTTGCCGCTCCTCGGCCGCGGCCTGTCGAGCCTCGCGCAGCGCGGCGCGTCCGTCGTTGAGGGTCTGCTGCTTCACCAGCAGCTCCTCGCGGATGGTGCGGATCTGGTCGGCCAGCTCCTTGTCCTGGTCCGACAGCGTCAGGAGATAGCCAACCTGGTTGGTGGCGTCATCCAGGTTGTCGGAGTTCAGGATGATCTCCAGGAGGGAGGTCTGGCTCTCCTCGTAGGCGGTGCGCAGGTGGTCCTCTAGCAGCGCCTCTCGAGCCTCGAGCTCCACGGTCTGGGTGGCGATCTCCTGGGCAACGACCGACAGGCGCCGATCCATGCGCTCGATCCGGGCGTGCAGGTCGCGCAGCCGGCCGTTGATGTCACGCACGTCGCGCTTCACGGCCTGCAGCAGGCCGACGACGCGCTCGTACTCGGCCGTGGCATTGGCGAGCTCGTGCTCGGCCTGGTCGAGCTGCTGCGTCAGGGTCGTGGAGGTTGCCCGCAGCTCGTCGAGCTTGGCGCGCTGCGTCGCGAGCTCAGCCTCGATGGAGTCGCGCTGTGCCTTCGCCTGCGAGATGGGATCCGCCGCCAGCGCATGGCCGCGGGGGTCGCCGCTGACGACCAGCGAACCGACCGTCAGCACCGTGGCGAGCATGACGGCCAGTCGTGACCGTCCCCTCATGCGGCGCAATACCAGGAGTCTGTCATGTGCCCAGCCGTCCTCCTGACGTGCTCGTTCGCCATGCTAGCCGGGCACATCGGCCGCGTGACGGGGTCGAATGTACTACACCGTAGTACCCGATTGCACCTTTTCGCGGGCGTCGCCGACTGGGCGAGGAGCTACTTCGGCGGTTCGCGCCGGCCGGAGATGAGCCTCACCGCGAACGCCGCGAGCGCGCCCGCCAGCGCCAGCGCCCAGGCGGGCACTGGCTGGGCCTCGGCCTCGGTCGCGGGTCGCGCCACGGCAGTTGGTCCGACCACCGAGCCGAGTGACATGGATGAAACGATCTCCGGTTTGGCCGTCGCGTCCTCCAGCACGTCCGCCCTCGACACCTCTGCCCCCAGCAGGACGACCACGCTGGCGAAGTAGAGGAAGACCAGCAGAGAGATGGTGGCGGAGATCGGGCCGAAGGCGGTGTCGTACTTGGCGATGTTGGTCGCGTAATAGGTGAAGCCGATGCGCAGGATGGTCCAGCCGATGGTCGCGGCCACCGCGCCCGGCAGCGCCTCCCGCCAGGTCACGTCCCGATTCGGCACGACGCGGTAGAGCACCAGGAACGCGACGAAGATCAGGAGGATGGGCGTCACGAAGCCGATGAGCGCCACCGCCAGCCCACCCCCCGGGATGGCAGCCAGGACCTTGCCGGTGGCCGCTTGCAGGATGCCGGTCACGATCCCGATCACCACCGACGCCACGCCCAGCACACCGGTGATCAGCATCAGAAGCAGGCCGATGAGCTTGTCCTGCCAGAACGGCCGCGGCGTCGTCGCGCCGAACGCGCGGCCCACGCCCTGGGTGACGGCCGAGAAGATGCCCAGGGCTCCCCACAGCAGGAAGACCAGGCCGAACAGGCTGATGCCGCCGCGCGAGGCGATTACTGCATCAATCACGCCGCCGATGGTGTTGGCGTCCAGCGGCGAGCCCGCCCGGATCTGGTCGACCACGAACTGCCTGGCCTGACCCTGGCCGACGAAGTAGCTCAGCACCACGATGCCCAGCACCAGCACCTGGAACAGCGAAAGGATCGAGAAGTACGCCATGCTGCCGGCGTACTGCGGCGAGCCATGCTCGACGAAGCCGATGGCCGCGTTGCGCAGGACGCGAGTCCATCGGTGCTTCTTCAGCCAGCCGTCGATGGCTGCGCCGAAGGCCCGTGCTCGGTCGATCATGCGGGCACCCTCCGCAAACTGCGTGCCCGGACTCCGGTAGGCTGAACCGATGGCCAAGGACCCATCGGTCTCGCTGGAGCTCGACGGCTTCGAGGTCAGCATCTCGAACCCAAACAAGGTGTACTTCCCCGAGGCCGGCATCACCAAGGGAGAGCTGGTCGAGTACTACCTGGCGGTGGCTGATGGCGCCCTGTTGGGCGTGCGCAATCGGCCCATGGCGCTGAAGCGCTTCGTGGATGGCATCACCGGCGAGGCGTTCTTCCAGAAGCGCGCGCCGAAGACGGTGCCGGAGTTCGTCTCGACAGTGGAACTGGCATTTCCCTCAGGGCGCACCGCGGACGAGGTGGTGGTCAGGAACCGCGCCGCATTGGCCTGGGTGGTGAACCTGGGCTGCGTGGACCTCAACCCACACCCGGTCCGTGCCGACGACCTGGAGCATCCCGACGAGATTCGCGCTGACCTGGATCCGGGGCCGGGCGTCCCGTGGGCGGACGTCCGCAGCGTTGCCATGGTCGTGCGCGACGTCTTCGCCGATCACGGTCTGACCGCCTTCCCGAAAACGAGTGGCTCGCGCGGGATCCATATCTACGCCCGGATCGAGCAGCGCTGGGGATTCAGCGAAGTCCGCCGCGCGGCCCTGGCCATGGCACGAGAAGTCGAGCGCCGCGCGCCGTCCATCTCCACCTCGAAATGGTGGAAGGAGGAGCGGCACGGCGTGTTCATCGATTACAACCAGAACGCCAAGGATCGCACGGTGGCCTCCGCGTATTCGGTGCGTCCACTGCCCGCGGCCACCGTCTCGGCGCCGATGACCTGGGACGAGGTGCCCGACGCGGAGCTCGGTGACTTCACGCTCGGCAGCATGCCGGCGCGCTACGCACGGCTCGGCGACGTCGGGGCCGGGATTGATGAGGCAGTCGGCTCGCTGGAGCAATTGCTGGACCTGGCGGCGCGCGATGAGGCATTAGGCCTCGGCGACGCTCCCTGGCCGCCGAACTACGTCAAGCAGCCGGGCGAGCCTCCGCGCGTGCAGCCATCCAAGCGACGGATGCCATGGCCCGATGGCGCTGCTCCAGGCGGACGCGCGGGCGACCAGCCGCAGCAGATGCCTCCCCCGCCGGCACGGCGGGCCGACGGGTCCGTGGCGCCTACCGGGCGCCGGCGCTCATCCCAGCCACTGATCGTCATCAGCCAGGCGAAGAAGAAGGCTGATGCGCTCGACGGCCTCGAACGCTGGAAGCAGCGGCATCCGAGGGTCGCCAAGCACATCGCGGACGATGACGTGCTGGTCGACGGCATGCGTGGCCGCTCGTCGCTCTGGTACCGGGTCCGGGTCAACCTGCGCCACGTGCCGGAGGCCGACCGGCCAGCGGAAGAGAAGCCGGATCCTGACTACGACCTCTCCCAGGAGTGGTCGCGGGGCTGAGCCGCTAGGCCTCGCGCGAACCCGATGCGTGCTCCATGCGGCGATCGGGGACCACCCACAGCACGACAACGACAGCGTAGATGGCCAGTGCCAGCCAGGGCGCGACGAGCGCGATCGGGATCGCCACCGCGAACAGGACCGGCGAGATCTTGCCCTTGACGTCGCGACCGACAACTTCCGCCAGCGTGCCGGGCTGGCCGGGACATGCGATGAGCGCCCGTACCACGCCGTAATAGGCGATCGCCGCCAGCAGCATCAGGCCGCCGTAGGCCGCAACGGGTATCGGCGCAAATTCGGAGTCGCCCACCCATGCCGTCCCGAGCGGGAACAGCGACAGCCAGAAGAGCAGATGCAGGTTGGCCCACAGCACGACGCCGTTCACCACCCGCGCCGTGTGGAAGAGGTGGTGGTGGTTGGCCCAGTACGTCCCCAGCAGCGCGAAGCTCAGCGCGTAGATCGCGAAGGAATGGCCGAGCTCGCCCAGGTCGCCCAGCTGGGTGCCGTCCGGCGGCCGCAGCTCCAGGACCATGATCGTGATGATGATGGCGATCACGCCGTCGCTGAAGGCCTCGAGCCGGCCCTTGCTCATGCGCGCACTGTAGCGACGTCCAGCGTCAGCTCGCGGCCCAGCAGCGCTGCCATCCGCCTGGCTTCTGAGGTCAGCGCCTGCTTTCCGGGCTTCCGGCCACCAGCGAAGGTGCCGATGCGAACCGTGCTGCCATCGAGCTCCCATGTGCCGATCACCTCGCCGCCGGCAACCACGAGCGGCGCGATCCAGCCGCTCTGCTTGCTCACCAGGCGCCGATAGCGCTGCGGCACCACGTGCGGATCCTCCGTTCCCGGGCCGAGCACCCACTGGTCGAAGCCGCCGAGCAGCCGGATGGTCGAGCGCGGCCGGCTGGCGGCCAGGTCATCGACGTCCTCTGCGGCCACGAAGGCCGTCTCGCCGTCGACGACCACCTCTGTGACGCGGTCGCCCAGCCGCGCAAACCAGGCACGCAGCGAGCGTTTCGAGACCCGGCCGCGCGAGATGAATCGGCCGAAATGCTCGACCGTGGCGGGGCCGTAGGCGCCCAGGTACGCCAGGATCGCGCGCGGCGCAGCCTCATCGGCTTCGGGCACGCCCGCCCATCGACTGCTGGCCTGGTCGGGACGCATGAAGGTCACGCGGTTGCCCTGCGCTGGGCCGAAGCACAGGTCGCCCTGCCACGCGAGCGGCTTGAGCAGCGATCCCCAGCCGGAGGACAGCTCGCTGCGCAGGTGCCGCAGCCTGGGTCGGCGGAGCATGGCGGCCGTTAGCTCCTCGCGTGTCAGCACGCGGCCGTCGAGCGCCTCGCGGGCGACGTCGCGCATCTCGTCAAAGTCCTGCGGCCGGAGCCCGAAGTACTTCTGCCAGCTGGGTACCTCCCAGGAGCGGCCCGCGGCCAGCAGGGAGAGGTAGTCTCCCGCGTCCCCGGGCGCCAGGTAGTGGAGCGTGCCGCGCATCGCCCATGTCTTGATGATCTCGCCCCGCCGCAGCGCTTCGGCCACTTCGCCGGCCCGCGAATGGCGCTGCCGAAGCCGGATCGCCAGCTCCGCCGATGAGGCCACCTGTGCCTGCACGCCGCACAGGCGGCGCACGACTTCGGCCGGCGTCGCGTCAACCAATGGCTCCAGGCAGTGGCGCCGCATGCGCCAGGCCAGCGCCTGGCCCCAGCTGACCCGCAGCGTCACTCGGCCAGACGGGCTTCGAGTCGCGCTTTCACCGCTGGCCACTCGGCCGCGAGGATCGAGAAGTAGACGCTGCTGCGCATGTAGCCGTCCGGCATGCGGAACTGCTCGCGCAGCACGCCCTCGCGCACGCCGCCGATGCGGGCAATCGCCGCCTGCGACCGCTCGTTGCGCAGGTCCGTCTTGAGCGCGACGCGGTTGGCGCCGAGCTCGCCGAAGGCGTAGGTCATCTGCAGCAGCTTGGCCTCGGTGTTGACGGCGGTGCGCTGGTGCGATGGCGCGATCCACGTCCACCCGATCTCCAGTCGCCCGTGCTCCGGCGCGATGTCCAGGAATCGGGTCGACCCGACCGCGCGGCCGGTGGCTGCGTCGATCGTCGCCCAGGAGACGTACTCCGGCTTCATGGCATCCGCGAAATACACGTCCCAGGCTGGCTGGCCGCGCGAAAGGTCCACGAACAGGTAGCCGAAGGTCGCCGGGTCCTGCGCGGCCGCGTCCAGGAGGTCGTCACGGTGGCGCTGCTCCATCGGCTCAAGGCGCACATGGCGTCCGGTGAGCGTGACCCGCTCAGGCGGCTTCATCGGCTGGATCACGCGCGAAGCAGCGTCAGCGGGCTCCCGCGCCCTCGCCCTCGCGGGCCGAGACCGCGGCCTCGACCCAGCCCGGGATCTCGCGACGCAGCGTGGCCAGCGGGAGCGATCCGTGACCCAGCACCTCATCGTGGAAGGTGCGCAGGTCGAAACGGTCGCCCATCTTCTCTGACACCTCGCGACGGGCCCGCTCGATCTCGCGCTGCCCCATCTTGTAGGCGAGCGCCTGGCCCGGCCAGACCGTGTAGCGATCCACCTCGATCTCGGCGTCGACCATGGGAAGGGTGCCACGCTCGTTCATGAATTGGATGGCCTCGTCGCGGGTCCAGCCCAGCGCATGAAGGCCCGAGTCGACGACCAGCCGCGAGGCGCGGAAGGCCTGGGCGTCGAGCATCCCAAGCCGCTCCCTATCATCGAGATAGAGGCCCATCTCATCGGCCAGGCGCTCGCAGTACAGTCCCCAGCCCTCGACATAGGCCACGCCCGCCATGCGACCGCCCAGCGTGCGGAATCGGGGAAGACCGGCCAGCTCCATCTCGATGGCAATCTGGAAGTGGTGGCCAGGCGTCGCCTCGTGGAAGGTGATGGCCGCGATCTTGTGGAGCTGCCGCTCCTCCGGCTGGTACGTGTTGATGTAGTACTGGCCCTGCCGCGACCCGTCGAGCGAGGGCTGCATGTAGAACGCAGGCGGTGTCTCGCGCTCGCGGTACTCCTCCACCGGCACCACGACGCAGTTGGCCGATGGCAATCGCCCGAAGTACTTCGGAGCCTCCGCAAAGGCGCGCTCCGTCTGGCTCTTCGCCAGGTCCACAATCGCCTGCCGCGAGTCGGTGTGGTTGGTCGGGTCGGTCTGCAGGGCCGCCTTCAGTCCATGTCGGTCCGCATGCCCAAGCCGATGGGCGATCTCGTCCATCTCGGCCTCGATTCGGCTCAGGTCCTCCAGGCCGAACGCGTGGACCTCCTCGGCGGTGGTCGCGACCGTCGTCTGCATGCGGATGGCAAGCCGATAGAGATCCTGCCCGTCAGGCACGCCGCCGATGCCCGGCTCTGCCTGGGCGTGCGGCTCATACTCATCGGCAAGGTAGTCGCGCAGCTGCTGCAGCGCCGGCTTGACGTGCTCGTCGACCGCTGAAGCCACGCGGGCGCGCGCGTCGTCGTCCGCCACGTGGGCGAGCGTCACGGCGGGGAACTGCTCCGTGGGTGTGGCAATCAGCCGCTCGATCTGCTCGATCTGCTTGCGCACGGGGATGGCTGCGCCGGTGCGACCGTCGCGCGCGCCCTCCTGCAGCGTCTCTACGTACTGCTCCACGGCCGTCGGATACGCCGCGAATCGGGCGAGCAGCTTCTCGAGCCCCTCGGCCGACTCCGCGATCTGGTACTGCGCCACCATGACCGGGATCAGCTGCACGCCACTGATGTGGTTGATCGCCAGCTGATAGAGCTTCCGCTCCTGAGCCTCCAGCTGGTTGCGGGCCACAAGCAGCAACATGTCGCGGGTGATGACCTGCTCCGGCTCCAGCCCGTCGGTCGAGATCGGCTCGACCTCGTCGATCAGCGCCCGATAGACGCGCTCCTCCTCTGCCCGGCCCGCCGCGCCAATATCTGGCAGGCGATCGTCGAAGCGGTCGTCGCCCAGGATGGTGGCGAAGATCGAGTCGCGTTCCAGCACGCCCTCGAAGAAGCGATCGGCGATCTCGTTGATGGCGGCGTTGGGATCAGCAGCAGTCACGTACGCCTGTCCTCCAAAAGTCAGTGTCGATGCCCTTGAGTGTAGCCACGCCTCGGGGCGTTGCTCGAATGGGTCCTTGCGAGCGCCGGCCGCTAGCCGAACAGATCGGCCAGCAGGGCAGCGGGGGTCTCATCGAGCTGGTCGTAGCGACAGTCAGCAGGTGACTTGTCGGGGCGCCAGCGCTTGAAGGTGGTCCCATGGCGGAAGCGATCACCCTGTAGGTGGTCGAAGGCGACCTCGCACACCAGCTCGGGCCGCAGCGCTTCCCACGACAGGTCCTTGCCCCGGTTCCAGCGGGACCCGGCGCCCGGCATGCGCTTGCCCTCCCACTGCGCCTCGAACTCCTTCCATTCGCGCCACGGATGGCCTTCGAGGGCGTTGGCCCGATACGGCTCGAGGAAGGACACCAGCTC
>DATAOD010000006.1:0-10593 GCA_036265975.1 Candidatus Limnocylindria bacterium
CGTTCGGCAGGAAGCGCAGGATGGCGGCCGCCTCCTCCACCGGCTTGCCGGCGATGAGGTCGGTCACCAGCCGCACCTTGCGTGGGCTGATGCGGATGTATTTGGCCGTGGCCGAAACGCGCATGTCCCGCTCCTACTTCAGCGCCGACGAGCGCTCGGTGGCCTTGCCGTGGCCACGGTAGTGACGGGTCGGGGCGAACTCGCCCAGCCGATGGCCGACCATGTTCTCGGTGATGAACACCGGCACGTGGCGCTTGCCGTCATGCACGGCAATCGTGTGCCCGATCATCTGCGGAAAGATCACGCTGGCGCGCGACCAGGTCTTCAGGACCTTGCGCTCGTTGCGCTTGTTCATGTCGTCGATGCGGCCGAGCAGGCGCGCCTCGACGAACGGTCCCTTCTTGAGAGAGCGACTCATCGAGTTCTCCTAACCCCGCCCATACCGACGGCGAACGATCTGCTTGGTGGTCGTCTTGTTCCTGCGGGTGCGCAGGCCCATGGCCGGCTTGCCCCACGGGGTCTTCGGCGGCATGCCCGTGGGCGACTTGCCCTCGCCACCGCCGTGCGGGTGATCGTTCGGGTTCATGACCACGCCGCGCACCTGTGGGCGGCGGCCCATGTGCCGGCTGCGTCCCGCCTTGCCGATGTTCTGGTTCTCGTGGTCCAGGTTGCTGACCTGGCCGACGGTGGCCATGCACTCGGCACGAACCCGCCGCACCTCGCCGGAGGGAAGGCGGATCGTGGCCATGCCCGCCTCCTTGGCGAGCAGCTGTGCGCTGCTGCCGGCGGAGCGCACGATCTGCCCACCCCGGCCGGCAACCAGCTCGATGTTGTGGACCTGGGTGCCCAGCGGGATGCGCGACAGCGGCAGAGCGTTGCCGACCCGCGCCTCGACGTCGGAGCCGGAGATCACGGTGTCGCCCACGCCCAGGCCGTGCGGCAGCAGGATGTAGCGCTTCTCGCCGTCGGCGTAGTGCAGCAGGCCGATGCGCGCCGAGCGATTCGGGTCGTACTCCACCGTCGCGATCCGCGCCGGCACGCCGGTCTTGTCGCGCTTCCAATCGATGAGCCGGTACAGGCGCTTGTGGCCGGAACCCTGGTGGCGGACAGTCAGCTTGCCCTGCGAATTGCGTCCCGCACGGCGGACCAGCCGCTCGGTGAGCGGCTTGTGCGGCTGATCGGTGGTCACCTCCTCGAAGGTGGCCCGCGTCATCTGCCGCAGTCCGGGGCTGGTTGGTCGATAGCTGCGTAGGGGCATGTCTCTATACCGTCTCGAAGAGTTCGATCTTCTGTCCGCCGGCGATCGTCACCACCGCCTTGCGCCAGCCGGGAACGGTGCCCAGCTGCCGCCGGCCGCGACGCTTCTGCTTCGGCCTCACTGAGATCACCCGCACGCCGAGCACGTCCACCTTGAACTGCTCCTCGACGGCGGCCTTGATCTGGAACTTGTTGGCGTCACGAGCGACCGCGAACGTGTAGTTATTGCGCTCGGTCTCGATGACGCTCTTCTCGCTGATGACCGGCCTGAGCAGCACGGTCTGCGCGCTGAGGCTCATGCGAACGTCTCCTCGGCGCGTGCGATGGCATCGGCCGTGAAGACGACGGTGTCCGCCTCGAGCAGATCGATGATGTTGAGGCTGTCGGCCAGGATGACCCGAACCTCGCGCAGGTTGCGACAGGAGCGCTCGACCACGTGGTCGCGGGCGGGCAGCACCACCAGCACCTTGCCGCCAGCCTCCCAGGCGGTCAGCCGATCGGCGAAGGCTCGCGTGCCGATCTCGTCCAGGCCGAAGCCTTCGACCACGCGCACGGAGCCATCGGCTGCCTTGGCACTCAGCACGCCGCGCAGTGCGGCCCGGCGCATCTTGGTGTTCATCTTCTGCTCGTAGCCGCGCGGATGAGGCCCGAACACCACGCCGCCGCCCTTCCAGTGAGGTGCCGTGCGGCTGCCTTGACGCGCGCGGCCGGTGCCCTTCTGGCGCCATGGCTTTCTGCCACCGCCAGTCACCTCGCCCCGGGTCAGGGTGTCCGCGGTGCCGATGCGTCGCGCCGCCAGCTGGCGGACCGCCGCCTGGTGGATGAGCGCGGTGTTCACCGGCGCCCCGAACAGCTTGTCCGACAGATCGAGCTTCGCGCCCTTGGCGCCGTCCGCCTTCAGGATCGTGGTGCTGGCCATGGTCACTTCGCCTTCCGAATCAGCAGCATCGCGTTGCGCGCGCCTGGCACCGCGCCACGCACCAGGAGGAGGTTGCGCTCCGCGTCGATCTTCTCGACCCGCAGCTTCTTGACGGTGACCTGCTCGTCGCCCATGTGGCCGCCCATGCGCGTGCCCTTGAACACGCGGCCGGGCGTGGTGCCGGCACCGACCGAGCCGGGCTGGCGGTAGTTGTTAGAGCCGTGCGTCTTGGGCCCGCGCTTGAAGTTGTGCCGCGCGATAGTGCCGGCAAAGCCCTTGCCACGGCTCACGCCGGTCACATCGACCAGCTCCCCCACCTCGAACAGGCTGACGTCCACCGCCTGGCCGATCTCGTAGCCGTCGGTCGAGTCCACCCGGAACTCGCGGACCCGGGCAGGCTTCTGCAGGTCGCGCTCGAGCGCCTTGAACTGGCCGGCGACCGGCCTGGTCTGGCGCTTGGCGGTGCCGGCACCCAGCTGCAGGGCGGCATAGCCGTCCTGCTCCGGCGTACGGAGCCGCGTGACGCTGTTCGGGGTAGCCTCGATGACGCTCACCGGCACGACGGTCCCGTCGTCGCCGAACAGCCGCGTCATTCCGAGCTTGCGCCCGATCAATCCTGCCGGCACTGCTGCTTCCTGCTTCCTCTCATCACATCTTGATTTCGATATCGACGCCGGCCGCCAGGCTCAGCCGCATCAGCGCATCCACCGTCTTGGTCGACGGATCGATGAGGTCGATCAGCCGCTTGTGCGTCCGAATCTCGAACTGCTCCCGCCCGTCCTTGTGGACGAAGGGGCCCCGGATGACCGTGTACTTCTCGATCCGGGTCGGCAGCGGCACCGGCCCGGCGATGGTGGCGCCGGTGCGCTGGGCCGTCTCCACGATCTGCTCGGCCGACTGGTCGAGCAGCTTGTGGTCGTACGCCTTGAGGCGGATCCGGATGCGCTGCTTGGCCATGGCCTTAGCCGATCACCTCGGTGATCACGCCGGCGCCGACGGTGTGCCCGCCCTCGCGGATGGCGAAGCGCTGGCCCTGCTCGATCGCGATCGGCGTGATGAGCTCCACGTCGATGTTCACGTTGTCGCCGGGCATGATCATCTCGACCCCGGCCGGCATGGCGATGGCACCGGTGACATCGGTCGTGCGCAGGTAGAACTGGGGCCGATAGCCCGCGTAGAACGGGGTGTGGCGGCCGCCCTCCTCCTTGGTCAGGACGAGGACCTCTGCCTTGAACTTGGTGCCCGGCTTCACGCTGCCCTTCTTGGCCAGCACCTGGCCGCGCTCGATCTCCTCGCGCTCGATGCCGCGCAGCAGCAGGCCCACGTTGTCGCCGGCCTGGCCCTGGTCCAGCGTCTTCTTGAACATCTCCACGCCAGTCACCACCAGGTCGCGGCTCTTGGCGTGGATCCCGACCTGCTCCACCGTGTCGCCGGTGTTCACCGTGCCGCGCTCGATGCGGCCGGTGGCGACGGTGCCGCGGCCCTTGATGCCGAAGACGTCCTCGATCGGCATCAGGAACGGCTTGTCGACGTCCCGCACCGGAGTCGGGATGTAGTTGTCGACCGCGTCCATCAGCTCCTTGATGGAGGTGTAGTCCTCGCTCTCGGGATCGGTGCTCGAGGACTCGAGCGCCTTCAGGGCCGAGCCGCGGATCACCGGGATGTCATCGCCCGGGAAGTCGTACTTGCTGAGCAGCTCGCGGACCTCCATCTCGACCAGGTCGATGAGCATCTCGTCGTCGACCATGTCCACCTTGTTCAGGTAGACGACCAGCGACGGGACCTCGACCTGGCGGGCGAGCAGGATGTGCTCGCGGGTCTGGGGCATCGGGCCGTCGGCCGCGGACACCACCAGGATGGCGCCGTCCATCTGGGCTGCGCCGGTGATCATGTTCTTGATGTAGTCGGCGTGGCCGGGGCAGTCGACGTGCGCATAGTGGCGGTTGGCCGTCTCGTACTCGACGTGCGCAATCGCGATGGTGATGCCGCGCTGCCGCTCCTCGGGAGCGTTGTCGATCGAGTCGAAGGCGCGGAAGTCAGCCCCGCCCGAAAGGGACAGGTATTTGGTGATCGCCGCGGTCAGCGTGGTCTTGCCGTGGTCGACGTGCCCGATGGTGCCGACGTTCACGTGCGGCTTGCTGCGGTCGAACTTCTCCTTGGCCATGGTGTGTCCTTCGATGCTCCTTCTCGGCTAGCTCTTCGACTTCGCGACCAGCTCGTTGGCGATGCTGGATGGGACTTCGGAATAGCGACTGAACTCCATTGAGTAGGTGGCACGGCCCTGCGTCATGCTGCGCAGCTCGGTGGCGTAGCCGAACATCTCGGCCAGCGGCACCAGGGCACGCACGACGCGGCTGGTGCCGTGCTCGTCGATGCCCTCGATATGCCCGCGCTTCGAGTTCAGGTTGCCGATGACGTCGCCCATGAAATCCTCGGGCGTGGTCACGTCAACCTTCATGACCGGCTCCAGGATGGCCGGATCCGCCTTGGCGGCGGCGTCCTTGATGGCCATGGAGCCGGCGATCTTGAACGACATCTCGGACGAGTCGACCTCGTGGTACGAGCCGTCGACCAGCGTCACCTTCAGGTCGATCATGGGGTAGCCGGCCACGATCCCGCCGTTCAGCGCCTCGCGCACGCCCTGCTCGATGGCACGCCAGAACTCGCGTGGCACGGCGCCGCCGACGATCTTGGACACGAACTCCACGCCGGAGCCACGCTCCAGCGGCTCGGTCTCCAGGACCGCGTGGCCGTACTGGCCCTTGCCGCCAGTCTGGCGCACGAAGCGGCCGTCGCCCCTGGCGGGCTTGCGAATGGCCTCGCGATAGCTGACCTGCGGCCGGCCGACGTTGGCCTGCACCTTGAACTCGCGCAGCATGCGGTCGACGATGACCTCGAGGTGGAGCTCGCCCATGCCGGCGATGCGGGTCTGAGCGCTCTCCTCGTCGGTGCTGACGCGGAAGGTGGGATCCTCCTCGGCCAGGCGCTGCAGCGCGATCGACATCTTGTCCTGATCGGCCTTCGTCTTGGGCTCCACCGCCAGCTCGATGACCGGCTCCGGGAAGGTGATGGCCTCCAGCACGATCGGCTTCGACTCGTCGCATAGCGTGTCGCCGGTAGTGGTGTTCTTCAGCCCGACCGCGGCGGCGATGTCGCCGGCGCTGACCGACTCGATCTCCTCGCGATGGTTGGCGTGCAGCTGCAGCAGCCGGCCGACGCGCTCCTTGGTGCCCTTGGTCGAGTTGTACACGTAGGAGCCGGTCTTCAGCGTGCCGGAGTAGACCCGGAAGAAGGCCAGCTTGCCCACGAACGGGTCGGCGGCGATCTTGAAGGCCAGCGCGGCGAAGGGCTGGTCGGCATCGGTCGGCCGCGTGGACTCCTCGCCGGAGCGGGGGTCGTGGCCGGTGACCGGCGGCACGTCGAGCGGCGACGGCAGGTAGTCGATGACCGCGTCCAGCATCGGCTGCACGCCCTTGTTCTTCAGGGCCGAGCCGCACAGCACCGGCACGATCTTGTATTCAAGCGTCCCGGCGCGCAGCGCGGCGCGCAGCTGGTCGGGGCCGATCTCCTCGCCCTCCAGGTACTTGTGGGCGATGTCGTCGTCGTGGTCGGCCAGCGCCTCGACCATCTTCTCGCGCCAGCTCTCAGCCTCGGCAGCCAGCTCGGCGGGGATGTCGCCGACCTCGATCTGGTCGCCCAGGTCGTTGCCATAGGTGATGGCCTTCATGTTGATGAGGTCGATCACCCCGCGGAACGTGTCCTCGATGCCGATGGGCACCTGCAGCGGCACCGCGTTGGCGCCCAGGCGGTCGCGGATCATGTCCACCACCCGCCAGAAGTCGGCGCCGGTGCGGTCCAGCTTGTTCACGAAGCAGAAGCGCGGGACCGTATAGCGGTCGGCCTGGCGCCAGACCGTCTCCGACTGCGGCTCGACACCGGCCACGCCGTCGAACACGACTACGGCACCGTCGAGCACGCGCAGGCTGCGCTCCACCTCGACCGTGAAATCCACGTGGCCGGGCGTGTCAATCAGGTTGATGCGATGGTCCGCCCAGAAGCAGGTGGTGGCGGCGGCGGTGATGGTGATCCCCCGCTCCTGCTCCTGCTCCATCCAATCCAGGCTGGCCGCGCCCTCGTGCACCTCGCCGATCTTGTAGATCTTCTTGGTGTAGAAGAGGATCCGCTCGGTCACGGTGGTCTTGCCCGCGTCAATGTGGGCGATGATCCCGATGTTGCGGGTGCGCTCCAGCGGAATGGCGGTCGTGGCGCCTCGCGTGGCAGTGCTGCTCATGGTCATGACGCGGCTACCACTTGAAGTGGCTGAAGGCGCGGTTCGCCTCCGCCATGCGATGCGTGTCCTCGCGGCGCTTGACCGCGGCACCCAGGTTGTTCGAGGCGTCCATGAACTCGCCGGCGAGCTTCTCGGCCATGCTGCGGCCATTCCGCTTGCGGGCGGACTCGATCAACCAGCGCATGCCCAGGCTGATGCGGCGATCGGCGCGCACCTCGACCGGGATCTGGTACGTGCTGCCGCCGACGCGCTTGGGCTTGACCTCGATCAGCGGCATCGCGTTGCGCAGGGCGAGCTCCATGACCTCGACCCCGGCGCGGCCGGCCTGCTTCTCGCAGCGGGCGATGGCGTCTTCCAGGATCCGGGCGGCCAGCTGCCGCTTGCCGCCGCGCATGAGCTTGTTGGTGAACTGGTCGAGCGTCAGCGCGGTGCCGACGAGCTGCTCCTCGTACTTGCTCTTGCGCGCGACGGTGGGACGGCGAGGCATCGGCTCAGGCCTTGCCCGGCGACTTCGCGCCGTACTTGCTGCGGCCCTGCCGTCGGTCGCGGACACCCGCGGCGTCGAGCGTGCCGCGCACGATGTGGTACTTCACCGCCGGCAGGTCACGGACCTTGCCGCCGCGGACCAGGACCACCGAGTGCTCCTGCAGGTTGTGGCCGATGCCGGGGATGTAGGCGGTGACCTCCATGCCGTTGACCAGGCGGACGCGCGCCACTTTCCGGAGCGCCGAGTTCGGCTTCTTCGGGGTGCGGGTCATGACCTGCAGGCAGACGCCACGACGCTGCGGCGCCCCGCGGCCCATGGAGCTCGTCTGCTCCAGGGTATTGAGCGTGCGGCGGAGCGCCGGCGCCTTGACCTTCTTGCCTGCCGGCTTGCGGCCCTTGCGGACCAGCTGGCTGATCGTTGGCAATGAATTCCTCGCGTGAAAACTGCGAAATAGCCTGGTTCCTCGCGCCTCCGCGAGCGCGCAGGGATCCCCTGTCGGATCACTCGATGAGCTTCAGCGGAGGGTGCCCGGAGGGGCACACACGAAGGCGTCCCGACCACGGGACACCGAACGCGGAGTATACGGTTCCACGCTCGGGAGTGTCAACCGAGCGGAGCCTGCGCGGGACGTCAGTGGGCGGGCTGGCCGGGCCCCGAATCCAAGGCGGCGACAACGACCAGCGGCTCTGCCAGCTGAACCCGCACGAACTTCAAGACGCCGATGTCGTCGCAGGCACCCGCGCCGGGCTTCCGTCCCTCCCGGACCGATACCTGCAGCGGCCCGCTGCCCTGGCGATCGACGTCCGCCGCTGCGAGCCCGTAGCAGTCCTCCACGCCGCCGACGTAGTAGGCATCCAGCTGCGAGCCGTCGCGACCCAGCCGGTAGCTGATGACCGCGTTGGAGCTGGCGTCAACCAGTCCCTCAGTCACGTGGACCTGCTTGGCGCGCTCGGGAAGCTTCGCCTCTCCGCCCTCCGGGTCGGAATTGGCGGCATCGACCACGATGGGGGCGTCGAGCGTGACGAGCGCCGACTTCAGAACCGCTTCCATGGTGCACATGCGGTCGCGCGCGGCCTCGCGCGTGCCCTCCAGGACGGTGATGATGGGCGTCCCACGCTGCATCCCGACCCGCACCTCCTTCAGGCCGAAGCAGGCCGCGTTGCCACCCCACCAGTAGACCGCGAGGCTGCGGGCGTCGGGGCCGATGGTGACGTGGTCGATCGAAACGTCGTGGGCGTCGAAGACGGTCGCGTCCGGCTCTACGCGCTGCGAGCCATCGCCGTTGGGCGAGGGCGGCAATGGATCCGGAATGGCGATGGGCGGCTCGCCGGACGTGCCGGCCGATGGTTCGTCGCTCGATGCGCCGCCACTGCCCAAGCGAGCGCAGCCGGCGAGCAGCAGCAGGGCGCAGAGCGAGAGCACCATCAGGCGTCGCATGATCGCTGGACGCGGCAACCCGCGTGCCGGTTCCCGGGACACGACGATGGGCGGACCATGTGGCCCGCCCATCGGTATGCCAATGGAAGCATTCGCGGCCTACTTCTCGGCCGGGACCTCCTCGTTCAGCTCGTCGAAGACCTGCTCGGTCACTTCGGCCTCGATGGCCGGATCGTCATCGGCGCCCATCAGCTCGGCGACCGTCTCGGCCGCCTCCTCGGCGGCTGCCTCGGCCTCATCGGCCTCCACCACGCCATCGGCGTCGGTGTCGGCGTCACCAGTGAGGAAGCTCATGGCCGCCTCGCGCTCGCGGAGCGCCTCGGACTCCTCCGGCGAGAGCTCGCCCGCCTTGGCGGCAGCCAGGGCTCGCGCCTCCGCGCCGGTGCCGGCCGGGATGAGCTTGCCGATGATCACGTTCTCCTTCAGGCCGATCAGGTGGTCCTTGGCGCCATTGATGGCCGCCTCGGTCAGCACCCGGGTCGTCTCCTGGAAGGAGGCCGCGGCGAGGAACGACGACGTGTTCAGCGATGCCTTGGTCACGCCCAGCAGCACGGTCTGCGCGGTGGCGGGCTCTCCGCCCTCGGCCAGGATCCGGTTGTTGACCTCCTCGAACTCGAAGCGGTCGATCAGCTCGGACGGCAGCAGGTCGGTATCGCCGGCCGAGTCCACCGTGACCTTGCGCAGCATCTGCCGCACGATGATCTCGATGTGCTTGTCGGCGATGGTCACGCCCTGTGAGCGGTACACCTTCTGGACCTCCGCCACCAGGAAGCGCTGGACGGTGTCCACGCCCTTGATCTGGAGCAGGTCCTTGGGGTTCAGCGAGCCCTCGGTCAGCGGATCGCCGGCCAGCACCTCGTCGCCGGTCTCGACCCGCAGCCGCGCGGAGTGCGGCACCGCGTACTCGCGGGTGTCCACGTCCTCCGAGTGGAGCGTCAGGGTCGAGCCCTTCTTCGTGATGCGACCTCCAGCCGGCGCGTGGACCTCGGTGACCTCCTCGCCCTCGGCCAGGCGTGCCAGCAGCTGGTTCTCGGTGACCTCGTCGCCGTTGGCAACGAGCACCTCGTGCTGCGGGGTCAGCTTGATCGGGGTGACGTACGCCTCCCGGTGCGTGACGCGCACCGTGATCGGCTGGTCCACGCCGGCTCGCGCCACCTCGACGGTGCCGTCGATCTCGGTCATGGTCGCCTGGCCCTTGGGGATGCGCGCCTCGAACAGCTCCTCGACGCGCGGGAGGCCCTGGGTGATGTCCTCGCCGGCGACGCCGCCGGTGTGGAACGTCCGCATGGTCAGCTGCGTGCCCGGCTCGCCGATGGACTGCGCCGCGATGATGCCCACCGCCTGGCCCAGCTCCACCAGCTGCCCGGTCGCCAGGTTGCGGCCGTAGCACATGCGGCACACGCCATGGCGTGCGGCGCAGGTCAGCGGCGACCGGACGTTGACCCGGTCGATGCCGGCGGCCTCGATGCGCTCGATGGCCGCCTCGTTGATCTCGTCGTTGCGCGCCACGATGAGCTCACCGGACTTCTCGTCGGTGACGTCCATGGCCGCCATGCGGCCCACCAGCCGATCGCCGAACGGCTCGGGGATCTCGGTCGATTCCTCGCGCGTGATCCAGGTGCCGATCGTCGTCTCGCAGTCGTCCTCGCGGGTGATGACGTCCTGCGCCACGTCCACCAGGCGCCGGGTCAGGTACCCGGAGTCGGCGGTCCGCAGCGCGGTGTCGGCCAGGCCCTTGCGCGCCCCGTGCGACGAGATGAAGTACTCGAGCACGCTCATCCCCTCGCGGAGGTTGCTGCGGATCGGCAGGTCGATGATCCGGCCCGACGGGTCGGCCATCAGGCCGCGCATGCCGGCCAGCTGGTGCACCTGGGTCACGTTGCCGCGTGCCCCGGAGTGGGTGATCATCCAGACCGAGCCATTGCGGTCCAGCCCGGCCAGCATCTCCTCCGTCACCGTGTCGGTGGTCTTGCGCCAGACCTCGACGGTCTGCGCGTAGCGCTCGTCCTCGGTGATGAAGCCGCGACGGAACTCGCGATCGATCTCGGCGACCGAAGTGTCCGCCTCGCCCAGCCGCGTCGCCTTCGACTCAGGGATCTTCACGTCGTCGATGCTGATCGTGATGCCGGCCAGCGTCGCGTAGTGGAACCCAACCGCCTTGATGCCGTCGACCAGGCTTACCGTCGCCTCGGGACCGAGCCG
>DATAOD010000007.1:0-3083 GCA_036265975.1 Candidatus Limnocylindria bacterium
TGCCGTGCACCGCAGCGCATGATCGGGCTGGACTGAAAGATGTCCGGCCCGACGCGTTCCGGGCCCATGGCGGCCCGGTCATCACTCGATCGTCGGCCCGACGCGCGCTCTGCGCGACGAGACGAATGATCCCCCTGGCCAGAAACCGTAATCCCTCGGGCTCCCGCTTTCGCTGCTCCTTATCTGTGCAGGGCACCCTCGTCAAGCGCCCGAGGTGTTGTTGTGTTTCGGTCCGGGCTCTGCCCCGCACCTGACTGCCTTCAAGCGCCAGCGGCGGTGCCCTGTCACCCGGAGGGCGGCCCTGCGGGCCGAGCGCGTAGCGCTTGACAGGCGCCGTGCTGGCGCTAGAGAGCGGTGGGTGCGCGCGGACGCCCAGCCTTATCTCGGTCCACGGCCCGGGTTGGCTCCGGGTCGGCGACATGATGGTTGATGGGGTGCCCCGCTGGGGGGAAGCGTTGCGACCGCTCGGTCTTTGGAGGCCGTCCACGCGAACGTGGCGGCAGGAGCATGCGGGGAGCCGGTCGCGGTGCATCGGCGTGAAGAAGGGCTTGGCGCGCACGACCGATCTCATGCGGGTGCCAGCGCCTCCTCGCCGAGTTCTCTGAGCGTGTGGTAGCTGCGCTTGAGCAGCTTGCGCGCGATCGCCAGGCAGGCGCGGTTGTGCCCCAGACGCTCGGCGGCCTGCAGGTAGTAGGCGCGGTCAGGGCTGCCGGCGCGGCTGGCGGCCTGGGCGGCCTCATAGAGCGCCCAGCGCAGCGCGGGCGGCCCTTGGCGGCTCAGGTGCCCGGGTGCGCGGCGCTGATCGGACTGATAGACGGTGATGTCCAGGCCGCCGTAGCGCACTGCCTCGCGAGAGGAGGAGAACCTGCCGGCGTCGCCGAGCTCCGCCAGGATCGTCACCGCGGTCAGCTGGCCGATCCCGTAGTGGCGCATCAGCGCCTTGCAGCCGGCCTGGCGGCGCGCGTAGGCCCGCAGCTCCTTGTCGATCGGGGCCAGCTGGATATCTAGCGCCTCGATCATGCACAGCGCGACCGTGATCTGTTCGCGCGCGACCGCTGGTAGCGCGACGTTCTGAAGCCAGACGCGGCCCTCCCCGGTCAGCAGCCCATCCCGGTGGGGAGGCGAGCCGTGGTGGTAGAGCACCGCGTGGATGCGCTGCTGCCACTCGCCGCGCTGATCGACCAGCGTGTGGCGCAGCCGGACCCGCGCGCGCAGATCCAGCAGATGCTCCGGTGCGATCCAGCACTCCGGCAAGCGGCCGATCATCAACAGCTCACGCAGATGCCGCGCATCGGCGCGGTCTGACTTTGCGCGCTTCTTGTTGCCGCGTAGCGCGCTGGTCTCCGCCGGCTCGGCCAGATGCACTCGCGCACCCACACGCTGCAGCTCCTCGACCACGAACCGCCAGCCGGTCGTCGCCTCCAGCGCGACCTCCAGCTGCTGGCCCCCGAACCGGCCCAGGAACCGGCGTACGGGCTCACGATGCGCCGGCGCGACCCGCGCCCGCGACACTTCACCGGTCTCGGGATCGAGCCACTCCGCAGTGATCTGCGCGCGATGCTGATCGAGTCCCATTACGATCGTCATGCGGGGCCTCCTCAAGCTCCACGGTCAACAAGCCTGCGCGGCTCGTTCGCGCTTGAGCTGAGGAGGTCCTGCTCATGCCATCTTTGCCAAGACGCGGGAGTCTCCCCCTGCGCTCCTGGTCGACGTCCTTCGCGAGCGTCTCGTGAGCGCGGTTGTCGCGCTCGCTCCTGCGTCAAAGCGACTGCCGTGCGTGGCCCAGCGAGCCTGCTCTCGCGTGTCGTCGGTCGCGGAGGTCGTGTTCAGGTCGGTTGTCGTGGTTGTGGCGTCGCTGCGATCGCGCGGGGAGCGCCAGGCGAACGCGTACGCGATGCCGACGCCGAGCAGTGTCTCAAGAAGGCGCTCTCCGAATCGCGCTGCCGCGTCCTCGGGGTGGCCGTGGAGCAGCAGCAGAAAGACGAGGAAGCTCGTGAAGGCCGGGGTCACGTACCAGCGGCTCCGGTGCGTGCCGGCGGCCCCCGCGACAGGCGCATTGGCGGCCACTCCGTACACGGCGGCCAGCGGGCCGACCCGGACGAGCGCGATGGCGGCGAGGGCGCCGGTCGCGACGGCGAGGATCCGGCCGACGCTTCGCAGCCGCTGCATCTCGGGGGCGGGGCGCATCACGAGTAGCTCGGCGGCGCACGCCCAGCCGACATGCTCGAGGTCGAGCAGGAAGCCGATCGCCGCTGCCGTCGCGCCGACGGCGCCGAGGCGGATCCCGTAGGCGAGGGTGGCGGGGGTTGGCTTCGGGCCGGCGGGCGCGGGAGAGGCGGCGCGCTTCGGGCCAGAGCATCGACACCGAACACGCGAACAGCGAGCCGAGCACGACGAGCCGCCAGGGCCGCGGCCTTGCCGATGTCGGGGTAGCTGAGCTCGACGCCCACCATCGGGAGCGACAGCGTCATCGCGATCTGCCCGGCATGGGAGTGCGCGGTCAGCATCGCGGACCCGACCCCGAACAGTCCGATCGCCGCCACCGCGAGCACGGGGACGCCGGCCAGGAGCCCGCCGATGAATATCGGCACGCCGATGGAGGTCCCGAGCACGGGGATCACGAGGCGCCCGCGGCGCTTCGGCGCCGGTCCACGACCGCAGCCAGCAGCACGCCCACCGCGAGCGCCAGCCCGCGCGGGACGTCGGTCAACGCCAAGACGCGGCGGGCAGCGCGTACATAGCTCCCAGTGCGGCCGTCGACCAGTCCCAGACGAGTCCGGGAGGCCGCGACCCATCGCGTCGGCCGCTGCTACTCGCTTCCCCGGTCCAGAGCGCTCGCGCGCTCAGCGGTTGCGGCCGACGTGGTGGACATGCCACCTCTGCGTTTCGACGTCCGGTCGCGCTCCCCTCGCGTGCTCAGTCGCCATGCCCGCTGTGGACCGGTTGGCAGACCGTGCGGCCGGCGCTGCGCTTGCGCAGGTCCTCGATTGCGGCGTGGAAGTCATCGGTGAGCGCATCGGCCAGCTCGCGCGACTGGTTGATCTTGACCAGCATGCGCAGGATCTGCTGGTCGTCGTTGACCG
>DATAOD010000008.1:0-1835 GCA_036265975.1 Candidatus Limnocylindria bacterium
GGGCTGCAGGCGCACAGCGCCATCTTCCAGCCACAGCGAGCCGGCGTGGGCGGGCACGTCGCGGCCGGTGAGCATGATGTCGTTGGACGCATCGGCCCCAAACCGGTTCTCGCCCAGCGAAAGCCAATGGAGACCGACCAGTGTCAGCCAGCCGTTCGGATCGCGAAGCCGCTCGTCGCGCTGCGCCCACCAGTCCATGACCGTGGCGCGGTGCTCCTCCGGGGTCACGCGGCACCCAGGAACAGGAACGTGGGAGCGGCACCCGGACCCAGGCGCAGCCAGGTGCCAGCCGTGCCAACCGGCGTTTGGGGCACGAGCCGTCCGGCCGTCGCGATTCCGTCCAACGCCACCGCCACCGGTCCCTCGCCCCAGCGGGCCAGGCAGGCGGCGACGTACCCCTCGGTCGAGGGCTCGGCCAGCACCAGGTCACCTCGTCCCAGACGGAGGCGCCGACAGGTCGCGCCCAGGTACTCGTCGGTTCCGGTGTCATGCCAGCCGGTGCCGACGAACGGCTCCAGCTCGGCCGCGGCCCTGTCAGCCTCGACAGTGGCCAGGATCACGGCGCGGGGCGCATCGGTCCAGTCGTCGACGGCGCGTGGGACCAGGGCGCTGTCGGCATCATGCGGCACGTCCGCGGTCATGCCACGCACGCCCCACCACAGGATGCGTGGCTCGGCGCCGGGCTCTGCGTACAGCCACTGCGGAAACGATTGGGCGCCGCCCTCCCGCAGGATGCGATTGAGCACGGCCTGCTCCGGCATCGCCAGGCGGACGTGGCTCACCTCGGGCATGGCTCCGCTCAGTCGTGCGCGGTCGGAGGCCGAAGGTGCGCGAAGCCGGCAGCGCGCTCGTAGGCATCGGCCACGCGCAGCACCGTCTCCTCGTCGAATGCGCGGCCGATTACCTGCAACCCGACCGGCAGCCCATCTGACAGGCCGCACGGCACGCTGATTCCGGGCAGGCCGGCGATATTGACCGGCAGCGTGCAGGCGTCGTTGAGGTACATGACCAGTGGGTCGTCCATCTTCGCGCCGATCTTGAACGCGACGCTCGGCGAGGTGGGGGCAATCAGCGCGTCGACACGGGTGAGGACAGCGTCGAACTCGGCCTTGATCAGCGTGCGGACCTGCTGCGCCTTCACGTAGTACGCGTCGTAGTAGCCGGCCGACAGGGCGTAGGTGCCAAGCATGATGCGGCGCTTCACCTCCGCCCCGAAGCCGGTGCCACGAGTGTGGAGGTAGTTCGCCAGCAGCTCGTCCTCCCCGGCGGAGAGGCCGTACTTCACCCCGTCATAGCGCGCCAGGTTGGCCGATGCCTCTGCCGGGGCGATGATGTAGTACGTGGCAAGGCCGCTCTCGGTGGAGGGCAGCGACACCTCGACGATCTCGGCGCCGAGTCCCTCCAGGACGCGCAGCGCGTCCCGCACGGCGGCCTCAACGCCGGGCTCCATGCCGGACACGAAGTACTCGCGCGGCACGCCCAGCCGCACGCCTCTGATCTCGCCGGTCAGGGCGCGCACGTAGTCAGGCACGGGGACGTCGACGCTGGTCGAGTCACGCGGGTCATGCCCGGCCAGCGCCTGCAGCACGAGCGCGCAGTCGCGCACGGAGCGGGTGAACGGGCCGCACTGGTCCAGGCTGGAGGCGAAGGCCACCATCCCGTATCGGCTCACACGGCCATAGGTCGGCTTCATCCCGATCGTGCCGGTCAGCGAGGCTGGCTGGCGGATGCTGCCGCCGGTATCGGTGCCGAGCGCGAAGAACATCTGGCCTCCTGCCACGCCCGCGGCAGAGCCGCCCGAGGAGCCGCCGGGCACCGTGGTCTCGTCCCACGGG
>DATAOD010000009.1:0-2171 GCA_036265975.1 Candidatus Limnocylindria bacterium
ACATCAGGGGTGCTGCCCCTGGGAGGATGTCCGTCATGGAGAGCATGGAGCGTAGGAAGCCTCGGCCGCGCCGGTCGTTCACACCGGAGTTCAAGGCCGAGATCGTTGAGCTGTGCGGTCGGGGTGACCGCTCGATCGGGCGGGTCGCCCGGGACTTCGACCTGACCGAGACCGCGGTCCGCGAGTGGGTCCGCCAAGCCGAGCGTGATGCTGGCAGCCGCCGTGATGGTGGGCTGACCAGCGCCGAACGCCAAGAGCTGGCCGTGTTGCGCCGGGAGAACCGGCGGCTGCGCGAGGACGTGGAGATCCTCAAGCGAGCGACGAGTTTCTTCGCCAAGGAGACCCGGTGAACCTCTATCTGTTCATCGAGGCGGAGAAGACACAGCAGCGCAACGTCAAGCGGGCGTGCCAGCTGCTGGAGGTCTCCCGCGCCGCCTACTACACCCACCGCGCCGGCGTCCCATCGGCACGGCAGGTCGCAGACGAGCAGCTGACCGAGCACATCCGCCGAGCACACCAGACGTCCAAGGGCCGCTATGGTGCCCCGCGGATCCATGCGCAGCTGCGTCGCCAGGGGCGCCGGCACGGCCGCAAGCGGGTGGCCCGCCTGATGCGCGCCGCCGGGCTGCACGGGCGCACCCCGCGCCGCTGCAAGCGCACCACGATTCCCGATCCGGCCGCGGCCGCCCGCGCGGATCTGGTCCGCCGGAACTTTGCCGTGAACGCCGCGGCGGTCAATACCCGCTGGTGTGGTGACATCACCTACCTCCCGACCTGGGAAGGCTGGCTGTACCTGGCCACCGTGATCGACATCGCCTCGCGGCGGGTGGTCGGGTTCGCGCTCGCCGAGCACCTGCGGACCGAACTGGTCGCCGACGCGCTGGCCAACGCCGTCGCCGCCCGAGATCCCGCACCCGGGGTGATCTTCCACGCTGATCGCGGCTGTCAATACACCAGCGGCGACTACGCCACCCTCGCCGGCGATCTCGAGGTGACCTTATCCACGGGGCGGACCGGGCAGTGCTGGGACAACGCGCTGGCCGAATCGTTCTTCGCCTCGCTGAAGGGTGAGTGCCTGGACCAGCAGCCCTGGCCGACCCGAGCGGCCGCCCGCCGGGCCACCGTGGAGTACATCGGCTGGTACAACGGCACCCGCTTGCACAGCGCGCTCGGCTACCAGACCCCCAACGAGTTCGAGACCAACACCCAGGAGGAGGGCCTCACGCAGGTAGCCTGACCGAGCCACCAGCCCTGTCCGTCAAAGCGGGGCAACCCCACACGCTCCCCAGATCGGGAAGGATCGGTCGGCCACGGTCGCCCAGGGTGCCGCCGACTCTGGCCGGGTGCTGCCACGCGCTGGCGTCTGGCTGGTGTGGGCGGTCAGTGGGCTGGGCGTGACCCTTGGGGTCCTGGCGTTCGTCTACGGGGCCTTGAACCATGACTCGCTGAGTGCGGTCCTCACCAGCGTGGCCCTCCAGGCCCTGTGGGCAATATCATTCCCGCTGGTCGGCGCCGTCATCGCCACCCACCGGCCCCGCAATCCGCTCGGCTGGATCTTTCTGATCATTGGGCTGTCCGAGGGCCTGATCATCTTCGGCGCCGAGTACGCCAGCTATGTGTTCCGGACCACGCCCGACGCGGGCCCGGGTGGTGAGCTGGCGGCCTGGGTCGCCCAGGTGGCCTGGCCGCCGGCGCTGGGGCTGGCGCTCTGCTTCGTGCCCCTGTTGTTCCCCGACGGCCGGCTGCCGTCGCGCCGCTGGCGGCCGGTGGCTTGGCTGGCGGCGATCCTCATCGTGGTGATCACGGTCCCCACGGCGGTGGCCCTGTGGCCCTGGCGCGGGCCGGCCCTGCTCGACCCCGACACCGCAAGCCAGCACACCAGCGCCCTCAATATCGTCCTCTTCCCGGCCTACATCCTCCTGCTGGGTTGCGGCCTGGCCTGCCTGGGTGCGCTGCTGCTCCGGTTCCGTCGCGCCCGTGGGATCGAGCGCCAGCAGCTCAAGTGGCTGCTGTTCGCCTCCGCGATCACGATCACGATCCTGCTGGTGGTCCAGCCCAGCACCACGAGCCAGTGGGACCTTGGGATGCTGCTCGCCCTGCCGTTCTTTCCCGCCATCCCGGTCGCCGCCGGGATCGCGATCTTGCGCTATCGGCTGTATGAGATCGACCGG
>DATAOD010000010.1:0-45070 GCA_036265975.1 Candidatus Limnocylindria bacterium
GCAGGTCACCGTCAACGACCTGCCGGACCCAACCCCGGAGCCGACGCCCGTACCACCGAGCGTCTCCACCAGCGGGCTGTGGAGCATGGCGAGGCACATGGTCGGCGGGAAGGCCGCGCTGGTCACGCAACGGCTGGAGCAGATCGATGACTTCCTGGCCGCCGGCCAGGAATCGGCTGCCGCGGCGCAGCTGCAGGCGCTCGCAAACCAGGTGATGGGCCTGAGCCCCCGCTCGATCGCGATAGCTGAAGCGGAAGCAATGGCGGCGGAAGCCGATGCGCTGAGGGCCGCCCTGGCGCCCTGAGCATCGGCCGGTGCGTGTCACGCCGGCCAAATGCGTGAAACCCATGCATGGGCGCCGGTGTCCGGTGATCGACAGTGGATTCCTGACAGTAACTGTCATGTACCTCCCATAGTCTCGTGGAAACAGCCGACGAGACGGGACGGAAGGGAAGGTCAGGCAGCGATGTACCAGGATTTCGCGAAGGCAACCATCGAGGCACGCGAGCGCAGTGTCCAGGAGCTGCTCCGCGACCGCCAGCTGGCCAAGGCGCGCACTGCGCGCGTGCGCTGGCAGCCGACCGTGCGCGAGGGCGGGCGCCAGCCGAACGGCCAGCGAGGGCTCTAGGCGCTCCGAGTGGCATGGCGGGCGACGGCCCCGCTCGCCAGCGCCACCAGCTCCGCCCGGACCTCGGGCGGATCGAGCACCTCCAGGTCTCCACCAACGCCCAGCAGCCGGCCCGGGACCTCCTCGGGCCAGTCGAGGCGCAGGCGGAGGCGACGCCAGCCATCGGGGTCAGGCTCTGAAATCTCTTCCGCCATCTCGATCGCCCGCCACCCAACGAACTCCGCCAGGCGCTCCACCTTGTGGGGGGCGATCCGCACGACCACCGCCATGCGCATCACCTCCCGCTCGTAGGCGGCGCTGGACTCCGCCCAGAACGCGGCCAGGTCGAAGCCATCCGGACGCTCGAACTGGCCGTCTGCGAGCGTGGCCGCAGATACCCGGGACACGCGGTAGGTGCGCGGCTGGCCCTCGAACAGGGCGACGACGTACCAAGTGCCCGCTTTCAGGACCAGGCCAAGGGGCTTGATATCGCGCGTCACGCCACGATCGCCGCGCTCGTACTCAATGGTGACGGGGCGCATCTCCCACACCGCCTCGGCCAGCGTGCTCAGGTGCGGCACCGGCTCGCTGTCGTGGAACCAGCCGGTGGCGTCGAGGTAGAAGCGCTCCACCAACCGTGAGGCACGCGCGCGTAGCTCCCCGGGCAGCGCGGCAAGGACCTTGAGCTGGGCCGCCGTCATGACGGTCCCCAGGCCCAGCTCCGCCGCGGGGCCCGGCAGGCCGGAGAGGAACAGCGCCTCTGCCTCTTCTCCGGTCATGCCGGTCAGCCGCGTGCGATAGCCGTCGACCAGCTGCACGCCGCCATGTGGTCCGCGCTCCGCGTAGATGGGAACGCCGGCTTCGCTCAGCGCCTCGACGTCGCGATGGATCGTCCGCTCTGAGACTTCCAGCTCCCGTGCCAGCTCAGCAGCGGTGAGGCGTCCACGGTTCTGCAGCAACAGCAGCAGGGATACCAGGCGAGAGGCACGCATCGGCCAAAGGATAGGCCGATTCCTGCCAATGCATGTCAGGTTTTGCTGGTCCGCCGCGCCAAGCCGCCCATGAGCTGCATCACCAGCCTCACCACAACCAGCGCCGAGAGGCCGTCCGGATCCAGCGCCGGTACGAGCTCCGTGAAAGCAGCGCCGAGCAGGCGCCGCTCCCCGGCCAGGCCCTGCACCAGCGTCGATGCCTCGCCGTACTCGAGACCCCCGGGCGACGCACCGCTCACCGCCGGAGCGGTGAAGGGGTCCAGCCCGTCCAGGTCGAAGGACAGGAAGACCGAGGCGTCCGCCGGCACCTGCTCGAGCAGCCACTCGACGCCGCGCTCGCGCAGCTCGCGGGCGGTGATCAGCTGGTTGCCTGCCCGTTCCGCGTCGGCCACGTCTGACTCGCGGGCGCTGCCGACGCCACGCAGGCCGACCTGGATGATGCGCTGCACGTGCGCCATCTCGGAGGCGCGGCGCATCGGCGAGGAGTAGCCCTCGCGCACGCCGGAGACCTCGTCGCGGAAGTCCAGGTGGGCATCGACCTGCACCACCGTGATCGGCCCACGGCCGTCGAAGGCGCGCAGGGCCGGCACGGGGATGGAGTCGTCGCCGCCCAGCAGGATGGGGATGGCGCCGCGCTCGACGATCTGCCGAACGGCCTGCTCGGCGCGCGCCGAGTTGCCTGCGCCGTCATCGGGCGAGCCCGGAACATCACCCGCGTCGACCGCGCGCAGCGCGCTGCCGTCCGGAACGAGCGGCCCGCCCAGGTCGAAGTCGTGGTTGCCCAAGAAGCGTGCCTGGCGCTGCGACCGGGCGCGGATGGCGCCGGGCGCCTCGACACAGCCGCCAGCAGGGCCGGGATCGGGGTACGGGACGCCGAAGGGGATGCCCAGGATCACCACGTCCGCATCGCCGCCACGCAGTCCCGCCGGGTCGACCCGCGGCAGGGCCAGGAACGTGGCCTCGGTCATCGCGAGGCGGCCGCGCAGCTCGCGCAGCGGCCCACCACCGTCACGTGCGAGAGATCCACCTCGAAACCATCGGCCCTGCGAAAGGCGTCGATGATCGGACCTGCCTGCGAAGCGCCGATCTCCCACGAGCCGCCGCAGTCGGCGCAGTACAGGTGACCATGCTCGGTCCCCGGGGAGACGTGGAACTCCTCGCGCCCATCGGCTCCATGCCCGTGCCGGACGAGCCCCAGCTCCTCCAGGACGTCCAGGGTGCGGTACACCGTGGAGGGGATGGTCTGCGGGTCACGGGCGCGGCAGCGCTCGATCAGCTCCGCACCGGTGACGTGGCCGTCGGTGCCCGCGAGTACCTCGACCACCGTCCTGCGTTGGGGCGTCCAGCGCAGGCCGCGACGCCGGAAGCGGTCACGCACCCCGGACCATGGCTCGGGCAGTTGATCGGTGGGACTCATCGGGCCATCAGTATACCGACCCAATTGCTACTGCAACGCCTTGCAATAATCAGGTTGCTCTCGTCCGCCAGCCCTTGGCGCTAGGGTTGCGAGGTGAGCCGCGAGACCGAGGACTTCAACCGCCGGCTGCTTCGCGCCCGGGATGCGATGGATCGCGCCTATGCCGAGCCGCTGGACGTGCGGACCGTTGCCGCCGTGGCCCACGTATCGCCGGCCCACTTCATCCGCAGCTTCCGCAGCGTGTTCGGCGAGACGCCGCATCGGTATCTGCAGCGACGCCGCGTCGAGCGCTCCATGTTCCTGTTGCGCGAGACCGAGCGCAGCGTGACGGACATCTGCTTCGACGTGGGCTTCACCAGCCTGGGCACCTTCAGCCGGACGTTCCGCGACATCGTTGGCGAGACGCCATCCGCCTACCGGCTAGGCCACGGCCCCATCGTCGCGCCGCACTGCGTGCAGCTCTCTGCCATGCGGCCACGGGTCGGTGCCAGCGACGCGGTCCAATCGAGCAGTTTTGGAGAAGCGGCGGCGGCATCCCCGCCCTAGGGTGAAGGGCACGAACCGACACTCACCAAGGAGAACGCACGAGATGATCACCAGGCTGAACGTCGCCTCCATCTACGTCCTGGACAAGGAGGAGGCGCTCGATTTCTACGTCAACAAGCTCGGCCTCGAGAAGGGCAACGACGTCCGCCAGGGCGACTACCGCTGGCTGACCATCCGCGTGCCGGGCGAGCAGGGCACCGAGGTTTCGCTGGAGCAGCCCGGCGCACCGCTGCACGACGAGGCCACCGCCGCACAGCTCCGCGAGCTGATCACCAAGGGCGCGCTGGGCGGCCTGGTCTTCATCACCGACGATGCCAAGGGCCTGTACGAAACGCTCAAGGACCGCGGCGTGACCGATTTCACGCAGGAGCCCACCGAGCACTTCTACGGCACCGACATGGGCCTCCGCGACCCCTTCGGCAACCCCATCCGGATCCTGCAGCAGGGCAAGGCCACCCAGAAGGCGACAGCCTGACCGACCCGCAGAGGAGGCGTTCGAATGCCCGATACGAAGAAGACCGCCCGCAAGCCGGCCGCGGCGCAGCGCAAGTCAGCCGGCAACGTCTGGACCGATGAAGAGCGCGCCGCGATGCAGGCCAGCGCGCGCGAGCGGAAGGGATCCGCCGGCCGCACGCCAGAGCAGGCTCGCGCCGAGGGCCTGCGCGACGTGCGCGAGAGCATGGGCAAGATGCCGCCCGATGACCGCGCCATGGCCCAGCGCGTCCACGAGATCGTGACCGCCGCCGTGCCGGCGCTGGTGCCGAAGACGTACTACGGCATGCCGGCGTACGCCCGGGAGGGCAAGGACGGCAAGATCATCTGCTTCTTCAAGGTCAAGTCGAAGTTCAAGGTCCGCTACTCCACCATTGGCTTCCAGCCCGATGCCAGCCTGGACGACGGCGAGATGTGGCCGACCGAGTTCGCCGTGATCAAGCTCACGCCCGGCGTGGAGGCACGCATCACCGAGCTGGTGAAGAAGGCGGCGGGCTAGACACAGGCGGCCAGAAGAACCGACGCGGGCCTAGCCGACGGTCGGCGACACGCTCGACGGGTCAAGCAGATAGGTGGTCATCTGGCCCTTGCCCTTGACGTCCACGTCCTGCCGGACCTGCCATGGATAGCGGTCGCGGACGGGCCCCCAGGTCTCGCGCGTGACCTGGATGCAGCCCGGCACCCCGCTCGACTCCATGCGGGACGCCGTGTTCACGGTGTCGCCCCACAGGTCGTAGCTGAACTTTCGCCGGCCGATCACGCCGGCCACCACCGGCCCCGTGGCGATCCCGGTCCGGAGCTGGAGCCGCCGCCCGTCGACGGCGGGCCGCGCCGCCGCCAGGGCATGCATGGAGATGGCCATCTCGAGCATGACCTGGACGTGATCCGATCGCGCCTCCGGTACGCCGGCCACGACCATGTACGCATCGCCGATGGTCTTGATCTTCTCGAGCCGATATCGCTCCGCCAGCTCGTCGAAGCCCGTGAAGAGGTCGTTCAGCACCTGGACCAGCCGCTCCGGCGGGACGCGCTCGGAGAACGGCGTGAAGTCGACCACGTCGCTGAACAGCACGGTGACCTCCGGGCAGTGGTCGGCGATCACCCGCTCCCCGCCCTGCAGCCGCGCGACGATGGCCCGCGGCAGGACGTTCAGCAGCAGCGTTTCGGATTGCGCTTTCGCGCGCAGCCGCTCGCCGTCGATGAAGGTCACCAGCGCGAGGGCGATGCCGCCGGCGACCAGCAGGTTCATGGCGTACAGCGCGGCGCCCATCGCGGGAGGGATGGGCAGCAGCGTGCGCAGCATCGCGTTGGTGATCGCTGCCCCGACGACCAGCGCGGCGAATGCCAAGTACGCCGGGAGGCCAGCACGCCGGCCGAGCAGGAGGACGGCGCCCATCGGCACCAGCACGGCCAGCACCAGGTTGCCGTTCGATTGGAGCAGGCCCCCGAACGCGACCACGCCGGAGGCCGTGATGCCGAGCCCCGCGGCGAGCACAACCACGACCACCGGAGTGAGGCGGCCGGTACGCTGCAGGTAGACGAGGAGGCTCAGCTGGATCCCGATCTGCAGCACCGCAAACGTCCAGATGCCAGCGCGATCGGCAATGAGGCCCAGCACCAGGTACCAGAGCGCCGCGAAGATGGTGGCGACGATCGTGCCCACGGTCGCGCGCTTTCGGATGCGCAGGTCCGGGTCGTCCGCCGCTCGCGCGCCGAGGTCCAGGAACCGAACCAGCGTCGTCCTCACGGGTGGGGGACTGCCCGCGCGCTCGCCTCTTCCGGAGTCGGGCGGCTTCGGAAGAAGGCGAAGAGCGACAGGTCGTACGTCGTCTTGAGCAGCCCGCCGGCGACGAGCGGCGCCCCGACTCCCAACGGCGTCAGCAGCAGCCCCGCCAGCGCCGGACCCAGCACCTGCCCGACGCTGCGGGCCAGCGACGTGACTCCCGCAGTGGCCGTGCGCTCGTCCGGATCCACCACTGCCATGGTGTAGGACTGGCGCGCGGGAACGTCCATGGACGAGAGCGCCGCGCGGCCGAGCATCAGGAACACTGCGGCAGGCAGGCTGGGAGCGATCGCCGCGCCGATGAGGAACAAGTTGGCCGGGATGTGGCTGAAGACCATGGTCCGGATCAGCCCGATCCGGCTCGCCAGCCAGGCGGCGACGGGGAACGACACGGCCGCGAGAACGTTGCTGGCGGCGAAGAGCAGACCCACCGCGCCCGGATCCGCCGCCCATCGCTCCGCGAACCAGAAGGCAAGGTAGCTCTGCACCACGAAGCCACCTGCCAATGCATCCAGGCTGAACAGCGCGGACAGCATGGCAACCGTGCGTCGTGATCGCCGTATCGCAAAGCCGCGCTCCAGGCGCTGACCGACCTCCACCCTGCGGTCGAGCGCCAGGGCCAGGATCGTCGAGACAACCCCGGCGATCGCGTAGGCCACGAAGGCGGGCGTGTACACGCCGGCGCCCCTCAGCCCCAGCCCCAGACCCAGCGCCACGAAGGGACCGACGGTCAGCGCGCCCAGTGCGGACGCTGCCGCCGCCACCAGGTTGTAAAAGGCGAACGCGGCAGTGCGCTGCGCCCCCGACACCGTCTGCGGCAGCGCGGCCTGGTCAACGCTCTGCAGCCCGGTGGACTCACTGCTGGTCACGGCGACCATGCCGGACAGGCCGATCAGCGCGAGCACCACCGGGTTGGCGCCGACGAACGGGATCACCGCGGCCAGCAGCATCAGCGCGGAGCCGATGACCAGCAATCGCCGCCGGCCGATCCGATCGCCGAACAGCGCGATCACGAGGGTCAGGGCCAGCGTTCCCAGCAGGGCGGCCGACAGGATGAAGCCGATCATGTCGTGCGCCAGGCGCAGGTCGGCCAGGTAGAGGCCGAGCACCACGGCGTTCAGGCCGAAAGCGTAGCCGCGGAAGACCTTGGCGCCGACCAGCCGCCAGCCGTTCGCATCTAGCGCGGGCAGCAGGCGCCTCATCCCTGCAGCGTAGCGCTAGAGGTGGCGCAGCTCGTCGGTTTCCGTGCTCTCCACCGGGCGGGCGCAGGTCGGGCAGTACCAGCGCGCCTCCATGGGAGTGCCGCAGGCCGCGTGGCGCATCGGCTCAGCCTCGCGGGAGACGCGCGACCCCCAGTCGGCAAGCAGGCGCAGCGCGCCGGCGAGCTCCTCTCCCTCCGGGGAGAGCTGATAGCTGAAGCGCGGCGGCCTCTCCGAGTAGCGCATGGCTCGCACCACGCGCTCGGATTCCAGGCGGCGCAATCGGTCAGAGAGGATGTTCGGCGCAATCCCGGGCACGGCATCGGAAAGCTCGGAGAATCGGCGCGGACCGGTGAGCAAGGCCTCGACCAGCAGCAGGCTCCATCGGTCCCCGACCCGCTCCAGCGCGGCTGCCAGTGGCGAGGAGGCTGTGGCCATGACCGGATCGTACGGCATCGGCTCCGGAGCGCTTGACATCTCCCTCGACCGTAGTAACTTGCGCATTGCAAGTTACATCCTAGCAATAGCGAAACCCTGGAGGAACTGATGGGTCCGATCGAGGATCTGGGCAAGGCAATCAATGGCATCGCCGAGGGTGCCGGTCGCTCGACCGTGGGCCTTGGCAACCGATGGCGTGGCGGCTCCGGCGTCGTGGTCGAGAAGGGCAAGGTCCTGACCAACGCCCACAACCTGCACGGTGACGAGATCCGCGTCTTCTTCGGCGACGGCCGTGAGGTCGACGGCAAGATCCTGGGAGCCGATGGCGACGGCGACCTGGCGGTGATCGACGTGGACACCGGCGACGCGCCGGCGATCGAGTGGGGCGACGGCGGCACGCTGGCCATCGGCGCGCCCGTGGTGGCCATCGGCAACCCGGCGGGCCAGGGCGTGCGCGTCACGCTGGGCTTCGTGTCCGGCCTGGGACGCGTCTTCCGCGGCCCGCGCGGACGCCGCGTGGTCGGGGCCGTGGAGCACACCGCTCCCCTGCTGCCCGGATCGTCCGGCGGCCCCATCGTCGACGGCGACGGAAAGCTGCTCGGCATCAACACCAACCGGCTCGGCTCCGGCTTCTACCAGGCCATTGCCGCGGACGCGGCGCTGAAGGATCGGGTGGCCTCCCTGGGCCGTGGCGAGACGCCAGCTCGGCGGCGCCTGGGCGTGGGGCTGGCGCCGGCACACGTCGCTCGGCAGCTGCGCCGCGCGGTGGGCCTGGAAGAGCGTGACGGCCTGCTCGTCCGCGAGGTGGAGGACGACTCCCCGGCAGCGAAGGCCGGCCTCGCCGAGGGCGACCTGATCGTGGCAGCCGCCGGCAAGCCGGTGACCAACGCGGACGACCTGTTCGATGCCATGGGCTCGGTGGCGGCCAGCGACGCCCTGGAAGTGACCCTGCTGCGCGGTGCGGAGGAGCGGACCGTTACCATTCCCGGGTGACCTACTGGGACGAGCCCACCTGCAGCCACCAGGACGCCCTGCCCGAGTCCGTCACTCCCAGCGGCGAAGGCTGCAAGGAGTGCCTCGAGCAGGGCATGGAGTGGCTGCACCTGCGCATCTGCCTGACTTGCGGGCACGTGGGCTGCTGCGACCAGTCGGAGGGGAAGCACACCACCAAGCACTTCCACGAGTCGGGCCATCCTGTCGTCCAGTCCTTCGAGCCCGATGAGGACTGGCGCTGGTGCTACGTCGACGAGGTGTACCTGTAGCCGACGCTCGCCGCTACGACGCCATCGTGGTCGGCGCAGGTCCGAACGGCCTGGCAGCCGCGATCACGCTGGCCCGCGCGGGACGCAGCGTCCTGGTGCTCGAGGCGCGTTCCACGATCGGTGGCGGAACGCGATCCGCGGAGCTAACCCTGCCGGGCATCCTGCACGATGTCTGCTCGGCGGTGCATCCGCTCGGCCGCGCGTCGCCGGTCTTCCGGGAGTGGCCGCTGGCCGAGCACGGGCTGGAGTGGATCGACCCGCCGGTGGCGATCGCACATCCGCTGGATGACGGCTCTGCTGCCCTGGTCCGCCGCGATGTCCACGCCACGGCGGCATCCCTCGGCGAGGACGGTGAGCGGTATGCCCGGCTGCTGGACCCGCTGGTACGCGACTGGGACCTCATCGCGAAAGAGCTGATCGGGCCGCTCCGCATCGGCGCGCCGTTCAGGCATCCGATTGCCATGGCCCGCTTCGGCATCAACGCCCTGCAGCCGGTAACCTGGCTGGCGCGGCGTTTCCGGACTGCTCAGGCGCGGGCCCTGCTGGGCGGGGTGGCGGCGCACTCGTTCGTGCAGCTGGACCAGCCCATCACCAGCGCCTTCGCGCTCATCTTCCTGGCCAGCGCGCACGCGGTTGGCTGGCCGATCCCGCGCGGCGGCTCGCAGCGCATCGCCGATGCGCTGGCCGGGTACCTGCGCTCGCTCGGCGGCGAGATCCAGACCGACGCGGAGGTGACGACGCTCGCCAACCTGCCACCGCATCAGGCCCTGCTGCTGGACCTCACGCCGCCCCAGGTCCTGCACCTCGCAGGCGACCGCTTCAGCGGCCTGTACCGGCGCGAGCTGCGCGGCTACCGATTCGGCCCCGGCGTCTTCAAGCTGGACCTGGCCCTGGATGGGCCGATCCCCTGGGCGAACCCCGAGCTGGCACAGGCGGGCACGGTCCATCTCGCGGGCACGCTGCCGGAGCTGGTGCGCGCCGAGCGGTCCGTCGCACATGGGAGGGTCGCTCCCAAGCCGTTCACGCTGGTCGCCCAGCCGTCCCTGTTCGATCCCTCGCGCGCACCCGATGGCCAGCACGTGGTGTGGGCGTACTGCCACGTGCCAAACGGGTCGCCGGCGGACATGACCGATGCGATCCTGGGCCAGCTGGAGCGCTTCGCGCCCGGCGTCTCGTCGCACGTCATCGGTCGCTCCGCGCTCGGGCCGGCCGAGCTGGAGGCGTATAACCCGAACTACGTCGGCGGCGACATCAACGGCGGGCTCCAGAACCTGTGGCAGCTGTGGACGCGGCCGGCCATTCGCCTGGACCCGTACTCGACGCCGGATCCGGGCATCTTCATCTGCTCGTCTTCTACGCCGCCCGGCGGCGGCGTCCATGGGCTGTGCGGCTACTTCGCGGCCCAGTCCGCGCTCCGCGGAGTGCTCCGCTAGCCAGCCCACCGCACCCGGTGCTGCTGGCCGTAATTCTCAGGGTCGGACACCAACGCCCCGACGACGCCTTGAAATGGGCGCGCGGGCGCGCTAATTGCCGCGCTGGGGCAATTACGCCGAAAACGGGCCGAATCCGGGAGTTAGCTGCCCGAGCGTGAGAATTACGAACGACGGCGGCCGGCTCCAGGACGGCGCCATGGCGCCGGCAGCTCCTGCGACCGCGGCAGCTCAACGTCGGTTGCACCCAGCCACTCCCCAAGCTCACCGATCGCGGCCCCGACCGCCGGCCAGGCGCCGGCGGGCGCATCGGGCTCGGCATAGACGGCGTTGACCCGCAGGATGCCCGCCTTCCGATCCATGACCGGGTCGATGCGGCCGATGAGCCGGTCCCCGTGCAGGATGGGCAAGACGTAGTAGCCGAACTGGCGCTTCGCGACCGGGATGTAGATCTCCAGCTTGAAGTCGAACTCGAAGAGGGCGCGCACACGGTCACGATCGGCGACCAGCGGGTCGAACGGGCCCAGGATCACGGTGCAAGGCTTCCAGCTGTCGCCGTCGAGCTCGGCAAGGGCGTCGGCGTGGGCAAGCCACTCCCCACGCACCCCGTCGATCTCTACCGGGACCGCCACGCCATCGGCTCGCAGGGAGTCCTCTGCCTCGTCGCGGAAGGGCAGGGGCGCAGACTCCAGGCCGTAGCCCCAGCCGGTCCGGTCCAGGCCACGCACCCGGAGCTGGCGGTCCAGTAGCTCCACCGCCGCGATCTCGTCGGGCAGCACCTCGCCGGCATCGGGGAAGACGCGGTCGAACAGGTCCCAGACGCGCTGCGTCCCCTCGCGCCGGCTGATGGCGATCTGGCCGGCGTTCCACAGGATCTCCAGCATGCGGCCAGTGTTCTTGCCGTCGTTCCAGCCACCCGTCTGCCACGGAACCTCGGCCCGATCATCGAGATCGCGTGACATGAGAGGTCCGCGGCGGCGGATCTCGTCGAGGATGTAGGCGCGAAAGCCTGCGTTGTCGCGCAGCCACCCGGCGACGTAGCTGCCGCGCGCGTGGTCCTCCCGCGGGTAGCGGCGCATGGCCGGTCGCTGCAGCGGCATGTCGCTGACCGGCACGAGGTGGGCGCGGTACTCGAAGAGCTGCCGTGGCGGCTCCTCGAGCATGGCTCGCAGCTCGTCGCGGTCGAACGCGCCAACACGGCTGAACAGGGTGAGGCGCTCAGCGCGGTCGACCACAGACGTGGGATCGATCTGGACGCGGGTAAGCCGTTCAACAGCCTCCAGCAGCGACCCCGGACGTGGACCAGCCAGCTGGTTGGAGAGGATGGTGAGGCGGCGAGCATCCTGCAGGCTGAGGCGTCGCATCGGAGCCAGTGTGGCAGACTCCGCCGCATGATCGGCTCGGTGCGAGTGGTCGGCACGGGACGGGCGGGATCGGCCATCATGGGTCGGCTGCGTGAGCGTCGCATACCGGTGACCGCGGGTCGGGAGCCCGCCGCGGATGCCGACCTGGTGCTGCTCGCCGTCCCGGACTCGGCGATCGCCCAGGTGGCGCAGCAGATTCCCATCGGGCCCTGGATTGCCCACGTCAGCGGCGCCACGTCGCTGTCCGCCCTGGAGCCGCACGAGCGGCGCTTCAGCGTGCACCCACTGCAGACGCTTTCGCTGCAGCGCGGGCCGGAGCAACTCGACGGCGCGTGGGCTGCCATCACCTTCGAGACCGATGCCGCCCGGGCCGCGGCCGAATGGCTGGCCGGCACCCTTGGGCTGCGAGCATTCCCCCTGGCAGATGCCGACAAGCCGCTGTACCACGCCGGGGCTGCCATGGCCTCGAACTTCCTGGTGACCCTGTACCGCGCGGCGGCGCGATTGCTGGAAGAGTCTTCCGCGCCGCCGGAGGCGCTCATCCCGCTCATGCAGCGCACCATCGAGAACGGCTTCGCCCTGACCGGCCCGATCGCCCGCGGCGACTGGTCGACGGTGGAGGCGCACCTCCGCGCCCTGGAGGAGCGGGCGCCGGACCTGGTCCCCCTGTACCGCGCGCTGGCCGAGGCCACGCGTCCGTGAAGCTGGTCCGCAACGTGGCCGAGCTGCGCTCGAGCCTCGACGAGGCACGGAAGGCCGGCCGCTCCATCGGGCTCGTGCCGACCATGGGTGCCTTCCACGCCGGCCACCTGGCCCTGATGGCCGCGTCCCGAGCCGCTGATGACCTGGTGGTTGTCAGCCTCTTCGTGAACCCCGCGCAGTTCGGGCCGTCCGAGGACCTCGCCCGCTACCCGCGGGACGAGGGCGCGGATGCCGCGACGGCGGAGGGCGCCCGCGTGGACGTGCTGTTCGTGCCGTCCGTCGACGAGATGTACCCGCCTGGCTTCGACACGTGGGTCGACCCCGGCGAGCTGGCCACCGTCCTGGAGGGAGCCGTCCGACCCGGACACTTCCGCGGAGTGGCCACCATCTGCACCCGGTTGTTCGGCATCGTGCAGCCGGCGCGTGCCTACTTCGGCCGCAAGGACGCGCAGCAGGTGGCGGTCATCAAGCAGGTCGTCCGCGACCTGGCGCTGCGGCTCGAGATCGTGGCCTGCCCGACCGTGCGCGACCCGGACGGCCTTGCCCTCTCCTCGCGGAACGTCTTCCTGTCGCCGCGGGAGCGCAGGGCCGGGCTGGCACTGCCGCGCGCCCTGGAGGCCGGACAGCAGGCCTACCGCGACGGTGCTGACCCGGTCGAGAGCGCCCAGGAGGTGCTTCGCGCGGCGCCGGACCTGGCTGTGGATTACTTGGCGGCGGCCGACCTCGACGGCCCGACGCTGGCCGCTGCCGTTCGCGTCGGCTCGACCAGGCTGATCGACAACGTGCTGCTGGAGGCCAGTTGAGCGCGCTCTCTTCTTGACGTTCTGCCAATTTCCCGTGGTTCGCTATTGACTTGCGACCGGCTGTCGTGCAATACGGGTCCGCACCACGCGGACTCATCGACAAGGTTCAGACAACCTCTTACTGGAGAACCACGGATATGCCTCGAACGTTGCTACTGCTGGCGCTCCTCGCGCTGGCCGGCTGCGGAGGGCAGGCGGCATCGGCGGGTGGAGGGCAAGGCGGCCAGCTGGGGGACGAGGGAAATCTGCTGCCACCCATCGTGCTGGGCGGCGCCGGCGACACCGAGACGTACGCCTTCCACCTGGCGCACGCGAACTTCAAGGTCACCTGGCAGGTGACGCCCCCGGGGAGCGCCGGCTGCACGTTCGGTGCGTCGCTCAAGACGGGCGACACGTTGACCCCCATCGTCGACGGGCAGAAGTACGAGGGCGCCTCGCAGCAGTCAGGTCTGAAGGAAGTCGGCGAGCTTCCTGATGGGCAGTACACCATGGTCATTACCACCGACTGCGCCTGGCGCATGGCGGTGACAGCGCACTAGGTCGCCAGCGACGCCATGGCGAGGGTGCAGCGCTTCCGAATGACTCGGAGGATAGCGGTGACGACTTCGCGGCAGCTGGGTCGGGGGCAGGGTCCTAGGTTGCCCTTGATGGCAGAATGGCCGGCATGAGCAGCGAAACGGAACCGGGGACGGGGGCCACGCCGAAGCGACCGGAGAAGATCGGGCTGGCGGAGCTCGCCGCGCTCAAGCGTGATGGCACGCCGATCGTGATGGTCACCGCCTACGACACGCCCAGCGCGCGGCTGGCGGACGAGGCGGGCGTGGACATCGTGTTCACCGGCGACTCGGCCGCGAACAACGTGCTGGGCTATGCGGACACGACCCCCATCAGCATGGACGAGATGGTGATGCTGGCGAGGGCCGCACGGCGTGGGACGCATCGGGCCTTCTTCCTGGTCGACATGCCCCTTGGCGCCTTCCAGGTCAGCGACGAGGATGCGGTGCGCAACGCCGTCAGGCTGGTCAAGGAGACGGGAGCCGAGGGCGTCAAGCTGGAGGGCGGCGGGCCAATGGTCCAGCGCGCCCGAGCGATCGTGTCGGCCGGCATCCCGGTCATGGGCCACCTGGGCCTGACCCCGCAGACCGCCACCATGCTCGGCGGCTACAAGGCGCAGGGCCGCAACGCCGCCAAGGCGCGCCAGCTGTACGCCGATGCGCTCTCGCTCCAGGCCGCGGGCTGCTTTGCCCTCGTCCTGGAGGCCGTGCCGGCAAAAGTCGCGGCGCGCATCACGGCGGCGCTCCGGATCCCGACCATCGGGATTGGCGCGGGCGCGGAAACGTCCGGCCAGGTGCTGGTGTGGCACGACCTGCTGGGCATCAACGAGGGGCGCATGGCGAAGTTCGTGAAGCGCTACGCCAACGTCGCCGGCGAAATCCGCAGCGGCCTGCAGCAGTTCGCCGCGGAGGTCCGCGGCGGCGCCTACCCCGCCGAGGAGCACACCTACCCGATCAGCGACGAGGAGTTCGCGCTGTTCGAGTCGGAGGTCGCGCCCGGCGTGCTGGTCGCCGACGACTGGCTCTAGTCGCCTCGCTCCGGGTCACACCCACAGCTCGTAGACCAGCTCCAGGCCGTCGCGGTCGTCCCATTGCTGCCCGGTCTGGACGAATCCAAGCTTGCGGATGAGGTTTTCCGAGCGCTCGTTGCCTGGCGCCACGCTGGCCCGGAAGTGGCGGATGCCGAACTCGCGCGTGGCCCAGGCGAAGGCGCCGCGAACAGCCTCGATCGCGAATCCCTGCCCGCGGGCGTCCGGCAGCAGCGTGTAGCCGATCTCGACCATTCCGCTCTCATCCGGCGCCGCGTGGAAGTTCAAATAGCCGATGGCGCGGCGTGACTCTGCCGGTCTGCTGACGACGACAGCGCGCAGCAGCCACGGCTCGTCCTGCGGCCGCTCGCGCAGCTGCCTGGCCCGAAAGCCGGCCAGATCGCGAAGCTCCTCAAGCCACTCGCCGCTCACTGCCGCGCCGATTCGCGCGGCCAGGCCGCTCCCCTCGCCGGCGGCCACGGCCTCGAGCTCGGGCAAGGTCAGCAGGTGTAGCTCCATGCGCTCGGTAGCTATGACCTCGTGCATTCGCGGCGATTCAGGTCTCGACGGCGGGGACGGGCTGTCCGATGGCGTCTCGCACGCGCCCGATGATCGCCGGAAGGACCTCGCCGATCTGGCCGCGCAGCACCGCGTGGGCACGCCCATCGAGCGGCGTGGGCTCGGCATTGATGATGACCAGGCGTGCCCCCCCGGCGAGCGCCCGCTCGGGCAGCCACGCCACCGGATAGACGGTGAGCGACGTGCCGATTGCCAGGAAGACGTCAGCCCCGGCTGCGGCCCGCTCGGCGCGCGCCAGGTCCTCCGCCACCAGCTGCTGGCCGAACGAAATGGTGGCCGACTTCAGGATGCCGCCACAGGCCAGACAGGCCGGGTCCTGCTCGCCGGCACGCACACGCTCGAGCGCTCGCTCCATCGGCCCACGGTCGCCGCAGGCAAGGCAGACGTAGTCACGGGTCGTGCCATGGATCTCCACGAGCTGGGCCGGTGACGTGCCGGCGTCCAGGTGCAGCCCGTCGATGTTCTGGGTGACAAGCAGCTGCAGCTTCCCGATCCCCTCCAGCTCGGCCAGCGCCCGATGGCCAGCGTTCGGCTGCGCGGTCCGTCCGGGATGGTCCAGCCGCGTGCGCCAGGCGTCACGCCGCACGTGGGGGTCGGATAGGTAGTAGCGGATGTCGGCGCGCGCCTCTGCCTTCGGGTCGCGGGTCCAGACGCCCTGCGGACCGCGAAAGTCAGGGATGCCGGACTCGGTGGAGATGCCGGCTCCAGTGAGCGCCACGGTGCTCCGGGAAGCCGTCAGCCACGCGGCGACCTGCTCGAGATTCATCGGCGCAGGATCAGAGCCAGCCACGCCAGCGCGATATGGCGAGCACCCCCACCGCCAGCAGCCCCATGGCGGCGATGGCGATCCAGAAGTTGGCGGGGTTGTCAAAGAAGCCGATCTTGAAGTTCATGCCCATCACGCCGGCGAGCACCACTGCGGGAAGCAGGATGGCGGACAGGATGGTCAGCGCCTTCATCACCTCGTTGGTGCGCTGGGCCGATGACGCCATGTACACGTCGAACGTGCCGATCAGCAGCTCCCGCGCGTTCTCGACCGCGTCCACCGTGCGCTCCATCCGGTCGACGATGCCCGGCCACGGCTTGCCGAGGCCTTCGAGCTCGAAGTCAGGTCGCGCCAGCGGGGCGAACGTCCAGCGATGCGGGGCCAGCGCGCGGCGCAGCAGCGCCACGCGGCGGCGCAGGAGCACGACCTCGCGCAGGAAAGTGGACGACTCGCCGGGACGCAATGCAGCCTCGTCCAGGGTGTCGATCCGACGCTCGATCGCCTCCACGAACTCCAGGTAGCCATCCAGCACGGCATCCACCAGCACGCTCAGGAAGTCGGCAGCGTTCAAGGCGCCCAGCGCCGAATCACCGCGGATCTGCTTGCGGAATGCCTCGAAGGCGGACACCTCGCCGTCGTGCGCCGTGATGACGACGTTCGGGGCCACGATCACGTCGATCGGGGTGGCCGCTGGCATGGGCGCCGAACGGCTGTCGTCCGGCCGCCGGTCCTCGACCGCCAGCAGGCGCAGATGGACGCGATCCGGATAGCGAAGCAGGCGCACCTCGGCAGAGCCGGAGGCCAACAGCTCCAGCTGCTCGGAATGCAATCCGAACACGTCGCGGAGCGCGGCGATCTCGTGCTCATCACGCCGCTCGAGGTCCAGCCACAACAGCTGCTCCTCCCCGAGGCCACGCACCAGGGCGCTGTCCAGCTCGACGGAGCGATCCTTGCCCTGGGCATCGAACAGGGTGGCGCGCAGGCGGTTGGCGGGCGGATCAGCGGTGGTTATAGAACTCCACCCGCCAGCGCCACTCATTGCCTTCGGCAGCGTTCCACCACTCGACCAGGGTGCCCACTTCGCCACCCGGCAGGATCACCAGCGAGCCGATGTCCCCGTCCGCCGGCCAGCGGTCCTCGCGGGTGAGGTTGCCGTCCTGCACGGCCAGCCGCGTCATCGGCAGGTAGCCGGCTTCTCGCGTCACCTGTCCGCGCGCACGCACGCTGCCGTCGAAGCGGCGCACGGTGACATCCAGCTTCTTTGGCGCGCTGTGGACCCACAGCACGTCCGTCGGGTCCAGGCGGCCCCGCGCGAAGGGCAGTCCCGTCGACGCGGCGCCCGGATACCACAGGTCCCAGGTCTCGGTCGGTTGTGGGCTGATCATTGGCCGTCAGGGTAGCCGATGCATCGGCAGGAGCGAACTCTCAGCGTGCGGCTCCGAACAGCTCCTGCTTGGCCGATTCCTTGCGGCTCGCCATCTGGTTGCCAAGCTCCTCGAGCTCATCGGCGTCGAAGACCTGGCGGGCCTTGGTGAACATCTCGCCCTCTTCCTCTTCGATGTGGTGCTCGACGTTCTCGGCCATGACCTTGACCTTCGGGCCGAAGCGCTCATCAGTGGCGTCCATGCCGTCCAGCTCGCCCATCAGGATGTTGACCACGTCGTGCTCCTCGTATCCCTCGAGCACGATCTCCTTGGCCTTCGGATGGCTCTTCAGCGTGGGGTAGAAGATCTCCTCCTCGATGATCTCGTGGACGGTGAGCTCCTCCTTGATGCGGCTGAAGAGCTCGCTGCGGGTCTTCTCCGCGCGCTCCGTCGTCTCCTTGATCTCGGCGAGCATGGGCTTGATCCGGTCGTGGTCTTCCTTGAGCAGCTTCAGGGCGTCCATTCGTTCCTCCTGCGGCGATATGCTGGGCTGGCCTGCGGCCTCGCGCGCGCTCCTTGCATGTTTCCTGCCGATGCGGGGGTGCGGCGAGTTTGGCCCGGGAATTGCATCCGGCTGGGTGCCGAAGTCGCGCTGCAGCGACATGAAGGAGGAACGTGGATGGGAATCATTGCTTGGATCGTGCTCGGCGCGATCGCCGGGTGGCTCGCCGGGCTCCTCGTCAAGGGTGACGAGGGCATGGGGATCATCATGCACATCATTCTCGGCATCGTTGGTGGGCTGATTGGCGGCTGGATCGTCGCCGCGCTCACCGGCACGAACTTCATGGACAAGCTCGACATTGGCTCGATCATCGTCGCCGTCATCGGCGCGGTCGTGCTGGTCGTCGTGGTGAACATGGTCCAGGGCCGGACGAGGACGGGCAGCGGCCCCATCTGAGCCGGATTCGTACCGCACGGGCGCCTCGGCAACGGGGCGCCCGTTTTTCGTGTCGGGACGAATGACGTAGGCGTGCGTCGAACGTTCGACCGTCGCCAGCCTTGCGGCGGATGTGTACCGTGCGCGCGATGGACCTGGCCACGCCCTACGACCGACTGCGCGACTGGATCGACCGCATCGCCGCCCTGGGCGACGAGCCCGACGACGATGCCGACCTGCGGGTTCGCAAGCACGCCCTGGCGATCACCGTCCTTGGCCTGATCCCGGCGGCCGTGATGTGGTCGCTCATCGGCCTGCTCATCGACCGACCCCTGCTGACTGCCGGCTCCGTCTATTTCGCGGTCGCCCTGCCGTTGACCCTGGTCCTGCTTGGCCGCACCAAGGCGTTCATGCCCATCGTCCGCATCCTGCTGGTCACCGGGCTGGCGTACGTGGTGCTCGGCCACCTGGCGCTGGGCGGCATGGCAACCGGCGGCGCCAGCCTGATCTGGGGCCTGGTGGCGCCGGTATCGGCCATCCTCTACTTCGACCGCTCCAGCAGCCTGCGCTGGTTCGGCGCGTTCGTGGTCATCGTGGTCCTGGCGGTGGTGCTCGACCCGTGGATCAGCACCATGCTGCCGGCGAGCTGGTCCAAGGCGCCGACCTGGCTCTTCGCCTACAACCTGCTGGGCCCCTCGCTGATCGTGCTGCTGCTGGTTCGCTACGTGGACGGCCAGCGGCTCACCGCCCAGCTCGAGTCGCGGGAGCTGCTGCACCAGATGCTGCCGGGCAGCATCGCCGAGCGCCTGGCCGACGGGGAGCGGTTAATCGCCGAGTCGCACGAGTCGGTCAGCGTCCTGTTCGCCGACGTGGTCGGCTTCACGCAGATCGCCGGCAACCTGGCCGCCTCTGAGCTGATCGTCATGCTCAACCAGCTGTTCAGCATCTTTGACCGCATCTCGGCACGACATGGCCTGGAAAAGATCAAGACCAGCGGGGACGCCTACATCGCGGTCGCGGGTGCTCCGTCGCCGATGGAGCGGCATGCCGACGCCGCGGTGCTGGCCGCGCTGGAGATGCAGCGCGCGGTCGCATTGCTGGGCGGGTTCCGCCGGCGCGCGCTGCAGGTCCGGATCGGTATCGCCTCGGGCCCGGTGACGGCCGGGGTGATCGGTGAGCATCGGTATGCGTACGACCTGTGGGGCGACACCGTGAACCTCGCCAGTCGCATGGAATCGGTGGGGATCGCCGGCCAGATCCAGGCGTCGGCCACGACCCATGGGCTGATGACGCGCCCGATGCCCTGGGTGGAGCGCCAGGTGGACGTCAAGGGCAAGGGTTTGATGACGACCTACCTCCTGGATCCGGGGGCCGTTCCCGACGCGGTTACCTCGCGTCCGGTGGAGGTCGCGGCGCTGGCCGAGCGCTTCCAGACCCCGGCTTCAACACCGAAGACGGAATCCGCTGGATCGGCTGCGGCGGCCGCATCGGCTCCATCTGCTGCACCCGCGGAGCCGATGGTGGGGCGCTCAGAGTCGAGCCGGGCTATCCTGTAGCCCCTCCGGAACGTCCGGAGACCTCCGCCCGGTCGTTTTCTTCTCGAGTCGGCCGCTCGGCCACAGCCCATATCGAGAAGAGACTTTGGAGTCGTCATTGGCCACCGGAACTGTGAAGCGCGTCATCTCCGACCGCGGCTTCGGCTTCATCCTCGGTGAGGATGGCAAGGAGTACTTCTTCCACCGCGACGGGCTGAGCAGCTCGGTCGATTTCGACCGGCTGGTCGGCGGGGAGAAGGTCAACTTCGAGACGGAGCGCGGCCCGAAGGGCGATCGCGCGGTCCGCGTCGAGGCCGCGTAGCGCGCCTCCTCGCACAGCAGCGAGCGTCCGGCCCCTGTGGCCGGGCGCTCTTTCTTTTCCGGCCGATGCGGTCGCGCCTCGGCTGCCGGGCCGCTCTGGTAACGCTCTTCCACGCCGCGGGCGTGTGAAGGGTGAGCGCGGCGCGACTACGATCCGCGGCATGGAGGCAGGCAGGCGGCTTCCGGCGCCGTGGCGCTACGCGATGGCGCTGGCCGGCGTGGCGGTCGTCACCGGGGTGATCGCCGCGCTCGGCCGATTCCACCTCGCCAATGCCACGATGCTGCACCTGGTCGTCGTGCTGCTGGCCGCGGTGGCGCTGGGGCGCGGGCCGGCGGTGGCGGCAGCCATCGGCGCATTCCTCAGCTCGAACTTCTTCCTTGTCGAGCCACGCTTCAGCCTGCAGGTGGCGAACCCCGAAGAATGGGTGACGCTGGTCTTGCTGCTGCTGGCCGCGATCGTCACCGGGCAGGTGGCTGCTGGCCAGGAGCGGCGCGCCGAGGAGGCGGAAGCGCACGAGCGCGAGGCACGGCTGCTGTCGGAAGTGGCGCTGCTCATGAGCGAGCCGAATGTCGGGCGCGCGCTGGAAGCGGTGGCGGAGCGGCTGCGCGCCGAGCTGCAGGTCATCGCGGTCCGGATTGAGGTCACGGACGACGGCGGGCGGCTGCTGGCCAGTGCCTCGGCGGGACGCATCGAGGCGCTCGCAGAGCCGGATCCCGGCAGCGGCTCCGAGGTGCTCAACGTGGACCAGGGGCGCTGGGTGCAGGTCCGGCCGCCGCACGGAGCGCGGCAGGCGACGTCGCCGCATCGGGTCCTCCGCGTACCGGTCCGCGGGCCCCATGGGCCGTCCGGCGAGATCGTGCTGGCGGCTCAGCGGGAGGGCCGGCTCGGTCCATCGGCCGTGCGCCTGCTGGAAGCTTTGTCGGCACAGCTGTGGAGCGCCGTGGACCGCGCGCGGCTGCGGGACGAGGCGAACGCCGCCGAAGTCCTGCGTCGCGCCGACCAGCTGAAATCGGCGCTGCTGGACGCCGTCTCGCACGACCTGCGGACGCCGCTGGCGTCAATTCTCGCCTCGGCCGGCAGCCTGGGTCAGGCGGAGGTCGAATGGAGCGAAGAAGAGCGACGCGGTTTTGTGGAGGCGATCGAGCAGGAGGCCGGGCGGCTGGACCGGATCGTGGGGAACCTGCTCGATCTGTCACGGCTGGAGAGCGGCACGCTGCAGCCGGACCGCGGCTGGTACGAGCCGGCGGCCATGATCCACGAGGTTGCCGCGCGCCTGCGACCACAGGTCGCGCCGCATCGGCTCACGCTGGAGCTGCCGGATGAGCTGCCGCCGGTGCACGTGGACTACTCCGAGGTGGACCAGGTGCTGTCGAACCTGATCGAGAACGCGGCGAAGTACTCGCCGCCGACGTCCGAGATTCGCGTGGGCGCCGAGGTCCGCCACGACGGAACGCTGCATGTGAGCGTGAACGACGACGGGCCGGGCATCAGCACGGAGGCGATGCCACGCCTGTTCGAGCCGTTCTTCCGGGCCCGCGGCGCACCACGCGGCGGCAGCGGGCTGGGGTTGGCGGTGGCCCGCGGGCTGGTCGAGGCGCACGGCGGGCGCATCTGGGCCGAGAACCGCAGCCGCGGGGGCGCCAGCTTCCGCTTCGAGATCCCGGCGGAGGCGAGCCCGGCATGAAGGCGCGCTCGGCCGCGGCGGGCGCTCGCATCATGGTCGTGGACGACGAGCCGGCCCTGCGCCAGGCCGTCGAGCGCAACCTGGTCGGGCACGGCTTCGAGGTCCGCGGAGCCGATACGGGCGAAGCGGGGCTGGACCTGGAGACGCGCTTTCACCCGGACCTCGTGCTGCTCGACATGGTGCTGCCGGACATCAGCGGGATCGAGGTGATCGCGCGGCTGCGCGAGCGCAGCAGCGTCCCGATCATCGTGCTGTCGGTGCGCGGCGCGGAGGCAGACAAGGTTCGGGCGCTCGAGCAGGGCGCGGATGACTACCTCACCAAGCCCTTCGGCGTCGACGAGCTGCTGGCCCGCATCCGGGTCGCGCTCCGGCACGCCGCGAGATCTGGAACCAGCGACCCGGTGTTCAGGTCCGGCGAGCTGGCCGTGGACCTGGAGCGGCGCGAAGTCAGCGTGGGGGGCAGCCCGGTGCACCTGACGCCCACCGAATACGCCATTCTCAGCGCCCTGGTGGCCGACGCGGGCCGCGTGATCACCGACCGCGCCCTGCTGCAGCGAGTCTGGGGACCCGAGTATGGCTCGGAAGATCACTACCTCCACGTGTACATGGCGCGCCTCCGCAAGAAGCTGGAGCGCGACCCTGCCAGCCCGCGACACCTGCGCACCGAGGCCGGCGTCGGCTATCGGCTCATGGAGCTGGAGCCGGATTAACCAAAGGTTGAGCCGATGTTGAGGCGCAGCGCCCGCCTCCGTTGATCCGCCGTTGAGCCTCGGCGAGCGACGATCCAGGTCGAGATGATCTCGATGGTCGACGGCGCCGCGCGCGCCCACACGATTCGCTCGCTGCGCGCTGCCTGTGAGCTGCTCGGCGCGGCGGCTGACGGCGTAAGGGCGGTGAGCGTCAGCGGCCGGCTGCCCGAGGGCGACGACCCGGCCATGCCCATCCTGACGCTGGCACAGGCCCTCGCCGCCGAGTCCGGTCTGATCGTGCGGGTCGAGGTCGACGGCGAACGCTTCGTCATCCAGTTCCGCAAGGCCGGTCCTTCTGCCCGGCCCCAGGCGCTGGAGGCCGGCTAACCAAGATGGAGGCCGATCCAGCGCCCAACCGGATCGATCCGCACCTCGAGGTCCGTGAGCGGAGACGTGGGCTGCGCCCGGGGGACGCCTACGTGCGCATCGTTCGTCCGTTCGAGGCGGAGTTCGAGCGGGGCGAAGAGGGCCGCCTGGTCGCCACCAGCGAGACGCTGGCGGTGGAGGGTGGCTGGCAACGGGGCCTGGCGAGGATTCGCAGCTTCCTGATCGGCAAGCCCATCTCCAGCGAGCGCGAGGAGCACGAGCGGCTCACCAAGCTGAAGGCGCTGGCGGTGTTCAGCAGCGACAACATCAGCTCGTCGGCCTACGCCACCGAGGAGATGATGCGGGTCCTGGTGGTGGCCGGCATCGGCGCGTTCAGCCTGGTCATGCCGCTGACCCTGGTGATCGTGGCGGTGCTGGCCATCGTGGCGACGTCCTACCGCCAGACGATCCGTGCCTATCCCAACGGCGCGTCGAGCTACATCGTGGCCAGCGACAACCTGGGCCCGCCGGTCGGCCTCGTGGCGGCTGGCGCGCTGCTCATCGACTACACGCTGACCGTGGCGGTTTCCGTCTCCGCGGGAGTCGCGGCGATCACCTCCATCGTGCCGGCGCTGTTCGGAGCAAGGGTGGAGGTGGCGGTCGCGATCGTTGTGCTGCTGACCATCGGCAACCTGCGTGGCGTGCGCGAGTCCGGCACGATCTTCATGGCCCCGACGTACCTCTACATCGTGGTGGTGCTTGGGCTCATCGGCTTCGGATTGTTCGCGATTGCGACGGGCATCGTGCCCGATTACACGCCACCGGCCAGCTGGGTCGCCAGCGAGGAGTCGAACGGGCTGGGCGTGCTTGGCCTGCTGCTGGTGCTGCGCGCCTTTTCGTCCGGCGCCGTGGCCCTGACCGGCGTGGAGGCGGTGTCCGATGGCGTGCCCGCATTCAAGCCGCCGGAGTGGCGCAACGCGCGGACCACGCTGACGTCAGCAGCCATCCTGTTCGCCACGCTGTTCATTGGCATCAGCTTCCTGGTCAGCTGGTTCGGCATCCTGCCCGATCCAAACGAGGAGCAGACGGTCCTCTCCATCCTGGCCCGCCACCTAACCGGCGACGGTCCATACCTTGTGCTGGTGCAGGTCGCGACGGCGCTGATCCTGACCCTGGCGGCCAACACCAGCTTTGCCGACTTCCCGCGGCTGTCGTCCTTCCTGGCTCGCGACGGCTTCATGCCGCGCCAGTTCGGCTTCCGCGGCGACCGCCTGGCCTTCTCCACCGGGATCGTGGCGCTCGCGTCGCTGGCGGTTGTGCTGCTCATCGTGTTCCAGGCATCAGTTAGCGCGCTCATCCCGCTCTACACGTTGGGCGTGTTCGTGGCCTTCACCCTGTCGCAGAGCGGCATGGTCCGGCGCTGGTGGGTCCGCCGCGAGGAGGGGTGGCGCCGCGGCCTGCTGATCAACGGGCTGGGCGCGGTGACGACCGCGGTGATCGTGGTGGTGGTCGCGGCCAGCAAGTTCCTGGCGGGCGCCTGGCTGGTCATGCTCCTTGTCCCGATGCTGGTCGCGGTGATGTGGGGCATCCACGTCCATTACCGGCGCCTGGAACGCGCCGTTGCGCCGCACTCGCAGCTGCGACTCGCGTCGCGGTCGCGCGCCCCGCTGGTCATCGTGCCGATCGCGCGACTCGACCAGCCGTCCATAGAGGCCCTCGCCTTCGCACGCTCAATCACGCCCGATGCCCTGGCGGTGCATATCACCAATGACGCGGCGACCGCTGCAGCGCTGAAGCAGCAGTGGGGCGAGATCGGTGGCGCGGCGGAGCTGGTCATCGTGGAGTCGCCGTACCGCGCGCTCATCGGACCGTTGCTGCGCTACCTGGACGCGCTGCAGCGCCAGGACCCCGACCGCCGGCTGCTGGTCGTGCTGTCGGAGGTGGTGCCCCGGCACTGGTGGGACAACCTCCTGCACAACCAGACCGCGTTGCGGCTCAAGCTGCGCCTCTTCTTCCGGCCGAACACGATCGTGGCCGACGTCCCCTACCACACGGTCCTGGACTGAGCCTCTGCCCGATAGATCGGGCAAATGTCGACCGGAAGGCTTCAGTAGGTGTCTGATAGCCGACTTATCGGGCAATCATGAGCGTGGACGGACCGTTTCCTGTCGCATCCTGCGGCACCTGGCCCGATAGATCGGCGAAACCGCGTGTGGCGACCGGCGCGGGTGACGTTCTGCCCGATAGATCGGCGCCTGAACGCTGTGCTGGTCGGTACAAAAATCGTTGCGGATGGGCGGTGCGCGGGAGCAATATGCGCACGCCGCGAGCGCGAGCTCCGCGCCACGCGCGGCACGCGTTCCGGTCTAGCTGGCCACGCTGGCAACCGCGCACCACGAGGAGGAGTGGATGACCGCAGAGACCATGCGCGCAGGGGAGATGCCCTCGCGCGAAGGGGACTTCACCGTTGAAGGGCACGGGATGGAGCCGATCCCGGAAGGTGCTCGGTATGGCTCGGTCGGTCGCGTGTTCACGGTGTGGTTCACGCCGAACCTGGTGCCGGCGGCGTTCTTCATCGGCCTCTTGGCCTCAGCCGATTTCCTGCAGGTTGGCTTCCTCGGCGGCTTGATCGCCATCATCATCGGGAACCTGCTGGGTTCTGCGCTTGTTGGTTGGCTATCGACCATGGGACCGGCCACTGGGATGGCGCAGATGCCTCTTTCGAGGCTCGCCTATGGAAAATCAATCGTGGTACCAGGCCTGCTCAATTGGCTGAGCTGCATCGGCTGGGACGGCATCAACTCTGTGTTCGGCGCGGCTGCACTCAGCATCCTGACTGGCCTGCCCTTCGTCGTCTCGCTGATCATCATCGTGCTCTGCCAGGGGGCGCTGGGCATCATCGGCTACGAGGGTATCCACACCTTCGAGAAGTACATGGCGATAGTTCTGGGTGCCATGTTCGTCGTCGTGACTATTGCGATCCTGGGTCAGGCGTCGACTGGCCTTGCTCGCACGGATGGCTTCACCGGGCTTGACCAGCTCGGCGCTCTGGTGCTGTACGCCTCCATCGCTGCCAGTTTCGTCGTCGCTTGGGGCCTGTATGCCTCGGACTACAGCCGCTATCTGCCGCCGACCACGGATCGGTCACGAGTCTTTTGGTGGACAGTCCTGGGATTGACCCTGGCCGCCGGCTGGATCGAGGTGCTGGGCCTCCTGGTTGCTGACAAGGCAGCAGCCAGTGGGGCTGTGGATACCATCAACAACATCCTTTCCGGCAGCATCCTCGCTCCGCTGGCGATGATCGCTATCGCAATCGGAACAGTCGCTGTCAATGCAATGAACGACTACACCGGCTCATTGTCGTTGCAGGCAGCAGGCCTCAAAGTGCCGCGCGTGTACTCGGCGATCGCGGTCGCGATCCTAGGGTTCTTCTTCACGCTGTACCTGAACTCGGGTGATCTGGTCGGCAAGTTCGAAGGCTACCTGCTGTTCATCATCTATTGGGTCACGCCGTGGATCGGCGTGGTGCTGGCTGACTGGCTCCTCCGCGGCCGACGCGCGGATGTATCCGGTCTGACGGACTACGCAAGCCTGCCGTCAGGCTGGCAGGGACTGCTCGCCCTCGTCGTTGGTTTCGTCGTTTCGCTTCCCTTCGGGACTTCTACCTTCGGGCAGGAGATCGCTGACGGGACAGGGCTGCCGATCAATGCGTTCGCCCCGACGCTCCATTACGCCGACGTCGCCTACGTCGTGGGGTTCATCGTGTCGTTCGGCCTGTACTGGATACTCGCCAGGGGCTCCGTACGCCAAACGGCCTGAGCCGATTCGTCCGTTGCCGCTCTGGGCCCCGGTGGTGACCGCCGCCGGGGCTCATCGGCTCCTAGGCCGGTCTGGCCTCATGAGGCCGATGGACCACGGGCGCAAGCGGCAGGGACGCCACGTGCTGCGCCACCTCCTGGGCCGATGCGATCCACAGCCCGTCGATGGCCTTCGCCCGGCTGATGAGCTCCTCCAGCGCGACCGCGCGGGAAGCACGCCCGCTGACGAACGGGTGATTGGTCAGCACGAAGAGCCCTCCCTCGTCGACCAGTGCCTCCAGCTCGAGCGTCCAGCGGGCCAGCAGGTCGGCGGGGCTTGCGATCAACCCAGTGCCGGTGATCCCGGGCAGGTAGGCGTACGGCTCCCAGTCGTCGAGGCTCCAGTGGATGGGCAGCTCGACGATTGGGTCGGAGCCTTCGCCGGTGGCAAGCAGGTACGGATGGTCGGCGTCCATGAGCCCCGAGTCGTACACGAAGCCGTAGCGGGCCAGGAGGGGCGGCAGCCGATCGGTCAGCTCCCACATCGGCGCGCGATAGCCCACCGGGCGCACGCCCAGCACGTTGTCCAATGCCTCCAGGCCGCGCAGGAGGCGCCGTTCCTCGGTTTCGGCGTCCGGTGCCGAGTGCGCCCCCTCGTGCAGGTAGCCGTGATGGCCGATCTCGTGGCCCGCATCGCGCACCGCTCGGGCGGCTTGGGGCCAGTGCTCGGCGGTGTAGCCCGGAATGAAGAACGTGGCACGGATCCGCTGGCGGTCCAGGATGCGCAGAATCCGCGCGACCCCGGTCCGCGGGCCGTAGGCCTGGTGCGACATGACGTCCAGCCAGCGGACCGCCTCGGGATGTTCGAACAGGATGGGGCTCTCCGCGTCCATGTCGAAGCTGAACACGGCTGCGGCGCGGTAACCGGCGGGCCAGCTGAAGCCGGGAGGCGTCGGGTTCTTCCAGGCTGGAGTCTCCTCGGCCATGGCGTCAGGTGGCGGAGCGGCGGTTCAGGGCGACCAGCGAGAGCATCTCGTAGGCAAGGTTGGCGGCGAGCGTCGCGGTCTGGCCGGCGGGATCGTAGGCCGGGATGACCTCGACCACGTCGAAGCCCACGAAGCCGATGCCGGTCAGCCGTCGCAGCACGGCCAGCAGGTCATGGGCCGATGGGCCGCCCGCCTCCGGCGTGCCGGTGCCCGGCGCGTAGGCGGGATCCACCACGTCGATGTCGAAGCTGATGAAGGCCGGCCGGTCCCCAACCCGCTCGCGGATGCGCTGGGCGGTCGCCTCCGGGCCTATGGCGAAGACGTCCTCTGTGGTGAGGTAGTCGAGCCCAAGCTCGTCGCGTAGCCCGGTCCAGTCCGCGGCCTCGTACAGGGAGCCGCGCAGGCCCACCTCGATCGAGTGGGCGACATCCACCAGCCCTTCCTCGATGGCGCGCCGCATCCACGTCCCATGGTTGTACTTCTCGCCGAAGTAGCTGTCCCAGGCATCGGTGTGCGAGTCGAAGTCGATGACTGCCACCGGTCCCCGGCTGCCCGTGGCCCGCAGGTGCGGCAGCGTGCAGGCATGGTCCCCGCCGATGAGCAGGGGCACCACGCCCGCTTCCACGATGGGGCTGACCTCCTGCTCGATGGCGGCGTAGCTGCGCTCGGTGTAGCCCGGCACGATGGCCACGTCGCCGTAGTCGACGCAGCTCAGGACCTCGAACGGCTTGATGTCAAGGTTCGCGTTGTAGGGCCGCAGCATGACGCTGGCGGCGCGGACGGCGTTCGGCCCGAAGCGCCCGCCGACCCGATACGTCACGCCCGTGTCGAACGGGACGCCCACGATGGCCAGGTCCACGTCCTCCAGCGTCCGGACATACGGCAGCCGAGCAAAGGTTGAAGGCCCGGTGAAGCGCGGGCTCTTCATGGAGTCTTCAGGCACATACCGCGGCATGACCGAATGATAGTGAGGCCCATAGACGCTTGAGCCATGAAGGGCGGCCACCCGTTGTGGGCGGCCGCCCTTCATTACCTCGAAGACCGGCGTGAGGCTGATCCAGCGCTCACTTGAACTGGACGCTCGCGAGCAGGGCCATGAACGTCGCCTTGTCAGCCGTGTTCGTCGCCGCGTGGACCGCGGGGTCACGGAACGTGAAGCGATAACCCTGCCCGGCGTGGACCGTGTACGCGACGTTGATAAGGATCCCGCAGTTGATCGACTCCAGTCGTGCCGGCTCGCCGCCGACGGTGATGGATTCCACCGACTCCGGATTCTGTGCAGCCGGGCACGTGTCCTTGTGGACCGCATACGTGGCCGCGATGCCATCGGCGGTGTACGTGGCCAGGTCCTTTCTCGTTGGAGCCGCCACCACGATCATTGCCATGGTGCCGGAGGAGATGAAGTTGTCGTTTACCAGGTCTTGGATATCCGGCGCCCCACTGCCATCCCAGCGCGCCGCGGCCCACGTTGCCGTCCAGCCCGCAGGGACGGAGATGGAGTACGGATACAGCCTTGACGTGAATGTCGAGGACGCGGAGGGAGTTGGGGTCGATTCGTTCCCGATTGACGGCCCTGACCGCATGCCACTGATGGCGACCGCCCCGACGACGACCGCGGCGATGACCGCGGCAGCCACCAGGCCGAGTCGAGCGAATGCATTCATGGGAATCCTCCACTTCCCGCCGAAGAGCCAGCGGCGCTCCTGGTGGTGGGAGGGAAGCTCCTCCAGCACCGCGAGGAGCAGGTCATAGGGTGCGACCTGCGGCCCCTCGTCGAGCCAATCGTTCAGACGATGGTCAAAGGACTGGCGAACGCTCATACCGTCCGTTCCTCTCCGGTTGCGGGCAGGGTGGCGTCCGCCGTCAGCGCGGCGCGCAGCCGACGCGTCGCGTAGTGGAGCCGAGACCGCGCGGTCCCGGCGGGGATTCCCAGGACATCCGCCACCTCGGTCAGTGGCAGGCCCTGGTAGTGATGGAGCACGATCACGGCGCGCTGCTCGGCCGGCAGGCGTCGAAAGCCGCGCTCCAGCTCGTCCCGGTCGGCAACCGAGAGTGCCGTATCCGGTACCGAGGAGCGGTCGACGCGAAAGAACTGGATCGCGGCTGACAGGCGCCGATCAGAGCGTCGTTGGTTGTAGCAGGCATGGACGACCAGCCGGTACGTCCACGCCTCCCAACGAGCTGGGTCTCTGAGGGACGGCAGGTCGCGCCAGGCCTCCAGCAGGGCGTCCTGCGTCGCGTCCCGCGCAAGTTCTGTCTCTCGCAGGATGCGGTACGCAATGGCATACAGACGATCGATCGTCGATGCCGCAAGCGCGGCGAAGGCTTGTGCATCGCCACCTTGTGCGCGTACGACGAGAGCCTCGTCCATGGTTGCCCTACCTAACGCTCCGGTCGGCCTGAAGTGGCCTTCCGCTCGTGATGTATGGCCCTCGGGAGACGCGAAACGTTCATGCCACCCGGACGAGAGAGGATGCCGCGCGTCAGGCCCCGATCTCTTCGGAGAGGTCCTTGTCCTCCATCTCCCACGCATGGTCGAGCGTGTGGAAGGCCGAGTGCCGGATGACGAAGGGCAGGTTCCAGGAGCGCATCCGCTTCTCCACCTGGCCGGCGTTGTAGGCACGCATGGCCTGGATGAAGTCATGCCGATGCTGGCGCAGGCCCTCGGGCGTCATGGCGCCTTCCTCGGGTATCCGGATCCCCACCTTGCGCGCGAAGTCCTCGCTCTCGTTGCGGATGACGTGCCGAATGATCTGATCGCGGTTGCGACCTCCGCCGCGGGGGCCGGGGCGCATCTCCGGGGTCACCCGCGCGGCGATGTCGTCGAAGAAGGCCCAGGCCGCCTGCAGCAGGGTGATGCCACGCTCCAGGATGGCGTTGTCCATCGGCTCCGGCTCCAGGGCGGAAGGCGTGAACGAGATGCCCCAGAAGTCGGTCGAGCCTGCGCCGACCTTCTCTTCAACGATCTCGAGCGGTCCGGCGACAGCGAACTCTTCAGCCATGCCCGCGATCTCGGCCACCGGACGGTATCGGGCCCGATAGGCCTCCAGCGTCTCGAGCGCGACGTCTGCCGTCTTGGCCCCGCGAGCCCAGCCCGGCCAGTCCACGCTGAACGCGACCGATCGCTTGTCCTTGGGGCCATGCTCGATCACTGTGCGGACGGCCATGACCCATTCTGGCACGGCGGATCGGGCCGCAGGCCAGGGCCCGTGGATCGGCTATCGTCAATCCACGCTGCAGGGAGTGACAGATGAAGCTGACGGCTTCGATGATGCTGACGCTGGACGGCGTCTACCAGGGCCCCGGTGGGCCCGATGAGGACCGACGCGGTGGATTCGACCGCGGCGGCTGGACCGCCGCTCATGCCGACGAGGAGATGTGGCCATGGCTCCTCTCCTGGTTCGAGCGCGCCGATGCGCTCCTGCTCGGACGTAAGACGTGGGAGATCTGGGAGGCGTACTGGCCGCTCCACGACTCGGGCGACGCGGTGTCCCACGGAATCAACGTGCTGCCGAAGTACGTGCCCTCGACGACGCTGAAGGACCCGACGTGGCAGAACACCCACGTCATCTCCGGCGACGTTGAGGCGGCCATCCGCGATCTCAAGGCGCAGCCGGGACGGGAGCTGCAGGTCCACGGCAGCGGCGTGCTGCTGCGGTGGCTGCTGGACCACGACCTCGTCGATGAGCTGAACCTGCGGCTGCATCCGGTGCTGCTGGGCGACGGGCTGCGGCTCTTCCCGGAGGAGGGCCAGACGCACAACATGGAGCTGGTCGAGTCACGTGCGCTGCCGTCCGGCGTGATGCTGCTGACCTACCGGCCTGCGGGAAGGGCAACGTTCGGGACCGTGGAGGAATAGGGCCCGGCAGCTTGGTCAGCGGGAGGCGGGCTCCACGTTGGGATTCACGTGCAAGACGTTCCCCGGATCCCAGGTGCGCTTGAGCTCCGCCAACCGGGCGAGCTTAGCGTCGCCGTAGATGCGGCGCGTCTCCTCGATCCCGGCGTCACTGTTGCCATTCGGGTAACCGCCAAGGGTCCGATCGGGCTCGACGACCGCCATCGCGCGGCGACACCAGTCGACGTTCTCCTGGTCGTCGGTCGCATCCGTCCATGACGCGTCCGCGCTCAGGTCGAAGGCCGCGGCGCGCCCCGGAAATGCCGTCGTGTCCTCAGCGACGCGGCCGATCGCACCGCCCAGGACGGTGATCGAGAACGTCCCTTCAGTGGGCTCCTCGAGCAGCGTGACCAGCTCGTCGAGCGCCTCGGGCCGAATGCCATCGGCGTTGTGGCTCTTGATGTAGGACCGGGTGCCCCACGCGAACACCAGGTCGTGGGCGGTCTGGACCTCCAGGTACGGCGTGCTGTCGATGGTCGCTGTGAGCGGTTGCAGGCCGGCACGCAAGCCGGCCGTGTCACGCTCGACGTTCTTCGCGACGCCACTGTGGTTCCAGGCGAAGAACACGATCGGCTTGCCGACATCGGCATCCGCGAAGCCTGCGTCCGGTCCAGCCCGATTGAGCCCGAAGATGCATGAGACGCTGTCGGGTGCGCTCAGCGCATAGTCGCGAAAGCGCGCCCACAGCTCATGCACCTGGTTCGCGGGAAACGTCAGGACGCCGCGATGCAGATCGGGCCCGAACGGATTGAGCCGGAACTCGAAGGCCGTTGCGATCCCGAAGTTCCAGCCGGCGCCGCGCAGGCCCCAGAACAGCTCGGGCTCTTCATCCTGCGTGGCTCGGACCTGCCGACCGTCGGCCGTGACCAGCTCGACCGCGGTCAGGTTGTCGATCGTCAGGCCGAAGTTCCGCTGCAGGCGCCCGACCCCGCCACCCAGCGTCAGCCCGGCAACGCCGGTGTGCCCCACCACGCCGACCGGGCAGACCAGCCCGTGGGCCTGCGCTGCGACGTCCAGCTCGCCAAGCAGCGCCCCGCCGTTCGCCCGCGCCGTCCGCGTGCGAGGGTCGACCTCCACGCCGCGCATGGCGGACATGTCGACCAACAGCCCGCCGTTCGCACCTGCGAAGCCGAGCGCGCTGTGGCCGCCGGAGCGGACCGTGATCTCCAGGCCGTGATCGCGCGCGAAGACGATTGCCGCGGCTACCTCTTCAGCTGATGAGGGGCGGGCGATGACCGCCGGCCGCCGGTCATGCATGGCGTTCCAGAGGCGGCGTCCGTCGTCGTAGCCGGCGTCATCGGGCGTGAGCACCTTGGCGCACGAACGGCGCAGCCGATCGAGGTCGTGGGGCGCGATTCGGGCGGTCGCCTCGAGCATGGCGGCAGACACCGCGGCGAGTTTGGATTGGTCGGGGCGAGAGGATTTGAACCTCCGACTTCATCGTCCCGAACGATGCGCGCTACCAGGCTGCGCCACGCCCCGACCGAGGGAGGCCCGAGTCTAGCAGCCGATGGGCTCACCGGCCACCGGGCCGAGCCGGCCGGCGGGCGGCATCGGCTCACCTACACTGCCCACCCAGATGCGGCTGGATTCGAACGAACGCCTGATCATCGGCCTCACGCTGGCTTTCAAGGTTGGCGTGCTGCTGCTGGGCATCATCGCCTGGCAATGGGTGCACGGCGGCCACGTGGACTTCCCGGGCATGGGCCTCTGGGACCGATGGGATGCGCCGCACTACACCGACCTCATCGTCTACGGCTACCAGGCCAATGATCCTGGCACGCTGACGAACTCCTACGGCTACCAGCAGGTGTATCCCGGCGAGCTGGAGCTGTACATCGTCTTCTATCCCCTCTTCCCGTGGCTGGGTGGCGTGGTCAACGCCGTGCTCCATGCGCCGGTGCTGAGCGCGTTCATCGTGGCGGGGGCCGCGTCCGTGGTGCTGGGGCCGCTGTTCTATCGGCTGGTCAAGCACGACGAATCGCCCGATGTCGCACTGCGCGCGACCTGGTTCCTGCTGATCTTTCCCACCGCCTACTTCCTGCACATCGGCTACACCGAGGCGCTGTTCATGGCGCTGGTGATCGGCTCGTTCCTGGCCGCGCGCACCGAGCGCTGGTGGCTGGCGGGCATCGTGGGCGGGCTGGCGGCGCTGACGCGGATCAACGGGCTGGTGCTGCTGCTGGCGCTGCCAGTGGAGGCCGCCACCCAGTGGTACATGACGCCGCCGGCCGAACGGCGCTTCCGCTGGGAGTGGCTGGCCATTGGGCTGGTGGGGGTGGGCTTCGGCGTCTACCTGCTGCTGAACCTTGTGCTGTACGGAACGCCGTTCCAGTTCCTGGCAGTGCAGCACGACCACTGGTTCAAGTCCCTGGCCTCGCCGATGGATGCCATCAGCGGCGCCATCGGCTGGTTCAGCTCCGAAAACCCCGACGACCGGCTGATGTACGGCTTCATGGAGCTGCTGTTCGTGGGGATTGGCGTCGTGGGAACCGTCGTCGCCGCGTTCCGCTTCCGGCCATCGTGGTTCGCCTGGATGGTCGGGAACCTGGCGCTCTTCGTGTCGACGTCGTTCCTGCTGTCGACGCCGCGCTATGCGCTGACCCTCTTCCCGCTGTTCGTGGCGCTGGCGTTGCCCACGGGGCGGGTGTGGGCGCTGGTGCCGGTGTCGGCACTCTCGCTGGCGGGATTCATCTACTTCGCGTCCCGCTTCGCCACGGGCGCCTGGGCCTTCTAGGACGACGCTGCCGCTGCACCTCGGCTGTCGCTCGAAATTTCGGCCCAAACGCCGCCCGTCCCGCTGTTCGGGCTCGGCTGCGCCGAAAGTTCGGCACTCGGAGCGCCTGACTTGGCCGAGGGGGCTTGCCCGAGCGCCAAGTGCGCCGATATTTCGTCCGTACCGCGCGCAGCCCTCGATCTGCGCGCGAAAGGGGCGAAAAAATCAGGAAGCCCGCCACGGAAACGGCGGGCATGGAAACGTCCCGAAGGAACCGCGGCGACCGTTGATGTGATCTCCAGTCGGCCAGCTGCCCCTTCGGGACGAGAGAAGGATGACAGGGGTGGTGCGTGCACGCAAGGGGGTTGTCCACGACTTCTGTGGAAAAACGCCGAGTTATCCACAGTCTGTCCCCGATGTGGACTCGTGCCAGCCGATGAGGGCCCCGCGGGTCAGCCGGCGCGTCGGGCGCGCTGGCGGATGAGGGCGCGGACCCGCTCTCGGCGGTCGCGGGACGGCGCGGCGAAGTGCGGCTGTCGCTGGCCCAGCGCCAGCGCCTGGATGCCCGGCAGCTCGTCAACGGACTCGCGAACGGGAAGCGCGACGCTGCCAGCAAGGTGGCCATCCGGGCGAATCAGCCACGCGCGTGAGCCGGACGGGGCGTAGCGGCGCACGAGATCGCCGGTCTCGTCACGCAGGACGGACACTCCCCGCAGTGGCGTGTCGGGACCAACGGCCGCGATGCGTGGCGCGACCGGCCAGCTGAGGCTCGCCGCACGAACGGCCACGGCTGCGGCACGATCGGCCCCGTTGCGGCAGACAAGCAGGAGCAGGAACTTCTCGCCGACCAGGTCCAGCAGGCGGTGCACGCCGCCCTCCTCTCCGCCCAGCACCGTGCAGGCGACGTCCGGGGCCACGGCGCCGTGGGACGGCAGGCGATCGTCGCCGTGCGGCGGCGCGATGACCGGCGAGCGGGCATAGGTGAACGGCTGGGACAGCTTTCCGGAGTTCACCAGCCGGCGCAGGAATGCAGAGCGGATGCTGCCGCGCAGGATGCCGTTGCGCGCCAGACGTTGCAGCGGGCCGTGCGGGACCATGAACCGCATGCTCGCGTCAGTGATGGCGAGGTTCTCGACCGCCGCAGCGCGCCGCTCGTCCTGGTAGGAATCGAGCAACGATTCGGGCGCTGCGCCGGACAGCACGGCGTCCAGCTTCCAGGCCAGGTTCTCGGCGTCCGCTGCCCCCGAGTTCAGGCCGCGGGCGCCGAACGGGGACATGAGATGGGCCGAATCGCCGGCCAGGAGGACGCGGCCGAGCCGGAACTCCGGCGCCAGTCGCTGGTGGAAGCGGTACGCGGTCACCCACTCGAGCTCGTAGTCGATGTGGCCCACGACCTGGCGGATGCGCCGATCGAGCGCGCCCGAGGCGCGCTCCGCCTCGACATCGGTCCCGGATGGAACCTGCCAGTCGATGCGCCAGGTGTCATCCGGCTGGGGATGGACCAGGACCTGCCGGCCGGGGTTCCAGGGAGGGTCGAAATGGAAGTGGCGCTCGTTCGGGAATGGCAGCCGCGCGCGGATGTCGCAGATCAGGAACAGGTCCTCGTGGCTGTGGCCGGGAAATCCCATGCCCAGCAGGTGCCGGACCGATGAATGGGCACCATCGGCCCCAATGGCGTACGCAACCCGGAGGACTCGCTCGCCGTCCGGCGTGTCGCAGATCAGACTGACGCTTTCGCCATCCTGGCGCAGCCCGATGAGCCGATGGCTCCACTGCAGCTGGACGTTCGGCACCTCGCCCAGCCGCTCCAGCAGCATCTCCTCGACCTCGGTCTGGTTGATGTTCACGAAGCCGGGGAAGTGATCGTGCTGTGATCCCGGGAGCTGGACGCTGAACAGCTCTCGATCGCCGAAGTAGGTGCGGCCGACCTGCCACTGCACGCCGCGGTCAGCCACCCGCTCGCCGATTCCGAGCCGCGCCCAGATCTCGAGCGTCTCGCGCTGCATGCAGAGCGCTTTGGAACCTTCGCCCGTGTGCCGGGGGTTCTGCTCCAGCAGGACGACGCGCAGGCCGCGCTGCGCCAGTCGGCCGGCCAGCGTCATGCCGATCGGCCCCGCCCCCACTACTGCGACCTGGGCATCCAGCGCAGGCATCGGCGCGATGATAGGTCTAGGCGGTCAGCTCGTCCCAGACGGCCCGGTCGCGCTCCACGGTCCAGATGCGTGGATGGTCGATCCCGTCCAGCTCGTCCCACGCGCGCTGCACGTTGAACGGCATGGTGTGCTCGAAGATCGGGAAGGTGCCGTAGCGCGGCGCCAGCGCGTCGTGGGTGGCGCGGTACGCGTCCCGCGGCGTGCCGCCGTTCTCTTTCACCTCGCGTGTGCCATCGAGAACGGCGGAGAGGAAGCCACGCGTGTCGTCAATCGCCCGTGGGACGGCCGCTCCCCGCACGACGGGGCCGCGGCCACCGACCATCTGCTCGGCACCCAGCGCTGCCACGTGGTCGAGCGTCGTGTTCCGCCAGTCGCCGATGTGCGCGTCGCCCATGTACGGCGCCGCCTGTGCCTCCACCAGGTCCCCCGCGAAGCAGATGCGCTCCTGCGGCAGCCAGACCACCAGGTCGCCGCTGGTATGGCCGCGACCGAGGAACCGCAGCTCCACGATGCGGTTGCCCAGGTCGACCTGCATGCGCTCGTCGAACGTATCCGTCGGTCGCGTCAGTCCCGGGATCGTCTCCGCTCCCTGGAACAGCCGCGGCATGCGGCCCTGCTCGCTGGCCCAGTCCTCCGCTCCCCGCTCCTCCACAAGGTCGGCCGTCATGCGCGTCGCCACGATCCTACGCGCGTCGAACGCGGCCGCGCCCAGCACCCGCACGGCGTGGTAGTGGGTCAGCACCAGGTCGCCGAAGGGAAGGTCGCTGATGGTCCGCACCACGTCGATCCAGCGTTGCGCCATGAACGGCGTGGCCCGCGCCTCGATGGCCAGGATCGCATCGGCCCCGATCACGCAGCCCACGTTCGGGTCGCCCTGCGCGGTGTAGGCGTAGACGCCCTCGGCAAGCTGCTCGAGCGTGGCCTCCTTCTCGGCCAGGTCCGTGCTGGAGGCAAAGGGCTTAGTGCTCATCGGCTCCGATGATAGCCACCCGCTCTCGAGCGCACGGGTTGACAGACCCCGCCACGCTACGGCGATGACCAGGTCCGATCGACCGGCACCCGACGAAACACCGATTCGCGACGCAGAGCGAAGGCTCGCCGCCGCTCTGCAATCACCGGATCCGACCGCGTGGGTCTACGAGTACACGGAGGATGCCGTCTTCGACGCCGGCAGCGAGCACGCGGCGCAGGGCCGCGAGGAACTGCTGGCGATGGCGCGCTCCATGCGCCGCCTCTCCGAGGTTTCGATCCGTCCCCTGCGAACCGAGGTTCACGGCGATCTCGCGGCGGTGTGGTGCGAAGGGTCGTGGATCAGTGGGATTGCACCCGAAACGCGGCATGTCGCGGTCCGGGGGATCATCGTCTGGCGTCGCGAGCCTGACGGCGTGTGGCGGGTGGCGCTGGAACATATGGCGTAGCCGGTTGCGGCTGACCGCCGATCGCTCAGTCGGGCAGCGCGACGACCCGCGCATCGCGGATGCCCGGCGAGGCGCGAAGCTCCGCCAGGACCGGATCGGGCACCGCGGAGTCCACGCTGACGACCATCATCGCCTCGCCTGCGGCGGAGAGCCGCGACAGCTCCAGTGACGAGATGTTGATGCCCGCATTGGCGAGCGCGGTCCCGACTGCGCCGACGACCCCGGGCTGGTCCTGGTGGCGCGTGATGAGCATCAGGCCGGCCAGCTCGGCGTCGACCTCGAAGCCGTCGAGCGAGGCAAGGTGCGGGCGACCGTGCGCGGTGGAGCCCGCGAGCCGCAGAAAGCCGGGCGCAGCGGGACCCTCACCGGAGTCCAGGGTCAGTAGCGAGGCCCACGGCTCGGAGGCATCGGTGCGGGTTTCACGAACAGTCAGGCCGCGCTCGCGCGCCACCAGATCTGCATTGACCGCGTTCACGCGCTGGTCGGTGACTGCCTCGAGGATGCCGGCCAGGGCCGCGGTGCGAATGGGCGCGCAGTCCCAGGCGGCGATCTCGCCGGCATAGGTCAGGGAGAGGCAGTCGATGGCCGCCGGCGAGAGCTGGCGGGCCAGGACCGCCAGGCGCCGCCCCAGCTCCACATAGGGACGCAGGCGCGGCACGACATCGGGCGCGACCGATGGCGCATTGACCGCGTAGGGAGGGGTGACGCCCGCCAGCGCGTCGAGCAGCTGCTCGGCCATCTCGACCGCCACGCGGTCCTGTGCCTCCGCGGTGGAGGCTCCCAGGTGCGGGGTGAGCACCGTGTTCGGGGCGGAGCGGAGCGGGTTGTCGGCAGCCATCGGCTCCGAGGAATAGACGTCCACCGCGGCACCGGCCAGCCGGCCCTCTCGCAGTGCAAGGGCCAACGCGGTCTCGTCCACGATGCCGCCACGCGCGACGTTCATGACCACCGCGCCGGGCTTCATGGCGTCGATCTGCGCGGAGCCGATGAGCCCGCGCGTTCGCGCGGTCAGCGGGGTGTGGACGGTGATGACGTCCGCCCGCAGCAGCAGCTCAGGGAGCCCGACCAGGCGCGCGCCATGCTCGGCAGCCTGCTCCTCGGTCAGGTACGGGTCGTTGGCCAGCACCCGCATCTCGAATCCGGCGGCGCGTCGGGCGACCGCCTTGCCGATCTTGCCCAGGCCGATGATGCCCAGCGTCTTGTGCCGCAGCTCGCTTCCGGTGAAACGACCGCGCTCCCATTCGCCGGCGCGCAGCGACGCGTCCGCCGCCGGAACGCGGCGCATCAGCGCCAGTATCAGGGCCATCGTGTGCTCGGCCGCGGCGATGGTGTTGCCGGTGGGGGCGTTGACCACCATCACCCCCGCACGGGTCGCCGCATCTAGGTCGATGCGATCGGTTCCGACGCTGGCGACGCCCAGCACCGACAGGCGGGGAGCGGCGGCGGCCAGCAGCTCGGCGTCGACGCGCGTCTGGGACCGCACGACCAGGGCGTCCCAGCCTTCCCCCTCGGAAAGCTGCCGCAGGAGCGCATCGCGGGCCTGGCCCGTGCGCACGGTGGTGTCGTGGGCGCCCTGGAGGATGTCGACGCCGGCCTGGGCGACCGGCTCGGCAACGAGGATTCGGGCCACGTCCCGAGTCTAGCGGCGTGACGCACTAGGCTATGGCCAATGGGCCGGATCCTGCGAACGGCAATGGCCGCGCTGCTGGCGGCGGGCCTCCTCATCGGGCCGGCGCCTGCGGCCGCTGGCTCGACCACGGCCGTGCTGGTGGGAGCCGGCGACATCGCGCGCTGCGACGCCAGTCAGGACCAGGCGACAGCCACGCTCCTGGACGGGATCGGCGGCACCGTGTTCACCGCCGGCGACAACGCGTACACGCGCGGCACCCTGTGGCAGTTCCGCCACTGCTATGCGTCGAGCTGGGGCCGCCACCTGCACCGCACTCGCCCGGCGCCGGGCAACCACGACTACGAGACCGCCGGGGCCGCGGGGTACTTCGGCTACTTCGGCTGGCGAGCGGGCGACGCGAGCAGGGGCTGGTACCGCTACGACCGCGGAACGTGGCGGATCTACGTGCTGAACTCGAACTGCAGCGAGGTCGGCGGGTGCTACATGGGGTCCAGGCAGCAGCGCTGGCTGGCGGCAGACCTTGCCGCGCATCCCCGCGACTGCGTGCTTGCCATCTGGCATCACCCCCGCTTCAGCTCCGGCTATCACGGCAACCAGACCCAGGTGCGCGGCCTGTGGGTCACCCTCTACAACGCCGGGGCCGATGTGATCCTCAACGGCCACGACCACGACTACGAGCGCTTCGCGCCGCAGGACTACTCGGGCAACGCCGATCCGACGAACGGCATCCGGGAGTTCGTCGTGGGCACCGGTGGGGCCGAGCAGCGCTCGCTCCGTGCCCGGAAGCCGAACAGCGAGGTCTCCAGCGACAGCGCGTTCGGCGTCCTGAAGCTCAGCCTGCACCCCGGTTCCTACGACTGGCAATTCGTGCCGGTTGCCGGCGACAGCTTCACCGATTCCGGCTCGGCCGCCTGCCACTGATGGCCCGCCCGGGCGTGGCACCTCAGCGGAAGGGGAAGACCAGCGGGATCAGGACCAGGCTGAGGCCGATGGTGACCACGTTCAGCGGGACCCCGACGCGCGAGAAGTCGCTGAACCGATAGCCGCCCAGCCCGTACACCATCAGGTTGGTCTGGTAGCCCAGCGGCGTCAGGAAGGAGAGGCTGGCGCCCATCATGATCGCGATCACGAACGGCCGTGGATCGGCGCCGATGGTCGCGGCCGCCGCGACCCCAATGGGGAACATCAGCGCGGCGGCGGCGTTGTGCGAGACGAGCTCGGTCAGCACGATGGTCGCCACCATGATGGCCGCCAGGGTGCCGACGTCGCCCAGCGGCGACATCGCGTTCACCAGGCCGCCGGCCACCGCCTGTGCCAGCCCGCTTGCCGAGACAGCCGCCCCCAGGCCGAAGGCCGCGGCGATGAGCACGACGATCTGCAGGTCCACGGCGTCGCGGGCCTGGCGGATGGTGAGGACGCCGGTGGCGACCACGATCATGGCCGCCGCCACCGACGCGTGGAGGATGGGCACCACGCCTGAGCCGGTGGCCAGCACAAAGCCGATGCCGACGGCCGCCACGAGCCAGGCGCGACGCGGCTGTCGCGGCGAGATGCCCGACAGCGGCGCGATGACCAGGAAGTCCGGGCGGTCGCGCCAGCGGGTGCGGAATTCGGGGTCGGCCAGCACCAGCAGCGTGTCGCCGACGCGCAGCGAGACGTCGCCCAGCTTGGCGTTGACCCGATATCCGGCTCGATGGATGGCGATCACCGCCGCGTCATAGCGCGCCCGGAAGTCGACCTGCTTCAGCGTTTGGCCCACCAGGTCGCCGCCGGCACCGACCACCAGCTCGTAGAAGGCGTGCACGCTCCCCGCCAGGCTGCCGATCTGGCGCGCCTCGGTGGAGGCCAGCCCCCGCACCCGCTGCAGGTCCACGATGTTGTCCACGCGGCCGACGAATGTCAGCAGGTCGCCGCCCTCCAGGCGCTCGTCCGGCGCCACGGGGGCGATGGAGCGACCGTCGCGCTGGATCTCGACCAGGAACACGCCCTGCAGCCGTCGCAGCCCGGCCTCGGATACGGCCACGCCATCGGCGTCGCCACCTGGCTCCACGCGCATGCTGACCGTGAAGTCGCGGCCGTTTTCGGCCAGCGATCCCACGGGGCTCCGATCTGGCAGGACCCGAGGCGACAGGAGGACCACGGCCGCCACGCCCACCACCGCCAGCGGCAAGCCAACCAGGGTGGGCTCGAAGAGTCCCAGCGGGCGCATGCCGGCATCGGTCAGCAGACCAGACACGGTGAGGTTGGTGGAGGTCCCGATGGCGGTCACCACCCCGCCCAGGATGGCCGCGTAGCTGACGCCCATCAGGAAGCGTGAGGCCGGAAGGTTGCGGCGTGCCGAGATGTCGACCACGGCCGGGATGGTCATGGCCACCAGGGTCGTGTTATTCACGAAGGCGCTGATGCCGGCCAGCGGGAAGAGGAGGCGGGCCAGGATGCCGGTGGACGAGGCGGCTCCTCGGAAGAGGAGCGCCACGATCGGCTGCATGATCCCCGCCACGTCGACCGCGCGCGCCACGATCAGCAGGCTGGCGATGATGATCGGCGCCTCGTTGCTGAAGCCGGCGAACGCCTGCTCGGGCGTGACGATGCCGGCCAGCATCAGCAGGAGGGTCGCGCTGAGCACTGCCGGCGCGGGCGCTGCCTTCTCGGTGAAGAGAACCGCCACCAGGACGGCCAGCACCGCCAGGGTGACCCAGGCGCCCAGCTCCATCAGGCGGTCACCAGCGGTGGCGCCTGCCTAGGCAGCCGGTGAGCTGTAGCTGAGCTCCTCCAGCTTGGCGAGCACCTTGGCCGCCGACTGCTCCGGTGTCTCGCTGCCGTCGGAATGGCAGACGACCTCTGGGTTGAGCGGCTCCTCGTACGGGTCGTCCACCCCGGTGAAGCCCTTGATCTCGCCAGCCATCGCCTTCTTGTAGAGGCCCTTCGGGTCGCGGTCCGCCAGGGTGTCCAGCGGGGCGGTGACGTAGACCTCCACGAAGCGGCCGATGTTGGCGCGCACCTGGTCGCGGATGTCGCGGTACGGGCTGATCGCCGCCCCTATCGCCACCACGTCATTGCGGGACAGGACCTCGCACACCCAGCCGATGCGCAGGATGTTCGTGTCTCGGTCCTCCTTGGAGAAGCCAAGGCCCTTGGACAGGTTAGTGCGCACCACGTCGCCATCGAGCACCTCGACCTTGTGGCCGCGGTTGCGCAGCTCGGTCTCCAGCAGGTGCGCGATCGTGCTCTTGCCGGAGCCCGACAGGCCCGTGAACCAGATCGTGAAGCCGGTGCTCTCGCGATCGTGGAGCGTCCCGGCGCCGCCACCCAGGTGGATGGTCTGGCCGTGGCGGTCGGTGGTGGTGGTCAGATTCGGCTGTGTCATGGATCCTTCGCTATGAGGGTTGGGTCAGTGTGTGGCGGCGGGCGTGCGGTACGCCTCGATCAGGATCTGCGCCACCTCGGGGCGGCTGAACTCCTGGGGCGGCATCTCGCCGGAGGCGAGCATCTCGCGAACCTTCGTGCCCGACAGGATCAGGTGCGCGTCGTCGCCATGCGGGCACGTCTTGAGGGACGCCATACCCTCGCATGCGCTGCACCAGAACGTGTGCTCGAAGAAGAGCGGCGTGATGCCCAGCTCATCGGCTCCGAACTCATCGAAGATCTTCTGGGCGTCATAGGTGCCGTAGTAGCTGCCGACGCCGGCGTGGTCCCGCCCGACGATGAAGTGGGTGCAACCGTAGTTCTTGCGGGCGATGGCGTGGAAGATCGCCTCGCGCGGGCCGCCGTAGCGCATGGCGGCGGGGTAGACGGATAGCAGCGTGCGGTCTGCCGGGTAGTAGTCGGCCAGCAGCGTCCGGTAGGCGCGCATCCGCACGTCGGCGGGGATATCGTCCGACTTCGTGTCGCCGACCAGCGGATGGATCATCAGTCCGTCCACCACCTCCAGCGCCACCTTGGTCAGGTATTCATGGGCCCGGTGGATCGGGTTGCGCGTCTGGAAGCCCACCACCCGGCGCCATCCCCTCTCGGCGAAGACGGCCCGCGTCTGGGCTGGCGTGCGGCGGTACTCGGCGAAGGGCGGGTTGGCCGGGCCATTCAGGACCGCCACCTCGCCACCCAGGTAGACCTCGCCACCGGCGTAGATGCGGGCCACGCCCGGGTGCGCGTCCTCGGTCGTGCGGAAGACCTGCTGCGCCTCGTGCTGGGCGTCCCGGGTGTATTTCTCCGCCAGGTCCAGGACCGCGAGCACGCGGCCGTCCTCGTCACGCAGGGCCACCGCTGAGCCGATGTCCAGCCGGTCCGCCTCTTCGCGGCTGACCGCCAGGGTGACCGGGATGGACCACGGCAGGCCGTTGGCCAGACGGATGTGGTCGACCACGCTGCGATAGTCGGCCTCGCCCATGAAGCCCGTCAGCGGGCTGAATGCCCCGTTGCCGATGAGCTCCAGGTCGGAGGCGGCGACGCTGCCAACGGTGATCGACGGCAGGGACTCGGCACGGTCCAGGGCGGCGTCGCGCTCGGCGCCCTCCAGGCTGCGGTTGATGAGCGTGCCGCCGTGGGGCGGGCAGGTGGATGCCGGGGAAGTCAAACGGATCTCCTTCGTGGGCAGCGCCGCGGCCGGCGAGGCGAGGGGCGGCGCAGGGTTCGCAAAAATAGCGGGAGGCCCAATTCTAGCGCGTTCGACGGCTAGAATCGTGGCCGGCGCCCATCCGGCGCCAGTTCACTTCGGTTCGAGCCCCACGGAGCATGCCCTTGGCCTTCACCGACCGGGCCGCCGCGCTGGCCGCGGCTGCCGACGCGATCCGCAGCGCGGAGCGGATCACCGCGATCTGCCATCAGACGCCCGACGCCGACACGATCGGCGGTGCGGCGGCGGTCGCCCTGGTCGCCCAGCGCCTCGGCAAGGCAGCGGAGATCGTGAGCGCTGACCGGCCGGCGCCGATGTTCGACTTCCTGGAGGGCATCGCGGACTCCCGACGCGCGCCGGAGCTGGAGCCGGACCTGGCGGTGATCTGCGACGCGGCCACCCTGGAGCGCGTGGGGCGCATCGCCACCGACCAGGCGGACTGGTTCCGGCGCGCGAGGGTGCTGAACGTCGACCACCACGTCAGCAACGACGGCTTCGGCGACGTCAACCTGGTGGACCCCACCGCCGCGGCGACCTGCCAGGTGCTGGCCGAGCTGGTGGCGGAGCTTGGCGTGCCCTTGGACGCGCCGCTGGCCACCGCGCTGCTGACCGGCATCGTGCGCGACTCGCAGGGCTTCTCCGACCCCTCAACCTCTCCCCGAACGCTGCGGCTCGCGGCGCAGCTGGTCGAGGCGGGCGCCTCGATCGCCGATATCCACCGCACTGTCCTGATGGAGCTGCCGTTCCCGACCATGGCGCTGTGGGGTCGCATGCTGGCCGGCGCCGGCGAGCGCGCCGGCGGACGCATCGTGTACGCGACCCTCACCCAGGAGATGCTCGACCAGACGGGCACCCAGCAGCACGACGCGGACGGGCTGGCCGAGTTCCTGGCGCGCGCCAAGGATGCGAGGGTGACCCTGCTGCTGCGCGAGATCGGCCCATCCAGCACCCGGGTCAGCGTGCGGACCGATGGCGTGGATGCCACCGGCATCGCGTCGCCGTTC
>DATAOD010000011.1:0-45068 GCA_036265975.1 Candidatus Limnocylindria bacterium
CACCGCCTCCAGGTAGCTTGCCATCAGGCCGTTGCGCTCGCCGCGGTTGCTGAGCTGGGCGGCGCGAATGGCGGCAGCGCGATACGGAATTCGCTCTCCGCGCCAGATGATCGATGCCTGCGCCTCGGCTGCCGCGATCTCATCGCTCAGCGGCGCGACCCCCTTCTCCAGGTGTCCCTCGCTGCCGAAGGCGAGTAATGCTCGGGCGCGGCGCGCGTCATCGTCCTCGCCATCCGCCGCGGCGCGCAGGGCGCTGAGCTGTCCCTCGTCGAAGAGCGCGGCATGGCGCGCATAGATGGCCGCGGTGTCGCGCGCCGGCTCCTGGCCGGACAGCGCAGCGAACCGCATCTCTCCCAGCTCGGCCAGGAACGTCTCCACGCCGCCCTCGTACTTCGCGCGGTCGAAGCGTGGCGCGACGCGCGGGGATCGCCGCGCCGGGGAGCGGGTCGCCATGCGGCTAGCCGCCGCTTTCGGCCGCTGCCGTCTCGACCGTGGCCGGCTCAGCCCGGGCCTGGCGGGTGGAGGTCACGGCCGCGCTGGCATCGGCCTCGAACGCCGCCGGCTCCGTCTGCAGCCCCGCCAACGCGGCGGCCGCTCCGACGAAATCGCGGAACAGTGGATGCGGGCGGTTCGGGCGGCTCTTCAGCTCTGGGTGTGCCTGGGTGGCAATGAACCAGGGATGGTCCCGCAGCTCGATGTATTCGACCAGCCGCCCGTCCGGCGAGACGCCGCTGAACCACATCCCCTTCTCGCCCAGGCGGTCGCGGTAGGCGTTATTCACCTCGAACCGGTGGCGGTGGCGCTCGTAGGCGATCTCGCTGTCATAGGCGGCGCGCACCTTCGAGCCTTCCTCCAGCCGCGCGGGATAGAGACCCAGGCGCATGGTGCCGCCCTTGTCGGTGACATCGGTCTGGTCGGGCATGAGGTCGATCACCGGATGCTCGGTGAACACGTTGAACTCGGACGAGTTGGCGTCCGGGTTGTCGAGCGCCATCCTGGCGAACTCGATCACGGCGCACTGCAGCCCAAGGCACAACCCCAGGTATGGGACCTTCTGCTCGCGCGCCCACTTGATGGCGCGCACCTTGCCCTCGACCCCGCGGTAGCCGAAGCCGCCGGGAACGAGCACGCCGGCGACGCCGTCCAGCTCGTGGGCCACCTGCTCTGGCTCCATGCGCTCCAGCTGCTCCGAGCGGACCCAGCGCACCTTGACCTCGACCCGATGGTGCAGGGCGGCGTGCTTGAGCGCTTCGGTGACGCTGATGTAAGCATCCGGCAGCTCGGTGTACTTGCCGACAATGGCGATCTCCAGCTCCGGCCGCGTGGCGCGGATGCGGCCGACCAGCTCCTGCCAGTCCGCGAGATCGGGCTCCGAGGCGGGAATCTCCAGCTCGCGGGTGATGAGCTTGCCCAGGCCCGCGCGCTCCAGCAGCAGTGGCACCTCGTAGATGCTGCGCGCCGTTCGCAGCGGTATGACCGCATGCATGTCGACGTCGGTGAAGAGCGAGAGCTTGTCCAGGATCTCGTCCTCAATGGGCTCGTCACTACGCAGCACGATCACGTCCGGCTGGATGCCGATGCCGCGCAGCGTGCTGACGCTGTGCTGGGTCGGCTTCGTCTTCAGCTCGCCGGTGGCGCCGATCTGCGGCAGCCAGGTGACGTGGACGTAGAGCACGTTGCGCCGGCCGACGTCCTTGCGCATCTGGCGGATGGCCTCCAGGAATGGCAGCGACTCGATGTCGCCCACCGTCCCGCCGACTTCCACGATGACCACGCCGTGGGCCGCCAGGCCGTTGCTGGCGACGCTGCCGGTCCCCTCCCGCGCCACGCGCGCGATGCGCTCCTTGATCTCATTGGTGATGTGCGGGATGACCTGCACGGTGCCGCCCAGGTAGTCGCCGCGGCGTTCCTTGGCGATGACGCTCTGGTAGATGCGGCCGGTTGTGACGTTCGAGGCCTGCGACAGGTTCTCGTCGATGAAGCGCTCGTAGTGGCCGAGGTCGAGATCGGTCTCCGCTCCGTCATCGGTGACGAACACCTCGCCGTGCTGGTACGGCGACATGGTGCCGGGATCGATGTTGATGTAGGGGTCGAGCTTGAGGATGGAGACCGGGATGCCGCGGGCCTTGAGGATCCGCCCGATGGAGGCGGCGGTGATGCCTTTGCCGAGCGAGCTGGTGACGCCGCCCGTGACGAAGACATACTTCGGCATCGGTTTGTGATTCCTCCGGGGTTTTTCCGATTCTATCAGAGCCGATGCGCCCCGGAGCCAGTCAGATGATGCCTACCGCAGCTGTCGGCGCATGGCCTCCAGGCGGGCATGCGAGCGCGTGGCGTGCCGCACGGGCACCAGCTCCAGGCGCGGAGCGAGCAGCAGCTCTCGCTGGTCGTGCAGGCGCTGGCGCATGACGGAGATCACGTGACGCAGCCGTCCCTCGCGCGATCGGGCGAATTCTCGTTCGGTGGTCATGCCCGCATGGCTATGCAGGGCGCATGCCAATCGGCATTCTTCGCGCATGCCCGCCGCGCTCCGCCTCATCCATCCGGCCCCGGCGCTTGCCGTCACGCTGCTGTCCGGCGTCCTGGGAGCCATCCTGCTCGGCCAGGCCGGATCGTCACCCGGCTGGAGGCTGCTGCTCACCGCCGCGGCGGTCGCGGGCTCTCAGATCACGACGGGCGCCGTCAATGACCTCGCCGACCAGCCTCGCGATGCCGTGTCGGGGCGCGGCGAGAAGCCGCTTCCGGCGGGCCTCATCTCGCGGCCGGCGGCCGTCGGAGTGGCTGCCGCTGGCGGGCTGCTGCAGGTCGCTGCGTCCCTGCCGCTGGGCGCGGTCCCGCTGCTGCTGGGCCTTGCGGCGCTTGCCAGCGCAGTCGCCTATGACCTGTGGCTGTCCCGAACCCCGCTCTCCGCGCTCCCCTACCTGGTCAGCTTCGGGCTGCTGCCGCTGTGGATCGCCACCGGCATCGGCGTGGAGGTGGCGCGCGTCCTGCCGGCCGTGCCGTTGGCCGGCCTCATCGCCGCTGCCGCGCATCTGGCCAACACGCTGCGCGACTTCGATGCCGATGCGGCCACCGGATCGCGGAGCCTGGGGCAGCTGCTGGGCCGGCGCGGGACCCGGCTGCTGGCGGCCGCCTGCCTGGCGGGTTGCGGCTTGGGCGTTGCGGCCGCGCTGCTCCTCGGCGGCGCCGGCCTGATCTCCCTGCTGCTGGGCGTCGCCGGGTTGGTCGTCGTCGTGGTCGGCAGCCTCCGAGAGCGGACGTTGTGGTACGCGATCCTGGTAGCGGCCGTGGCCTGGACCGCGGCATGGGCGCTCGCCACGGGCTGAACGCTTGACCCGCCGCGCGCGAGTTCGCAGTATCAGCGCGGGATGGCCCGCTTCGATCACGATCCGCTGCGCGACTACGTCATGTCGGAGGAGCGCGAGCGCCGGCGCGCGGACGCGGACGCGGACGCGGACGCGGAGTTCTACCGGCAGCATCATGCCGGCAAGCGTGAGGATCCCGATGCGAGCGGCGGCGAGCCGACGTGGGCGGACCGCATCCTGCGCCGGGTCCGCCGCGCCATCGGGCGCTGAGGCAGCCACACGAAAAACCGGCGCCCGCATGGGCGCCGGCATCGGCCTTGGAAGGTGACCTGCGGGGCTAGATCGTGTCCTCGATCTCCAGATCCTCCTCGTCCGCCTCTTCGGTGAGCTTCAGCCACACGAACAGGCCGGCCAGGATGGTGAGCGGGATGACGATCATTGCCGCCAGCAGGGCGCCAATGCTGATGAACAGAACCTTGACTGCCTTCATTGCGAGGCCTCCCCTGGTGGAGCTTCGGCGGCCGCGGTCGCCGCGCCGCGCTGTGCTGGTGCGGCCTCGATCATAGCCAGAATCTCGTCTTTCGTGAACTCGGCGAGCTGGTGTCCGACCGCGCCTCCTGCGGTCGCATGCAAGCAGCGGACCACGAACGAGCCGTCCTGCTCGAAGAAGAACAGGTCCCGCGCCTTCGCGTTGTCGACCCAGGCGCCGATCACGCGCAGCGCCTGCTCGAAGTAGTTCGTCAGCTCTGCCTGCGGTACCTGCGCCGCGCTGCCAGTTCGGTGCGCAGCCGCCTCGTCCATGAGCTGGGCAATCTGCTCGTCGACCAGCTCGTAGGTCCGCTTGGCCAGCACGCCGAAGCTATCCTGGTCGGCGCTACTCGCCGGCAGCCCGAGGCCCTGCAGGATGAACCCCTCATCAAGCTCCAGGAGGAGGAGCTCCTTGAGGTGCTCACGGTCGGCAAAGGCGCCGATCGCGCGAAGGACCTCCTCCCAATCCTGGCGCGGCGTCCCGTCGTAGATCCGCATGGTGGCGGTGAGCATACCGCCCCGCGTCCAGCCCTCAGTTGCCTCCGCGGCGGGCAAGCTCGGCCGCGATCCTTGCGGCCATGCGCGCGTTGGCGACGATGAGGGCGACGTTCGCGCGCATTGCACGTCCGCCCGATGCGGCCGCCACGTGGGCCAGCACGAATGGCGTCACCGCCGCGCCACGAATCCCCTCCGTCTCCGCGCGCGCATTGGCCTCCGCGATCCAGGCCTCCACGTCGTCGCCGGCGAGCGCGACGTCGGCCGGCGCCGGCTGGACCAGCAGCATGCCCCCGGCTCCGTGCAGCGCCTGGTGCGCCCAGACGGCCGCCGCGGCCTCCTCTGCGGAGTCGACCCGATGCGACAGCGGCAACCCGGCGGACGCGGCGTAGAAGGCGGGCATGACGTCCACGCCGATGCCGATGATCGGAACTCGCCGCGTCTCCAGCAGCTCGAACGTTGCCGGCATGTCGAGGATCGACTTCGCGCCGGAGCAGACGACAGCCACCGGCGTGGCGGCCAGCTCGTCGATGTCGGAGGAAACGTCATGGCTGGTCGCCGCGTCCCGATGCACCCCGCCAATCCCGCCTGTGGCCATCAGCGCGATGCCCGCCATGTGGGCCATGCGCATGGTGGCCGACACGGTCGTTGATGCAGTGGCGCCAGCGGCGAGCAGCGGCCCCAGGTCGCGCGACCCGGCCTTGGCCACGGGGCGGCTCACGTCGGCCAGGCGCTCGAGCAGCGAGCGCGACGCGCCCACCACCAGGTCGCCGCCGTCGATTGCGGTGCTGGCGGGCACGGAGCCGGCGTCCCGCACCGCCCGTTCGGCATCCAGGGCAGTCTGCAGGTTGTGCGGCTGCGGCAGGCCCTGGGCGACCAGGCTCGTCTCCAGCGCGACAACCCCACGACCGCCCGCCAGCGCGTCGCGGACCTCTTCGGAGATGCGAAGGCTCATGACGATCCCTCCTCTCCAATCACACGACCCTGGGCGCCGAATACGCGAGCGACCTGCGCGCCGAGCAGGCTACCCCGCTGCATGGCAGCGCGAAGCGGCCCTTCAGCCGGTGGCCACCCGCCGGCCTCCGCCAGCTCGATCAGGACACCGGCCAGGTATGCGTCGCCGGCGCCGGTGGCGTCCAGCGCGCCGCCCGACAGCGCCGGTGCGGCGACCTGGAGCTCCCTGCCGCCGCTGACCGCGGCGGATCCATCAGCTCCGGAGGTCACCACGAGGACCGGCGCCAGCTCGCGGAGCGCTCTGGCTGCCGCCAGGCCGCTGGCCGGCCGCGCACCGAGCATGGACTCCGCCTCGCCGCGAGAAAGAAGCAGGAGATCGGGCCTCGCGTTCGCGAGGCGCAGCCGCAGCCGCTCGACCCGCGACCGCTCCGGCGGGACGGAGCCGCCGGCGACGCTCAGCCGCACGCGGCCCGCGCGCTCACCCAGGACCCGCGCGAGCGTGTCGCCGGATAGGTCGTCGAGCAGCGCATAGCCGGAGCAATGGATCCAGCCGGCATCGGCCAGCATCGGGCCAACGGCCGTGGCGTCGAGCGTCTGGCGGTCGGAGATCATCGTCCGTTCGCCACTCGCATCCAGGAGGGCGATGACGACCGTGGATCGCGTGATGGGCAGCGGACGCAGCTCGAGCCCTTCCGCGTCCAGCGCCTCGCGCAGCAGCCGGCCGGCCGCGTCTTCGGCCATCGGCGCCACCAGCGCGACCTCCGCGCCCTGGCGAGCCAGGCGCACGGCCACGTTGGCGCCCTGGCCGCCCGGGCCAACCCGAATGGCGGCGGGAACGTCAGACCCTTCACGCGGTGGCCCTGACTGCGCCACGACGATGTCCAGCGAGAGGTCGCCGACCACCACGAAGCGGCTCACCACGGCTTGCGTGTCGCGTAGCCCTCATCGGTCCCGTGCCAGAAGCCAACCGACGGATCTGCCAGGCGCCAGCACAGCCACACGGCCCGTCCCCCTCGCTCGGCCGGGAAGTCCACCAGGCCCATGCCGATGTCGCGCAGCTGCACCCCCATGGATGCGAGCACTTCCACCAGGTTCTGCATCTCCTCCTCGACCTGCGCCGACTCGGCATCGAGCCGATCTACGCGCCCGGCGGCATCGGGGTCGCCATTGCCTTCGTGCATGCGGTGGACGGCAGCCTGCAGGTCCATCAGGCGTCGCTGCTCGACCGCCAGCTGCAGGATCACGGCACGCACCTGCGGGATCAGCGCATTCGCCTCTTCGATCGTGTACCGGCGGCGCGGCGGAGGCATCGGCCGCGATGGTAGCAGGGGCATTCCACATGCTCGGAAGCTGGTGCCGGGTCTGCTAGGATCGGCCCCGCTTCGGCTGAGCGGGCCAGCTCCGCGCCGCGACGGCGCTCGCTCCCTGGAGGCGGGCCCGTGGGCCCCGCCCGGAGACCGATGCCAGACGACATTCGCCGGCAGCGCGGCACCAACGACGAGAATCCGCCGGTCGGCGCCGACCCCTACACCGAGTTCCTGCCCTACGACCTGCCCGCCTATGTCGGGCTGCCGGCCTTCCAGAAGCTGCCGGTGCTGGATGACGCCGCCCTGGCCGCGCGACGGCCGGACGCGGCGATCGTGGGGGCGCCCTATGACGAGGGCACCAGCCACCGGCCAGGCGCCCGCTTCGGACCCAACGCCATCCGCGCCGCGACGTACCACTCCGGATCGCTGAACTCGCTGCAGCTTGGCATCCAGCCCTTCGAATGGCTGGACGTGGTCGACGCCGGCGACGCGCCGGTGGTGCCCGCCAATCCCGAGCGGGCGCACGAGGTCATCCGCCGCAAGGTGGCGGCCGTGATGGCTGGCGGTGCCATCCCCATCGTCCTGGGCGGCGATCATTCCATCACACTGCCGGCGGCCAGCGCCGTGGCCGAGCACGTCGCGCCGCGCAGCATGGGCATCGTGCACTTCGACGCGCATGCCGACACAGCGGCCACGACCTGGGGCGCGCTGCGCTCCCACGGAACGCCGATGCGGCGGCTCATCGAGTCCGGCGCGGTGGCCGGCCGCAACTTCGTGCAGGTGGGGCTGCGCGGCTACTGGCCGCCGCCCGAAACGCTGGAGTGGATGCGCGCCAACGGGCTGCGCAGCCATTTCATGACCGAGATGGAGACCCGCGGGGCGGAGGCGGTGGTGGCCGATGCGATCGCCGAGGCGCTCGACGGGCCGGAGGTCGTGTACCTGTCGGTGGACATCGACGTCATCGATCCTGGCATGGCGCCCGGCACCGGCACGCCGGAGCCGGGCGGCATGCTCAGCCGCGAGCTGCTGCGGGCGATCCGGCAGGTCGTCCTGTCGGTCGAGCTGGCCGGCATGGACGTGGTCGAGGTGGCGCCGGCCTATGACGTCGCCGAGATCACCGCTGCAGCCGCCAATCGCTGCGTGATGGAGGCGCTCAGCGCGCTCGCGGCCAGGCGGCGAGATGCCGGCGGACCGCCCCGCCGGTCGTGGTCGGACTCGGAGGCCGGCGCCTAGTTCCCTACGGTGAAGGTGGCGCTGTCCGCGAAGTCGTCGTTGCGGCGTACCACGAGCTGGTAGTCACCGGGGTCCAGGTCGCGGTAGACGGCGCCGATCAGATAGCCGCTGCAGGTGCCCGGGCAATCAAGGACCGCGCCCAGCTCCTTGTCCTGCTGGTCCAGCGTCTGATCGTCGCTTCGTAGCTCCAGCGTGAACGTGTCGCTTCCCGCGGCGTCCTTGAAGCCGATCCAGACCCACATCGTGCGCCGCGTGATGCTGGACCCGTCGACGCCGCAGCCGTCGAATGACATCGCCTCGGTGGCACATGGCTGCACCGTGATCGTGGCGCCGTCCGGGAAGGCGACGGGACCATCCGTCGGCTCCGGGGTGGCCTGTGGCTCTCCCTCGGACGGTGACGCGCCGCTCGACGCCGTGCTCACCGTGGCGGCGCTGCTGGGGGTCGGAGTGGACGACGTCTCGGCAACGCCGCCGCCGAAGATGCCGGCCAACGCCGCGCCTACACCCAGCGCCAGGACTGCCAGGACGAGGAAGCCGATGATCGGCAGGAATCCGCCCCCGCGGCGTCGATCCTCAGCCTCCCAGGCATAGGGATATTCCTCGTCCGGCTCCGCGTACTCCTCATCCATGTCGACGTCGGCGGCATCGGCAGACGTTGGCTGCGGCTCCCAGTCATCGGGAGCTGGCGGGACATAGGTGAGCTCCGGCTCGGCGGCGGGCTCCTCGGAGGTTCTGTCCTGGAAATCGGCGGGCGTGTTGTCGACCCGAGGCTCCGGCTGGGTCCCTTCGCGCAGCGCCCTGGCGTCTTCGGGATCCGGCTCGAACGGCACGTAGCCTGTCGGCCGGGCATCGCCCGAATCCATTGGCGTCCCGCGGCGTAGCCTGCCGTCTCCGGGACGGCGCTGCCGGATCCGCGCGTCGAGCTCCTGGCGGTCCATGCCGCGGGGGCGCGCCTGGGCGTTGGATGGGATGGCGGCCCCGCACTGGGTGCAGAACGCGGCCATCGGCGTCGGGCGGTGGCAGGTCGGGCACCGGATCTGGCCGGGCTTGGGTGTCGGCATGAGCCGCTCATTGTGCATGCGGGCGGGGCTTACGCCAACCGCCGGTCCCTCCGGCGGCAGCTGCGCGACTACTAGAATGGCGCGCCCTGCCCGCTCGAGGTCGCCCGTGCCAGCGAGCCGATTTCCGTACCGCCGCGTGAACGTGATCGGCACGAGCTCGTCCGGCAAGACAACCCTGGCACGGGAGCTTGCCCGCAGGCTGGAGCTCCCCTGCATCGAGCTGGACGTGCTCAACTGGGAGGCGAACTGGCAGGCAGCGGCGCCAGAGGCATTCCGGGCGCGAACCAGCGCGGCGATCGCGGCGGACGCCTGGGTGGTGGACGGCAACTACTCCGCGGTGCGGGACCTGGTCTGGGCTCGGGCCGAGGCGATCGTGTGGCTGGACTATCCGCTGCGGACCATCCTGTGGCGCTACGCCCTCCGCACCCAGCGCCGCCTTCGCAGCGGCGAAGAGCTATGGCCCGGAACCGGCAATCGTGAGCGGCTCGCCAACGTGCTCGGCCGCGAGGGGCTGCTGTGGTGGATCCTCAGCACCTACCGGCGACGCCGGCGCGAGTATCCGCAGCGGCTGGCGGCCAATCCCCGGCTGCGCGCCATCCGCCTGCGCAGCCCGGCCGAGGCGGCCGCCTGGCTGGCCGAGCTGGAGCCGATGCCCGAGCGCTAGGCGCCGGGGCGCTTCCATTCGCTGCCGTCGCTGAAGCGCTCGCGCTTCCAGATCGGCAGCCGCTCCTTGATGGACTCGATCACGAAGCGGTTGGCCTCGTACGCCTCCGCGCGGTGGGCCGTGGCGGTCACGATCGCCACGGCCGCCTCCCCGATGGGCACCAGCCCGGTGCGGTGGACCACCGCCACCGTCGCGCCCCATCGGGCCGCGGCCTCGCCCGCGATCTCGACCAGGACGGCGGCCGCCATCTTCGGATAGGCCTCGTAGTCAAGCTCGAGCACGGTCCGCCCGTCATCAGCGTGGTCGCGGGCGCGGCCGACGAAGGTCACCACTGCACCGTGGCCGCGGTCGGCGACCGATGCCTCCAGGGCGGCCACGTCGATCGGCTGGGGGCCGATGGCCACTTGCGGCTCGGCGGCACCGCCGCTGACCGGCGGCAGGAATGCGACCTCGTCACCGTCGGCCAGCGTCGTCTCCCAGCCTGCGTAGCTGCCATTCCGCGCGCCGCGCACGTACGGCCGATGCGGCTCGACGGCCGGGTGGCGCGACGCGAGTGCTGCCCACGCATCGGCCACCCTCGCGCCGTCCGGCAGGTCGACAAGGAGCCGATCGGCTGAGAGCTCGCGCAGCATGGCAAACGTGCGCAGCATGACCTGCATCGGCGCTACACCGGTACGCCGGTGAGGTAGGTGATGCTGGCGCCGGCGATGGAACCGGCGATGACGAAGGCGAGGCCTATGTACAGCAGCCCGGTGCTGGCCTGCAGCGACGCAGCACGGCTGGCCAGCATGGCCAGCACCGTGATGCCGATGGGCAGCACGATGCCGACTGCCAGCCGCAGCCAGGTCAGCGGCCCGAGTGGTCCGCCGAGCGGCTCCGGGCTTACGGTGAGGACAGAGACCAGGAACGCGACGCCCTGCGCTGCCAGCGCGGCGAGCAGCAGCCACATCATCCGGCGCAGTGGCGCGGCGGAGAGCTTCGGCGTGACGAGGTACCAGTGGCCAAGCAGCATCGCGGCGTTGACGGAGCCCAGCGCCAGGGCGGCGAGGATCAGCTGGACGCTGAAGAGCATCGGGCTGAACGTCGCGCCCGCCGCGGCCAGGGTGGCCAGCGCCAGCATGCCGATCGCACCGCCCAGCACCGCGATCCCGCTGCGCGGCAGACGAAGGATGGAGGCGGCCAGGTAGGCCACCGAGACCGCGGCGAAGACCACGACCAGCGCGCGGCGCGGCGCCGACGTGGAATCGACCGCGCTGCCGGCGGCCAGGTTCATCTCCGACAGCAGCAGGATCCCCGCGAACAGTACGAGCACCCAGGCCATGAACAGCCGGTAGCCGCGGGTCGTGCCCCCCAGCAGCTCGCTCAGGCCCACCACCAGCAGCGAGCCGGCGCTGAGCGCGGTCCAGAAGATCCAGTTGACGAAGGGAAGCGCCTCGATCGACACGTCAGCGGCTGGACGGTGCGAGGCTGCCGGTCAGCCCGATCTCTACCCACCCGTCCGCACTGACGCGCACCGGATGGGTCTCCACGGGCTCGGTGGCGGGCGGCACGACGGCCTCGCCGCTGCGGATGTCGAAGCAGCCGCCATGCCACGCGCAGACCAGCACCTCGTCACGCGGGTCGAAGCCGGCCTCCGACAGTGGGAAGTCCTGGTGGCTGCAGTTGTTCTGGACGGCGAAGAACTCGCCGGCGTGGCGCACCAGCACGACCGGCGTTCCGTCGATCTGGATCGGCAGCAGCTCGCCGTCGCGCAGCTCCTGCCCACGCAGGATGCGCGCCCAGCGGATGCGGGGGCCCTCGGGCGGCGCCGGGGCGGCGTCGGTCATCGGCTCAGGCAAGGACGAACCTACAGCGGACGTACGAAGGCCAGCAGCCGGGGCTCGGTCATGTCCTCGATCGAGTAGCGCAGCCCCTCGCGGCCGAGGCCCGAGTCCTTGACCCCGCCATATGGCATCTGGTCCACGCGCCAGGTGGGGACGTCGTTGACGATGATGCCGCCCACCTCCAGCTCGTCGTGCGCGGCCAGCGTGCGCTCCATGTCGTTGGTGAAGACGCCGCACTGCAGCCCGAACTGGGAGTCGTTGATCTCCCGCAGCGCCGTGGCGTAGTCCGGGACGCTGAAGAGGTTCACCACCGGGGCGAAGACCTCTTCGCCACAGACCCGCGCGCTCTTCGGCACGTCCACCAGCACGGTGGCGGGGTAGAACAGTCCGTCGGGCTCCCCGCCGACGAGCGCGCGGGCGCCCATCTGCAGCGCCTCCTGCACCCATTCGTGCGTGCGGCGCACTGCCTTCTCGTCCACCATCGGCCCCAGGTCGGTGGCCGGGTCGAGTGGGCTGCCGACGTGCAACGCCCGCACCTTGTCGACGAAGCGCGCGGCGAACTGGTCGAATATCGAGGCCACGACGTAGATGCGCTGCACGCTGATGCACACCTGGCCTGCGTAGGCGAACGAACCGAACACCAGGCGGCTGACTGCCCAGTCCAGGTCTGCGGTCTCGTCCACGATCGCGCCGGCGTTGCCGCCCAGCTCCAGCACGACCTTCTTCTTGCCGGCGTCCCCCTTCATCTTCCAGCCGACGCTCGGGGACCCGGTGAAGGACAGGAGCTTGTAGCGGTCGTCGCTGACCAGGGCGTCGCCGGTGGGCCGATCCATGGGCAGCACGCTGACGGCCCCGGCCGGAAGGTCGGTCTCCGCCAGGTACTCAGCGACGCGGAGCATGACCAGCGGGTCCTTGGATGGCGGCTTGAGCACGATGCTGCAGCCGGCGGCGATGGCTGGCGCCACCTTGTGGGCGGCCAGGTTCAAAGGGAAATTGAATGGGCTGATACCGGCCACCGGGCCGATGGGATAGCGGCGCACGATGCCGCTCCGCCCGCGGTTGGCGGCGGTCCAGTCGAACGGCAGCCACTCCCCGTTGATCCGCAGCGCCTCCTCGGCCGCCGTGCGGAAGGTGATCGCGCCGCGCGCGACCTCGCCGCGCGCGTCCTTGATCGGCTTGCCTGATTCGCGGGTCAGCAGCTCGGCAAGCTCGTCGGCGTCGCGGGCGATGCAGTCGGCCACGTGGGAGAGCGCGTCCCGGCGCTCGTAGCTCGCCAGCCGGCGCGTCTTCGCGAACGCGTCCACCGCGGCGGCGGTGGCGCGCTCCAGCTCGTCGGGCCCCGCCTGCCAGGTCGTGGCCACCAGCTCCCCCGTCGATGGGTCGCGCACCTCCAACGGCGTGCCGGCCTCGACGAACTCGCCGGCCAGGAAGATCGGAACGGTCGGTGCGGCGACCTCGGTGGACATGGCCCGATTCTAGCGCCGCCACGACATCGGCTCGGAGGGCTTGACCTTGCAGCAACTGTAGGGTTTAGGCTGCGGCCGTGAACATCTCGGCCATGGCCAGGCGAGCGGGCATCTCCGCCTCCGGCGTGCGCTGGTACGAGGCCGCCGGGATCCTGCCGGCGGCGCCGCGCGGCCCGAATGGCTACCGCGTCTACACCGATGCCGACCTATCCCGGCTGAAGTTGGTCCTCACCCTGCGGCGGCTGGGAATGTCGCCGGCCGAGGCGGGCGTGCTGGCGGAGCGCTGCCTGGGCGGCGGAACGCTGGACCCCGGGCTGATTTCCGCCCTGGACGAGCAGCGGCGGCGGATCGCCGACCAGCGCGAGGCGCTGGAGCGGCTGGAGATCGAGCTGGGCGACCTGGAGACGACCATCGATGCCGCTGCGGGCTCCACCTCGCCGGACGAGGCCAGACCTATCTGCGTCCTGTTCGTCTGCAACGGCAATTCGGCACGGAGCCAGATGGCGGAGGCCCTGCTGGGGCGATTCGGTGGCGCGGCCTTCCGTCCGCTGTCGGCCGGCACGCGCCCGAAGTCCGTGCACCCGCTCACCGTCCGCGCGCTGGCCGAGCTGGGCATCGACTGGAGCGCGGCGCGGGCCAAGCCGGTCGCCGAGGTCCTGGCCGAGCCGCTCGACTACGTCATCACGCTGTCGAACTCGGCCCGCGAGGAGTGCCCCGCCTTCCCGGGCCGGCACAGCTCGCTGCACTGGCACCTGGAGGATCCGGCGTCCGTGCAGGGCAACGAGGAGCAGCGGCTGAAAGCGTTCCGCGCCACCCGCAGCGAGCTGTCCGTACGCCTGCGCCCATTCATCGAAATCGCGCGCCGCACGGCCGGCCACGTCCCGCCGCTGACGAAAGGAGGGGCCGACACCGTTCGCGACCGCATCCGCCACCGTCCCCCACGCCCGTAGTCACAAGGAGGTAGTCACAAGGACCATGACCCTGCCCTATGCCGAGCCATTGACCATCCGACAGCCGGGCGAGCGCGTCATCCCGGAGCCGCCGCGCCGCGGCGAGCCCGGCGGCGAACCGTGCGCGATCTGCGGCGGAGAGGTCACGGACACGCTCTGGTCCGACGAGCACTTCACGCTGCACGCGCCCGTGGGCGGCAGCCTGCCCGGAACGGTGTGGCTTGCGAGTCGGGTGCACGTCGACTCGTTCAAGGACCTCCCGGCCGACGCGGCCGCGGCCTTCGGGCCGCTGGCCGGTCGGATCGAGCGAGCCATCCTGGCCCGGGGTGACGTGGCGCGCGTGCACGTGTATCGCTGGGGCGACGGCGGAGCGCACTTCCACGTCTGGTTCCTGCCCCGCCCGCTCGGCATGCTCGAAGCGAAGAACCACATGCTGGCGCTGTGGGAGGACGTGCTGCCGCCGGTGAGCGACGAGGAGCTTGCCGAGGCCGCACGCCAGGTGGCCGCCGGGCTGTGAGCGCTCCGCGCGCCCTCGCACGCCGGCTCGGCGTCGGCGACGCGGTCGTCATCGGCCTGGGTTCGATGATCGGCGCCGGGGTGTTCTCGGCGTGGGCGCCGGCCGCCGCGGCGGCTGGCGGCGGGCTGCTGATCGGCCTGCTGCTGGCGGCCGCAGTGGCCTACTGCAACGCCGTGGCATCGGCTCAGCTGGCAGCGCAGTACCCGACCTCCGGCGGGACCTACGTCTACGGGCGCGAGCGGCTGGGCCCGACCTGGGGCTTCGTGGCGGGCTGGGGCTTCGTCATCGGCAAGACGGCCTCCAGCGCGGCGATGGCCCTCACCTTCGCCGCGTACGTCGTGCCACACGGCGGACTGGAGCAGCGGCTGCTGGCCGTGGCCGCGGTCATTGTCCTGACCGCAGTGAACTACCGCGGCATCACCCGCACGGCCGGCCTGGCGCGAGTGCTGGTGGCCCTGTCGCTCGCGGCGCTCGCCACGTTCGTGGTGGTGGCCCTGATCGGCGTCGCGTCGGGTGCCGGGAATCCCGCAGCAGTCACGGCCGATGGGCCGTACGGCGTCCTCCAGTCGGCCGGGCTGCTCTTCTTCGCGTTCGCAGGCTACGCGCGGATCGCCACGCTGGGCGAGGAGGTGCGCGACCCGGCCCGTACCATCCCGCGGGCCATTCCGCTGGCGCTCCTCATCACCGTTGTGGTCTACCTGGCGGTCGGAGCGGCGGCGCTCCTGGCGATCGGCCCGGCCTCGATGGCCGCCAGCGCGCGGCCGCTGGCCACGGCAGTCGAGGGCATCGGCGCCGCCTGGGCGCTGCCCGTCGTGCAGGTCGGGGCGGCGGTCGCCAGCCTTGGAGCGCTGCTGGCGCTGATCGCGGGCATCGGGCGCACCACGCTGGCCATGGCGCGCAACGGCGACCTGCCGCGCTGGCTGTCGTCGGTCCACCCTGGCTTTCGAGTGCCGGATCACGCGGAGCTGGCCCTGGCCGTGGCGATCGGCTTGCTGGCGCTGCTGACCGACCTGCGCGGAGCCATTGGCTTCTCGTCCTTCGGGGTCCTGATCTACTACGCCATCGCCAACGCCTCGGCCTTCACCCAGTCGGGTGCCGAGCGGCGCTGGCCCCGGGCGCTGAACGCGATGGGGCTGATCGGATGCCTGATGCTGGTCGTCACGCTGCCAGTACAGGCCATCCTGGCGGGAGTGCTGATGTTCGCGCTGGGCCTTGGCGGTCGGCTGCTCGCCCAGCAGCTGCACGCGGGGGCCGCGACCGGCTGAGCAGCAACCGTCGCCGGCCGATACCATCGGGCCGCAATGGATTCGGTCTACCTGGCGCTGGAAATCGGCACCGCGACGTTCTTCCTGGGCACGCTGGTAGCCGCCGCGCGCCGCGGGCGGCTACCGGCCCTGGAGCTGGTCAGCGCCGCGGCGTTCGGCATCCTGCTGGAGGAGGGCGACCAGCTCATCTTCCAGACGTACCACTACAACGAGGCGTGGGTGCTGCAGATCGACCGGGCACCGGTCGTCATCGGCCTCACCTGGGCCCTGATCATCGCCGGCGCCATGCGCCTGACCGATGCCCTGGGCGTCCGTCGCCGGTACGCACCGGTCGTGGACAGCCTGCTGGCCGTGAGCCTGGACCTGTCGTTCGATGCCATTGCGATCCGGATGGGCCTCTGGACCTGGCGGGACGTCGGCCCGACCGATGGCTGGTTCGGCGTACCGTGGGGCAACTTCTACGCATGGCTGTTCGTGACCGTGGGCTTCAGCCTGGTCACCCGCTGGCTGCGCGACGCGAGCCGGCGCCGTCGCGCCATCGAGTGGCTGCAGCTGCTGGTCCCGCTGCCGGCCTTTGCCCTGCTGCTGGTGGGCCTCATCCCGTTCATCGCGGTGAAGCCGCTGATCGACGATGCGCCGGGCGGCGGCGGGATCCCTTTCCTGGTCACGCTCGTCGGGTTCATTCTCGCCAGCGGCTGGGCGGTGTTCGGCCCGGACCGCGTCCGTCCCGACGGCGAGCGGATGGCGATCGTGGACCTGCGTCTGGCCACGCTGACGCGCGTCGCGATTCACTGCTATTTCCTGGGCGCGCTGCTGGTCATGGGCCTGGCCACGCAGCTTCCGGTCCTCCTGGCCGTGGCCCTGCTGCTGCTGGCGGCCGAAGGGGTGCTCAGCCGGCTGGTGGCGAAGCGCCATGAGCAGCGCGGGCTCAACCCCGAGCGCGCGCGTTCCGTGGAGCTCGGCACGGCAGAGCCGGCGCGCTGAGGTGCCGGTGGTCGACTGGGACGCCGCCACCGATACGTGCGTCGAGCACCTGCGGGCGCTGATCCGCATACCCTCGGTGAACCCACCCGGCGACCCCGCCACTGCGGCGGGGCGTGACTCGACCGGCGGCGAGACAGCCGCAGCCACCTACTGTGCGGACCTCCTCGTGGCCGCCGGCATCGACGCCCAGGTGCTGGAGGCCGCGGCCGGTCGCGGCTCGTGCTTCGCGCGGCTGCCTGCCGGTGTCCCCGATCCCGAGCCGCCGCTGGTGCTCCTATCGCATCTCGACGTGGTCCCGGTGGAGGCCGAGTCGTGGTCGCGCGACCCCTTCGGCGGCGAGCTGGTGGATGGCGAGGTATGGGGCCGTGGCGCCTGCGACATGAAGGAGATGGTCGCCATGGAGCTGTCGGTGATGCTCGCCCTGCGGGCCTCCGGCGCCGCCCTGCGACGCGACGTCATCTTCGCGGCCGTGGCCGATGAGGAGGCAGGCGGCAGCGCGGGTGCCCTGCACTGGGTGCGCGAGCGACCCGACCTCTTCGCCGATGCCTCCGGACGCCCCGCGGCGGCGGCCCTCAACGAGGTCGGCGGCTACTCGATGACCGTGGGAGGGACGCGGGTCTACACGATCCAGGTGGCCGAGAAGGGAATCATCTGGACGCGCATGCGAGCCACCGGCACTCCCAGCCACGGCTCGATGCCGTCACCCGACAACGCCGCCATCAAGCTGGCCGATGCTGTCACCAGGCTGGTGGCTGCTCCGCGACCGGCGCACCTCATCCCGCTGGTTCGTGGCTTCTTCGACGGGCTGGGGCTGTCGGACGTCGCCGACCTCGCCGAGCGAGGTGAGGACGGGGCGGCGCGGGCGCGGCTGGAGGAAGCCGTGGCTGACCCTGTCCTGCAACGGTCCCTTGACGCGATGCTGCGCGACACGGTCACGCCGAACATGATCCACGCCGGCAGGAAGGTGAACGTGGTGCCGGGGAGCGGCGAGTCGGAGATCGACGTGCGCACGCTGCCGGACACCGACCAGGCCGCTCTGCTGGCCGAGCTGCAGCGCGTGGCCGGCGAGGCGGTGACGGTCGAATCGGTCCAGGTCATGCCGCCCGTGCAGTCGCCGGTCGACGCGGAGATCGTGCGCCTCATGGAGGACGCCCTGCGCAGGGCGGACCCGGAGGGCCTGCCGCTGCCGATGATGATCACGCTCGGCACCGACGGGAAGGCCATGGGCCTGCTTGGCATTCCGACCTATGGCTTCATGCCGCTGCGCCTGGCCGCGGACCAGCCCTACCTCTCGCTCTACCACGCCAATGACGAGCGGATTCCGGTCAGCGCCATTCGCTTCGGGCTGCCGATCCTGCACGAGGTGGTTGAGCGCTTCTCGCGGGCGGAATAGCCGGCCCGAGCGGCCTCGCTCCACGCTCGGGCTATACTCGCAGCGCCGAAATCGCGTCACACACGGCCGAGGAATGACCCACAACACCGACGACACTCCCCAGCCCGCCGCGCGACACCACGCCTTCGTCTTCCCCGGGCAGGGATCGCAGTACGTGGGCATGGCCACCGCCCTGCTCGAGCGCTCGCCCGAGGCCGCCGACGTGATGGCGCGCGGCGACGCCGCGCTCGGCTTCCCGCTGAGCCGCCTCATCGCCGAGGGACCGGCCGAGGAGCTTGACCTGACCGTCAACGCCCAGCCGGCGATCCTGGTCACCAGCATCGCCCACCTCGAGGCGCTCAAGGCGGAGGCGGCCCGCGCCGGCGTAGTGCTGAACCCGCAGTTGCTGGCCGGCCACTCGGCCGGCCAGTACGCGGCCGCGGTGGCGGCCGAGGCGATCGACTTCGAGACGGCCATGCAGCTCGTGCGGGAGCGCGGCCGGATCATGCAGGAGCGGGGCATCGACGGCGGCATGGGCGCGGTCATCGGCCTGTCGGACGAGCAGGTGCACGACATCGTGGAGGAGGCGCGCGCCCACGGCGAGATCGCCGTCGCCAATCGCAACGCGCCCGGCCAGATCGTGCTGTCCGGCGTGATCCCGGCGCTGGTGTTCGCGCTGGAGATGAGCAAGACGGTCGGGGCGCGGCGCGCGGTGCAGCTCACCGTCAGCGTGGCGAGCCACTCCCCGTTGATGCGCCGCGCGCGCGACGAGTTCGGCCGCATCCTCGCCAAGGTCCCGTTCCGCGACCCGAAGGTGCCGATGCTCGGCAACGTGCATGCCAGCGTCATCCAGACCGCCGATGGGTTGCGCCGCGAGCTGACCGAGCACCTCGTGCACGGCGTGCAGTGGACCGAGACGGTTCGCCACATGGCCGCCGACGGCGTGACTGACTTCGTGGAGGTCGGGCCCGGCAGGGTGCTCACCGGCCTCATCCGGCGCATCGCGCCGGGAGCCGCGGCGCACGCCGTGGACGTCCCCGGGGGCGAAGGCATCTGGCTGCCCACGTGACGAGCCGCCGCGCGGTGGTCACCGGCCTCGGCGTCGTCTCCCCGGTCGGTATCGGGGCCGATGCTTCCTGGGAGGCGCTCGTCTCGGGCCGCTCGGGCATCGCGGACATCACCGCCTTCGATACGACCGACTACCCGATCCACATCGCCGGCGAGGTCAAGGGCTTCGACGCGACGAACTACATGGACGCCAAGGACGCGCGCCGTCACGACCGCAACACCCACCTGGCCGTGGCAGCGGCCGGCGAGGCGCTGCGCGCGGCCGAGCTGCTGGGCGATGACGGCAAGGTGGATCCAGCACAGGCCGATCCGGATCGCTTCGGCATGGTGGTGGGAACCGGCATCGGCGGCATCGGCATGATCAGCGAAGGCATCCTGACCCTTGCAAATCGCGGCGTGGACCGCGTGTCGCCCTTCCTGCTGCCCCACATGATCCCGGACGCCGCCTCGGGCATGGTCGCCATCCAGTACGGCATCCGTGGCCACAACCTGGCGGTGGTCAGCGCGTGCGCGACCGGCGGCCACGCCATCGGGGAGGCGATGGAGGCCATCGTCCGCGGCCAGGCCGACCTGATGCTCGGCGCGGGCACCGAGGCCGTCGTGGTCCCGATCGCGCTGGCCGGGTTCAGCCAGATGAAGGCCCTGGGATCCCCCATCGACCCCGACAGCGGCGAATACAACCCCGAGATTGCGAGCCGCCCGTTCGACGCCACCCGCAACGGCTTCGTCGTGTCGGAAGGCTCGACCGTGCTGGTGCTCGAGGAACTGCAGCATGCGCTGGCCCGCGGCGCCACGCCGATCGCCGAGGTGGTCGGGTATGGCTCGAGTGCCGATGCGTTCCACATGGCAGCCCCGGCGGAGCGTGGCGAGGGCAACCAGCGCGCCATGCGCGCCGCGCTGGCGCGCGCCGGCATCGGGCCCGAGAAGGTGGACTACATCAATGCCCATGGCACCAGCACGCCGCTGAACGACCGCTACGAGTCCGTGGCGATCGAGGAGGTCTTCGGCGACCACGCCCGCAACGGGCTGGCCATCAGCTCCACCAAGAGCATGACGGGCCACATGATGGGCGCCGCCGGAGCGTTCGAGGTCTACGCCTGCGTGAAGGCGATCCAGACCGGCTGCCTGCCGCCCACCATCAACCTGCGCCATCCGGACCCGGAGCTGGCCCTGGACTACGTGCCGAACCAGGCGCGGCAGGCAGACGTGCGCGTGGCGCTCTCCAACTCGATGGGCCTGGGCGGACACAACAGCACGGTCATCGTGCAGCGCTACGAGGCGTAGGCAGCCGCCATGCCACCCGATCCGGCGCGCCGAGCGGTCGTCACCGGCATCGGCGCCATCACCCCCATCGGCAACGACACGCCGACCTTCTGGTCCAACCTGGTGGCCGGCGTCAGCGGGGTTGCGCGCATCACCTCCTACGACCCGTCGAACGAGGAGGTCCAGATCGCGGCCGAAGTCAAGGACTTCGATCCGCGCACCTACATCGACTTCAAGGCCGCTCGCCGCATGAGCCGCTTCAGCCAGCTGGCCGTGGCGGCGGCGGCGCAGGCCATCGCCGATTCCGGCCTCGAGATCACCGATGCCAACCGCGACGACATCGCGGTCGTGGTAAACACCGGTGGCGGGGGCATCGGCGACGTGGCCTCGGCCGAAGACGTGTATCGCACCCAGGGCCCCACCCGCGTCAGCCCCTTCATGGTGCCGATGCTCTCGCCGTCCATGGCCGCCTGCCAGATCAGCATCCAGAACAAGCTGCGCGGGCCGGTGGTGACGAGCGTCGCCGCCTGCGCCTCGGGCGTGCAGGCCTTTATCGAGGCGCAGCGCCTCATCGAGCACCGTGACGCGGACGTCGTGATCACCGGCGGCACGGAGAGCGCCATTCTGCCGGTCGCCTTCGCGGCGCTGGCCAACATGGGGGCGCTGTCGAAGCGCAACGACGATCCGCAGGCAGCGTCACGGCCCTTCGATGCGGAGCGCGACGGGTTCGTCTTCGGGGAAGCCGCCTGCGTGCTGGTCGTCGAGTCGTACGAGCACGCGGTCGACCGCGGGGCGACGGCCATCGCGGAGGTGGCGGGCGGGGCAATGACCGGTGACGCGTTCCACATCAGCGCACCGGACCCATCCGGCTATGGCGCGGCGCGGGCAATGCAGCGCGCCTTGGCAGATGCCGGCGTCGGGGCCGAGGAGGTCGACTACATCGCGGCCCATGGCACCAGCACGCCCCTCAACGATGCCACGGAGACGAAGGCCATCCGCTCAGCGTTCGGAGCGCATGCCGATGGGCTGGCGGTCAGCAGCAACAAGTCCATGGTCGGCCACACCCTGGGAGCGGCGGGCGCCGTGTCAGCCGTAGCCGCCTCCCTGGCGATCCGCGACGGGGTCATGCCGCCGACGATCAACTATGAGCAGCCCGACCCAGCCTGCGACCTGGACTACATCCCGAACCAGGCGCGCCGCCAGCCAGTACGCGTCGCGCTGGTGAATGGCTTTGGCTTCGGAGGGCAGAACGCGGTGGCGGTGTTCCGGGCAATCCAGTAGCGAGCGCAATTTCGACAGACGCCGGCCGCTGCCTCCGGCCATGATGGCCGTGCGGAGGATCAGACATTGAACAGGGTGACCCAGGTCCTGGTCGTCATGGGTGCATTCGCTGTGGTCGGCATCGTCGGGCTTGGCGGCCTCTCGCGCCAGGCACTCGTCGACGCACGGAAGCCAAAGCCCACGCCGATTCCGATCGTTACCTTCCCGTCCCCCGGGCCGGCAGGCTGGGCAGTCATCCAGCAGGACGCCATCCTGTCCATGGCGCGCGGGCCGGTTACGGGCACGGCGACCGTCGCCCGCATCACGGTCTGTCGCAACGCATACGCGGTGTCGGCCGATGGCTCACTGACCGACGGCCTGAAGACCGACGCCGCCAACATTGCCTTCGGGTTGATGCGACGTGCCGATCTGGGCACGGTGCTCACTCCGCATGAGGCCACCTTTGCCGGCCTGAGCGGGTACTTCCTGGACGTCGCGATCCCGAACGCCAGCCAGTTCGCCGGCGAGTCGGACCTCTGGCTGGCGCGCGCCGCTCAGGCGAACTGCGTGGTGGTGCTCGACACATCCGACGCGGACTCGGGGGTCGGCGCGCTGCAGGTAGGCGTGCCGGGCATCGTCCGGCTGGGCCTCTTCGCGGAGCCGGACGGCAGCAACGTGATGGTGATGATCACCAGCGAGGGGATCGGCGCCAGGTCCAAGCCGGCGACGGCGGACATCGACGAGGCCACCGCCATCCTCGACACGTTCACGCTCCACACACCAGCGCCGGCGGCGACCCCGTCGCCACGCCCATAGGTGGGCTAGTCCGGATCGGCGCTGACGTAGAGCTCCGGCTCGAATCTCGGCCCGTGACCCGGCAGCGAGGCGATCCAATCGCGGAGAGCGCTTTCGGCTGTGCTGAATGCCAGCTGATCCCACGGGATGTCGTCCGGCCCGAAGTCGCGTACTTCGAGCGACTCCACGCCGGGCAGGGCGGCTCCGCCGACAACCGTCGCCTCGTAGATGATCGTCACCTGGCCGACGGCCGGCCGCGAGTAGACGCCGATCAGCGGGCCGATCTCGACGCGCAGCTCGGTCTCCTCCTCGGTCTCCCGCCGCGCGCCCTCCTGCGCGGACTCGCCGAGCTCCATGAACCCGCCGGGGTACGTCCACAGGCCAAGCCCCGGCTCGATCGCTCTTCGCGCCAGGAGGACGCGGCCCGCACGCACCGGCAACGTGCCCACCACCAACCGCGGGTTGCGCCAGGTGACGTGCCCGTTCGGGCACACCAGCCGCGCGCGGTGGTCGGGCTCCAGCACGCGCTCGGTCACCGGCTGGCCACAGGCGGGACAGAAGGCTGGCTCGTCGCCGAGCGTCAGCGGATAGGCGCCCGACTGGTCACGCTCGGGAAGTCGCAGCGGCCGCATTGGCGCATGGTAGCGAGCAGAGCCATCGGCTCCGATCCAGGTGGCACAATTGCGCGCGCTGCCAAGCCGGGACTGCCGCAGCATTCGGAGGAGCAACCGGACCCGTGACCGCCGTCTCCGTGCCCGCCCCCGCCCAGGTCGGCCCCTTCGCGGTCTTCCGCAACCGATCCTTCGTCTGGCTGTGGACGGGACAGCTGATCTCGACCATCGGCGATGCGCTCACCTCGCTGGCGGCGGGCATCATCGTGTTCCAGATCACGCATTCGATCCTGAACGTCGGCCTGATGCTGATGGTCTCGTCCATCCCGACGCTGGTGTTCGGGTTGATCGCCGGCGTGTTCGTCGACCGCTACGACCGCAAGACGATCATGATCGTGTCGGTCGTGCTGCAGGCGGGCCTGGTGGCGGCCATCCCCTTGAGCCTGGCACTGACGCACGGCATCCTGTGGCTGTACGTGATCGTGCTGGCCTCGGCCTCCGTGCGGCAGTTCTATGACCCTGCCAACGACAGCGTCCTGCCCGAGATCGCGACTGACGAAGAGCTGGCCGCCGCGAACTCGCTGATGGCCATCGCGCAGTTCGGGTCGACCGCCATCGGCTTCGCGCTGGCGGGCCTCCTCATCGCCAACAACCAGGAATTCGTCTTCTGGTTCGACGCCGCGACCTTCCTGTTCGCCGGATTCATGATCTCGCTGGTGCCGATCAAGCGGCTGGAGGTCGAGGAGCACACGTCGGTCGGCGAGGTCGTGCGGAACCTGGGCGTCGGTGCGCGGTTCATCCTGCGCACGCCCATCCTTCGCGCCTCCACCACGCTCCGCGCTCCCGCCATGATCGTGTTCGGCCTGCAGAACGTGCTGCTGCTGCCGTTTGCCATCGAAGTCCTCAAGGCCAGTGAGTTCGAGTACGGCCTGCAGGAGGGCGTCACTTCGGTCGGCTTCATCATCGGCAGCCTGCTGATGGCACGCTACGCCGAACGGCTGCGCGAGGGCAGCTGGCTGGTGCTCAGCTTCCTGGGGATGGGCATCGCCGGGCTCCTGTACGCGCTCAGCTCCAACATCTGGATCGCGATCGTGCTCATCGGCATCTCGGGCATCCTGAACGCGCCGTCGTTCGTGGCCAGCCGCCTCATCAACCAGCGCAACACGCCGCGCGAGATGCGCGGTCGCGTGTTCAGCACCAACTACGTCATCCGAGACGTGGTCTACCTGATCGGGATGGGCCTCGCCGGCCTGGCCGACCTGTGGAACCCGCAGATCATGTTCGCGCTCACGTCGGTGCTGCTCATCGGCATCGCGCTCTTCGGCGCGGCCCTGCCCGGCATCGGGCAGCCTGCCGCCCAGTGGCGCCGCACGATCACCCTGCTGCGCACCGCTCCCAAGATTCCGCTCGGGGCCGCCCGCGAGGTCACCGTCGGCGACATCGCTGCCATCGGGCGCTACATCCCGGCGCTGGCCGGCATGCCGCAGCGCGACCGCGATGCGCTGATCGCCACGGGCCGCATCGTGACCGCTCCGGCGGGCACCGCCATCACGCGGGCCGGGGATCCGGGCGACAGCGCCTACTTCATCATGTCCGGCCGCGTAGCAGTCGGGGCGGCCACGGAGACTGGCGAGTACCGGCCGCTGGCGGGCATCGGCGCCGGTGACGTGATCGGCGAGATCGCGGCGCTCACCGGCTCGACCCGCACAGCCGACGTGGTGGCAGAGGAGGAGACGGAGCTGATGGAGGTGCCCGCCGACACGCTGCGCCAGCTCATGGCGCACGCAGAGTTCGGCACCCTGGTGCTGGGCAAGATGACCGAACGCCTCGCGCGCACGGCCAGCATCGGCGACCTGCCGCGCTTCGGGCGCCTCGACCAGCAGGCCTTGCGCGACCTGCGGACCGAGGCGCGAGCGGGCGAGACCGAGTTCGCGTAAAGGCCGCGCAGCCGGCGTGGGTACAATCTCGGACCCATGTCCTCCCTGCCCCAGGTCCGCCTCCACAACTCGCTGACGCGCAAGGTCGAGCCGCTCGAGCCCGTCACGCCCGGGCACGTCACGATCTACACCTGCGGCAGCACGGTGTACCGCTACGCGCACATCGGCAACCTGCGCACCTACCTGTTCGGCGACCTCCTGCGCCGCGTGCTCCAGTACCTGGGCTACGAGGTGCTGTACGTCAAGAACATCACTGACGTCGGGCACATGCGCGAGACCGGCGAGGACCGGATGCTGGAAGCCGCAGAGGCGGAGCGCAAGAGCCCGATGGAGATCGCGGCCTTCTACACCGACGCCTGGCTGGAGGATGAGGCACTGCTGAACATGGCGCCCGCGGATGTGATGCCGCGTGCCACGGACCACATCACGGAGATGGTCGACCTCACGGCAGAGCTGCTGAAGCGCGACCTCGCCTACGAGGTCGATGGCAACGTGTACTACGACGTCAGCGCCTTCCCGGGCTACGGCCAGCTCTCCGGGCAGCGGCTGGACCAGATGCGCGCCGGACACCGGGTCGACGTGGAGACGGACAAGCGCGATCCGGAGGACTTCGCCCTCTGGAAGGCCGCCGAGCCGGGACGCCTCATGAAGTGGCCGTCACCCTGGGGAGAGGGCTTCCCCGGCTGGCACATCGAGTGCTCGGCCATGTCGATGAAGTATCTGGGCGAGCGTTTCGATGTGCATACCGGCGGGATCGACCTCAAGTTCCCGCATCACGAGGACGAGATCGCGCAGTCGGAGGGCGTGACCGACCATCCGGTGGTGAGCATCTGGATGCACGGCGAGTTCCTCACGCTGGCCGATGCCAAGATGGCGAAGTCAGCCGGCAACGTGATCCGCGTGTCGGATCTGCCGGACAAGGGCTTCGAGCCGCTCGCCTTCCGCTACCTGGCGCTGACCGCGCACTATCGGTCCAAGCTCGACTTCACGACCGAGGCCATGTCGGCCGCCGCGCACGGGCTGCGACGCCTACGCCGGGCGGTCGCCGAGGGTGGTTCGGATGGAGCCGATGTCGACCTGGCTGCCGAGCCGATGGCCGGCTACCACGCCCGATTCGTGGACGCCATCTCCGAGGACCTGGGTTTGCCGTCCGCCCTGGCGGTCGCGCACGCCGTGGCGTCCGCCGATGACCTCACGCCGCCACAGCGCCGTGCGCTGCTGCTCGACTTCGACCGGGTGCTTGGCCTCTCGCTGGATGCACCCGCGGAGCCGGCGAACGCACATGAGCTGCCGGAAGGCGCGGCCGCGCTGCTCGACGAGCGTGCTGCGGCCCGTGCCGGCCGTGACTTCGCGACCTCAGATCGCCTGCGCGATGAGCTCGCCGCGCTAGGTGTGGACGTTCGGGACACGCCGAACGGCCAGGAGTCGACCGTCCGCCACTGACAGCGGTGGGCCTACGGCGCAGGCTCCCGGCGCTACTGCGCGTCATGACCCCATGACGCGCTGAACGGTAGACTTCGGAGCTGTCCGCTGGGGTGCGGTGGGGTGACCAGTTACCGGTTACAGGGCCGAACGGACCATGGCCAAACCCGAGTACAAACCCTAGTCTTCAGTGTGCCTGGACGAGGTCGTTCCTCGTTCGAAGCCGCCAGGGAGGCCGGGGGAGTCGCCGGCTGGCGATCGATCAGGGCAAACCCGCCGCGAGGCGGGGACGCAAAGCCACGGGACTGGGCTGCCCAGTCAGCCGGGCTACCGAGACGCCCGCTCCGGAACGGAGCGAACTACCTGGAGGACCATATCGTGCGTAGGCTCATCTCGCGACTGGGCGGGGCAGCCCTGGAAGGGGCGCTCATCTCGCTTCTCGTCGTCGGCCTGATTGCCATTCCCGCATTCGCCGCGAAGGGCGGGGGACGCGGCGGCGCGACCAGCGGATCGACCGGCTCAAGTCTTTCGCTCGTCATGGTCGATCCAACCGACACGGTTGTGAATCAGGGCGACCAGGTGACGTTCGAGGTCTCGACGACGGCCACGGACAAGCCGTGGGTGCGCCTTGACTGCTACGTGAACGGCGCCTGGGTATCCACGACAACCCACGGCTTCTTCCCCACCTATCCGTGGGCTCCGAACTACACCCTGGCGTCAGGCGCATGGACCGATGGCGCCGGTGACTGCACCGCGACGCTGTACCGGGTCACGTCAAATGGCAGGAGCCGCACATTGGCGACGTTGAGCTTCCACGTCCAGTCGTGACCGCATGCGGCATGCGTCACGCAACGAAATAAAACTGAGTGGCCCCGGCTCTTCGAGCCGGGGCCACTCGCCTTATCCGTCGATCACCAGCTGGCGTTACGGAGCCGTGTCGGTGACCGTGATGTCGGTGACTTCCACGCACGAGTCGTCCGGACTCGTGAGGTTGTCGTCCGCGTACTGAACGAGCCACGAATACGAACCGTCGTTGTCGGTCGTGACGAAGAACGGCGCGTCATGCGTGGCGGACGCAGGATCACCGTTAGTCGTCGAGAACGAACTGCCGGACGCGGCATCGTCGACGGTCACCGATTCGCTGTATTGGGAGCTCCCACCGCCGACACCGCAGGTGCCGTCGTTGTACAGCGTGAAGGTGAGCGTGCCGTTCAGGTTTGCATCGCCGGTCAGGGTGGCCGTGTCATTGGGGAGCCAATCCTGATCGGTCGACAGGCCAGACGTGCCGGTGACAGTCACGGACTCGTCTTCATCGTCGCACGACGCGTTGTGCGTGGTGCCGATGTTGTTCGGGTCTGTTGACTCTGGGACGTACTGCGCCACCCAGTGGTAAGTGCCCAGGGCGTCAGGGGTGAAGCTGACGGGCCCATACGTGTCATCGCCACTGATTGGCGTGTAGTCCTGCGGGTTCGACTCGTTGGAGTCGTTGCTGGTTGCCAGCGTCGAGCAGTCATCCTTGTAGAGGGTGAACGTGATCTTGCCGCCCGCAGGAGCGCCATCATCGGCGTTGATCGACTTGTAGTCACCATTGGCGTCGCCATCGCCATTCGTACCCGGCTGATTCGCCGTGTTCGACAGCGTGGCGTTGTCCTGGACAGCGTTGCCCAGCACGACCGAGGCGGCAACTGCCTGCGTGTCGAGCGCGGTCTGAACAGGCAGAACCTCGAAGCACTCCCCGGTGCTCGCATCCGTCTGAGGATCAACGCCGTTGGTGTCTGAGCTGAACTCACCGCGGAAGCAGTAATAGCCAGCCGAGGTGAGATGCGCGACGTCAGAAACGATTGGCGTCGCGGTGTCCTGATCGACGTCTGTCGAGCTGATCAGCACCCCGTCGGCATCGCACGTCGCCGACGTGTCGATGGGACCGCAGAGGTACGTATCGAGGGTACCGCTCCACGTGTTGGTTCCGGTGACCGACAGATCGGACGAGTCCGTGACGTCAGCCCCGGCAGCGCCGAGTCCGAGCTGGATGTCCGGGATGTCGTTGCTGTCCGTGTCGGTGAGTACGGTGCCGCCGTCGTCGGCCGGAGTCGTCTTCAGCGAGCTTTCGCAGGAACCGAAGCCGCCCAGGGCAAAGTCGGACAGCGTGGAGGTCGGCGAGTGCGATGACCGCGTCTCGGCCAGGAAGCTGCTGAAGCACTGATCCCCAAGGCCCAGCGCTGACAGGTTGATCCCGCCTTCCATGAACTCGGCAATGCCGAACTTCGTATTGGGGCCACTGTTCAGCGTGCCGGGGCCGGCAGTCCCGCCGCTGTTTGACTTCGGCGTGAAGGCCCACGGAGAGTGGACGACAAACTGGTTTGCCGTGGCGCAGTAGTCGTCATTCCCGCCAACCGGGGGAATGGGATCCTTGCCGGCCTTACCGCCCTCGGGCGGTGCCTGCGTGCAGGACGCCGGCGCGGCGCCGCCGCCAATCTGATCGAGATGGGTCGAGGCGCTGCCGCCTGAGGTCACCCATTCGTAGACCTGGATGCTGGGAGCCTTGCCGCCAGCGCGGAAGTCGCTGACGACGAGGATGTCGCCGCGGATGTCGTTGGCCACGTCGCGAGCGGTATGGTTGCCCGTGAAGGTACCGTTTCCGTTCGCGTCAGGTCCAACCTTCTCGATTGGACCCTTGAAGAACCAGAAGCCCATCACGGCATCGCCGCTGTTCGAGAACCGATCGGCTCCGAAGTACAGCAGCGAGCAGTCCGCGTCGGCCCCCGAGGAGCCGCACTGACCCGCGCTCTTGTCAACGGTGTACTGCGCAGCGAAGGCGTGCTCGATATCGTCCTTGTCCTGGACGGAGGTGACGGTTGTCTGCTTCCACAGCCAGCTCGGGCCGATGTCGTTGATGTCCTTGGTGCCGCCGCCGGTCAGGATGCTGTCGCCAGCGCCGACCGGGTCGGAAACGAAGGCAAGGGCCTCTGCGCCTGAGCTCGTGCCGATGGGGTCACTTCCCGAATCGGTGTAAACCTTGTCCCAGTCCGTGTTGGTATATCCCTGGGACTGCGGATTCGCCGGCTCACATCCGGCGGGAAGAGTCTGGGCGGCATTGGTACAAGCCGTTCCGCCGGTGATCGCGTTGCCTTCCAGGGCGAAGACGCCCTCGTCGTGGACCGCAAGCGAGATTGTTGCGATCGTCAAGGTCAAGATCGCAACGATGCCGATCAACAGCGCCCAGCGCTGTCGTGGCTTCGTCGTCCCTGTCCGTAGAGTCATTGAAGTGATGCTCCTAGTGCGTTAGGGGTTGCTGACGGCTCTTTCGTTTTCTGTTCACCCTCCATTTGCGCTTGAGCACCTGCTCGCAATCAGTGCTCGCCCCCGGGGCGCGCACCCCTCCCCTCCCGCTTCGGGCTGAATGGGATTCGAGATCCCGCGCAGCCCAAAGAAGAAGAGATGAGGGCAACGCGGATAGAGAGCGCAGCGTCTGGGCAGACGGCGCGGCCAACTACGCGGGCTCGGGCACGTATGCGGTTGGCCGAAGCGAAGGCAGCTCGGGTGCCTCGGTGGAGCGGGAACCTAGTACTTGAGTACTAGGCTAGTCAATGCCGCAAGCGACACCGGCAGCACGACTCCGGTGCGCATGAGCACCGGAGTCGTGGCAAAAGTGAAGGGCCCGGGAGATCCCGGGCCCTTCAGCTTGACCAGATCTTGGGCCTGTCCGGGGCCGAGCCCGGACGCCCCAGCGTTACTACCGCTGGACGGCGAAGGCATCCACCTCGACGAGTGGGTGGCCGGCGGTACCGTCGACCACGATCTTGACCGTGTGGGAGCCCGAGGTCGTCCAGTTCATCCGCCAGACAACCATCCTGGTCCGCTTCGAAGCGCGGTGCAGGCTGATGGTCGCCACTTCGGATCCGTCAACGAAGACGGTCGCCGACCCGAGCGTTGGTCCCATGGTCGACACCCAGGCGATGCCCCGTCCCGTGAACGCGTAGTCCACGTGGGCGCCGGTGCCTCCCGAGCGCTTCACCTGGCCGCCGTAGGCGCCCGACAGATCGCGCAGCTTCCACGACTGCGTGAAGTCGAGCGGTGCGGCTGTCTCTTGCCGAGCCTTCAATTTGAAGGCGGTGCCACGATGCCACCCGCTCCAGTTGCCGGCGTTGTCCTCGGCACGCACGCGGAACTGGTGCTTGTGCCCGGGAGCCAGCTTGATGATGACCGAGTGAATGCGCGGCCGTGAAAGGCTGACGCTCTTCCAGGCGCCGTCGTCGATGCGTCGCTGGACCTGGAACTGGCCGATGCCGCTGTCATCGTCGGAGGCAGTCCAGGACGTGCGCAGCGGGATGTACTTCGTTCCGAGCCGCGTGGTTCGCCAGAAGGTCGTCTTCGGGCGGTTGACGGTCGGCGCCGCGATGTCCGGGCAATGGACGTTGACGGATACGAGCCGCGAGGTGTTGTCGGTGAGGCGGGCCGAAAGCTCTCCGTCTGCCGTCACGCTGGCCTGGTTGGTGACGTCGCCGCACGCGGCGCGCGGGGCCGTAACCAGAATCCGGACGTACCCACTGTCCTCGGTCGCGCCATCGGCATCATTCTGCGGCTCGAGGTGACCCAGCACGCAGGTGAGGACGTTGCCCGCCGCGACGTTGCAGGGATGCGCGTCAGGCGGCTTTTGCCCGTTGACCTCGACGAACGTGCTGTCGATGACGAGATCATCATCGAGGTCGTCGGTGACCGTGACGTTCTCGGCGGCCAGGTCGCCATGATTCCAAACGATGATGCGATAGCGGAACTGGTCCCCCGCCTCGGTGGTCGTGATATCAGGCTGATGCCACGGGCCCGCATGCTTGGCGATGCCCACGTCGGGTCCCGGGTCTGCGGCACTGACCGCCGGCGCAACGGCCAGGCTGCCCGCCACCAGCGCCAGCGACGCGAGCGCCGCGATCGGACCCAGCCGGCGGCGAGGCGTCTCAAGGACAGCAGTTGAGTGAGTCGCGGTCATAGATCTCCCCTTCGGTCGAAGCGCGAGGACCGGCAGGGAGCCGGCTGCGCGAAGGGTCATAGGTTGGGGGGTACGTTCGTTCCATGCAAGCCTTCATGGCAGCGTGGGCGGTCAGGCGGCCCAATCAGCGTTGCGGTTCGGCAACGCCGCGCCGTCCTAGGGACTGCGCTTCAGCAGAATCAGCGAGCTGGGCGCTCCGGTCCTGCCACTGAAGACCGTCGCCAGCAGCGTCCCCTTGCTGGTCGTGGCGAGGCCGGTGACGAACCCATCGACCTGGACCAGGCTCACGTAGTTGCGGGCGTCGTTCACGTACGGGCCGTTCTTGTCCATGGCCAGCGGGACCCAGCCAAGCTGACGCAGCGAGCCCACCAGCAGGCCGGGCGGCAGGCCGGCATCCTCGGCCCAGGCTATTGCCGAGCTGCCGCCGGCCGGGAGCAGGGTCAGCGGCGCGGCGTCGGGCGAGCGAGAGGTGTCGAACGTCCCGTGCTGGGGATAGCCGTAGTCGACGCCGCGCCGCAGCTCGAACAGCTGCTCCAGCCACAGGCCACGGACCGTGTCGCCGTCGTTGTCCGCGCCGTACAGGCGCCCGTCAGGCCCCGTGGCCAGGTCGAAGATGTTGCGTATGCCGCGGGCGAAGACGCTGAGATCGCTGCCGTCAGGCCGGAAACGGAGGATGGTGCCCAGCCACTCCCGGTGGGCCTGGCGGATCCGTCCGATGAGCTGTGGGGCGAGTGGCATGCGATCGACGTTGCCGACCGACATGTACATGTAGCCGTCGGATGCGAGCAGGAGGCCGTTCGGCGCGTGTTCGGTCGATACCACCGGCAGGTGGTCGAGGATGGTCTGCGGATCACCCAGCGCGCCGTCATCCCCAATGGGATAGGCGAGCAACCGGCCGGAGCTCGCGTTCAGCACGTCGAGCTCCTGCTGCGGCTCACCGAACCAGCATTGTGGGAACGGGTTTTCGCAGGGCAGGGGGCCCAGGTCGACCACGTAGAGCCGATGCTCTGCGATCGCCAGTCCGCGCGGATAGACCAGGCCGTCAACGACCGTGGTGAAGGTCACCTTGTGCTGATCCGGCGACACGACGAAGTGCGCAACGCTGCCTTCGCCGAAGCTGATGAACCCGCTGTCATCGTCCTCCAGGACGATCCCCGTGGGAGCTCCGGGCAGGTCCTGCCGTGCGATGACGGTCATCAATGAGGTGCCGCTCGGCGGGGTCACGTTGAGCAGCCCCACGCTGAACACTCCGCCAGCCACCACCGCGGCAGTCAGGCCGCCGACCAGCACGACGCGCGACCCGTCAGCCAGGCGGCTCCGCCACAGCTGACCGCGCCGGCGAGCCGCGCGCAGGCCGGCCACGAATCCGGGCAGTGCGTCGACGGCCAGGTACGCGGCGATGACGGCCACCAGGATGTCCGCGGCCACGAACACGTACGTGAATTCGGCGGGCAAGCCGTACTGGCTGCCTGCGACCAGCTGACCGCTGAACGTACGGGAGACGGCGTTCACGAGATGCTCGCCGAACAGGACGCCGACCAGGACGAGCAGCACCAGCCCGATGGCCAGCGGCACCAGCAGCACGTGCCGTCGGCGAAGTCCGGGGGGACGCCCGCGCAGGCTGAAGGCAAGCACCGCCAGGCCGAACAGGAACGCCACCAGCACCAGCTGCGGGACGATGAACGGGGCGTATCGGCTCATTGCATCAGCCGATGAGCTGGCTGCAAGCCTGGCATGCGGATGGGCACATGCCGGATGCTAGTCCATAACAACCTTTCCGCCATGCTGCGGTGCTTCGGCGCATCACGTACCATCACCGCCTCACGCCCCAGCCCAGGTCATCGCCGGACCTCGCGGCGCAACGAAGCACGTGGAGCGCCCCCTCCTGAATCGCGTCACGCGGCCGCGCCATCTCCTTCTTCTCGTCACGCTTGCCCTGGTTGGCTGCCAACCGGTGTCGCCCTCGAATGTCCCCAGCTCGGGAGCCTCGCTTCTGTCGCCGAACCCGTCGGCCTTCGCATCGGCGTCCTCGGCAGCCGCCCCGATGCGCTTCATCTCACCGGATGGCGACGATCAGGCGTCCGGAGCGGCCGATGCCCCGTGGGCGACACTGCAGCACGCGGCGGATACGGTGGAGCCCGGCACAACGGTGGTCGTGGGACCGGGGACCTACGCCGGCTTCACCATGCGGCGATCGGGAGCGCCGGGCGCACAGATCCTCTTTCGTGCGGCCGATGGCGTCCGCCCGTCGATCCAGGACACCAAGCGCCGCTATCTCGTCCTGCTGCAGGGCGCGCGGGACGTGGAGCTGTCCGGATTCGAGATTCGCGCCGCCTCGCAGCACGAGGGTGCCGGGATCTTCGTCGAGCAGGGCTCCGCCCGGATCTGGATCAGCGGCAACCACCTGGTCGACAACCAGAGCTTTGGCGTGCTGATCGCCTCGAGCCAGGACGTGACCGTCACCGGCAACGACATCTCCGGATCCGCCAGCGGCGTGCGCACCCGTGGGGCCGTTCCCGGGACCGTCATCACCGACAACGACATCCACGCCAACGACCTCATGGTGGTCAACGACCCGGAACCGAACAATGACACTGGCGGGCAGGGGGTGGCCGTCTCACTGTCATCGGGCCCCATCACCATCCGCGACAACCGGATCTGGGGCAACCGGGCGCGCAGCTTCGACTACGGAGAGGACGGAGCCGCCTTCGAGATCTTTGGCTCGTCCCACGTGCTGATCGAAGAGAACGTGATGTGGGACAACGAGACGGTGATGGAGACGGGCACGAACGCCACGCAGGAGTGCGTGGACATCACCTTCGTGCGCAATGTGGCGTTCGCCCGAAGCACGTGGGGCGAATCCAAGGGCATCCTGCTGCGCTGCGCGAAGGACAGCCTGGTGGCGCAGAACACGCTGTACGGCATGGATGCATGGGTGCTCCAGTTTCGCAACCGTCCCGGCACCGGCTTCGCCGGATCGCTGGAGAACCTGACGGTGGTGAACAACATCCTCAGCGGAGCCATCGCCCTGTACGTCCTGGATCCACTGCCGGCATCCTCGAAGGTCGACTTCAACCTGGTGGACTCACGGGTAGGCGTGCAGGCTCGCAGCGAGGGGCGCTACATCAACTCGCTCAGCCAGGTCCAGTCGCTGCTCGGCATCCAGCGCTCCGGCCGCTATGGACCACTGGGACTGGTCGATCCGGAGCAGCAGGACGTCCACCTCAAGGCCGGCTCGCCCGCCATCGACGGGGGGATGCGGCTGCCCGGCATCAACGACGACTTTGCCGGCACGGCGCCCGATATCGGACGGTTCGAGCACAGCTAGCCGGCCGCGGCAACCCTCCAGACGTGTCGCAGCTGCTGTGCGGAGCCGTAGTCATACAGGTAGGCGTCCACGCGCGCCACCGAGCCCCGGACGCTGACCGTCGTCGACCACTCGCCCCGCCCTTCGACCTCCACCCGATACGACTGCAGCACCGACCCGTCGGCGATCAGGTCCAGCCTGAAGTCGCCGCGCACGGAGCCGATGTTGCGGATGCCCACGCTCAGGTCGTTCCCGGTGGCGCTGGCCGGCTCCAGCCACAGGACGGGCACGCTTTCGTTGCCCGCGGTGCGCGACTCGCGCGCGCCGACGGAGGCGAGCTGGATGGCAAAGCTCACCAGGAACAGGGCGGCGAGGGTGATCAGCGCATCGCGCGCGCGTGGCAGTCGAAGCTGCAGCGGTTTCGAGAGCCGCTCCCGGCGCTTCAGGGTCATCGCGACGCCCAGAATGCCGACGCCCAGGAGCAGGCCCGCCCAGGCCAGCGCACCTATCGGGATGCCGATGAGCGCAAACCCGAGCCCGGCGGCGATGGTGATGGTGAGGCTGACCACCAGGCTCAGGATGAGCTGCTCGGTTACGTCGGAGTGCCGGGGCAGCACCGCCACCGTCACGAGGTAGCCTGGCAGGACCAGCAGCGCAGGCACGAGCAGCGAGGCTCGCACGGCGGGCAGCAGGACAAGCAGGACGCTGGCCGCGGCCACGATCAGCACCGCTGCAGCGATGCCGAGGCTACGGCGCATTGGGTGCCTTCGTCAGGTCGTAGACGTAAATATCGCCATCGTCGTACTCGCGGCTGACCCAGGGAATGGACTCCCACTTCTGGATCGCCTCAATCCGCATTGGCCCCTCCTGCACGCGGAACTGCTCTCCCGGCTCGATGTAGCGGGTGTGCGGAATGGCACCCGCCAACCGACGGTCGACCACGATGTGCTGCACATCGGCTTCATGGATGATCTCCAGGGGCCGGCCGTTGACGCTGGTGGAGAAGAAGAGGCTCCAGATCGGGTAGCCGCTGCTCGTCTGGCTCACGATGTCGTGCGCACCTGATGCGCCGATGAGGGTGCGGGTCATCCGATCGCCGGAGATTCGATCCGCCGGGGGCAGATGCTCGTTCGCCCAGTCGCGAACGGACAACGCGTGCTCGTCGATGGAGCGCGCGTCGGCGCCCGGCGCGTAGGGAAGCGGCAGGCGGGACCATTCGGGCGTGCCCAGGATCACTCCCCCCATCAGCACCAGCACCGCAATGCCGGCCCCGGCCAGCGCCGCGATGACCGGGTATCGGGTGCGGGCGACGAGTGGCCCGATGGCCATGGCCGCCACGAAGGCGACTCCCAAGAACAGGAACTCGGAGGAGCGAGCCGAGGTCTGCGCCGCGGCGGCTGAGAAGCGGAAGGCAAGGCTGGCCGGGTAGCCGAGCGCCACGACGCCGAGCAGGATCGCCGGCGCCACGCTGATGCCGGGCGTCGCCCTGAGCGCTGGTGCCGTGCCGGCGTCCGTCGCTGCGCTGGCATCCGGAGCCGCGCTGGCGTCCGGCGTTGCGTCCGCGTCCGGGGACCGGCGGATGGCCTTCACGATTCGCCATAGGCCGAAGGGCAGTGAGCCGATCAACATTAGCGGCGCCGCCGTGCCGATGAGCTGCGACCACAGCGGCTGCGCGACGCCTCCCCTGGACACGAAGATGTCGCGGCCGGCGCCGCCGGTGATAAGACCGATCAGGCCCGCCACGGCGGCCTCGATCACCGGCCCGAGGTATCCGACCAGCAGGCCACCTGCCCGCTGGGTCCACACAGCGACGATCACCGTCAGGATCGCCGCGGCCAGCAGGACGTACCGCTCGGCGACCCGATCGCGCGAGAAGAACATGGCGAACGCTGCCCACAGCACCAGGAATCCGACCAGCGCAAAGCTGGTGATGTGGTGGGTGGCCGCAATCCCCAGGCTGAGGAGCGCGACCAGGACCGCGTAGATGGGCAGCCGCATTGGCCGTCGTGCCTGGCGGCTGACCAGGAAGATCAATCCCGCCCCAAGCGGGATGGCCAGCGATTCGTAGGCGAACGAGGCGTTGAACTGCACGAAGTTCTGGTGGGTCATGTACACCAGGCTGCCGATGGCGCCGATGCGTGCCGATTGGGTGATGGACTCGTACAGCAGGAACAGCGCGAGCACCAGCAGCAGCCTGCCCACCACCAGCACGATGGCCCCAGCGGTCACGTACGAGACGCCCGTCGTCTGCACGATCGCAGCCGTCGCGATCTCCATGCCGGGGTAGAACGGGCTGATGGGCAGCAGCGGGTTCGGGGTGAAGAGATGAGCGGTTCGGATGATGTCATCCAGGGTTCGCTGGTGGAGCAACTCGTCATAGCGTTCGAAGGCAATGGGGTTGCCCAGGTGCTTCGCCAGGAAGAGGGCCACCCCCGCCAGGGCCACCAGCGCGATCAGCTCGCTACGTGACACTCCGCGGCTCAGGACGCGGAACGTCACCGACCCGAACACTATGGCAAGGCCCACCCAGAACAGCGGCTCCCCCCACCACTCCGCAACCCGCGCGCCATTGCTGCCCAGCGCCACCAGGGTGAGGCCCAGGCTCACGGCCAGCAGGACGGTGGGCAGCGGCCCCCATCCCGCCGCTGGCGCGTGGCTGCGCGCGATCAGGCCAAGGTGCGGTTTCGTGCGCGCGCAGGTGGTCATGCGGCACCTGCGGCCGGCGGTTGCGCCCTTTCGGCCAGCAGCGTCCGGTACACGTCCTCGATGCGTCCGATGACGGCCGATGCGCGATACGCGAATGAGGCCTCCCGCGCAGCGGCTCCCATCTGCTCGAGCCGCGATGGCGCTGCCACCAGCTCGGCGATGGCCCCGGCCAGCGCGGCGGGCGACCCGTGCTCCACCAGCAGGCCGGTCTCGCCGTCCCGCACCAGGTCGACGATGCCGCCGATGCGGGATCCGATCACCGGCCGGCCGGCCGCCATGGCTTCCAGCACCACCGTCGGGCACGGGTCGGACCACGTCGACGGAACGATCCCCAGCAGGGACCGGCGCCAGGCCTCCGCGACCGACGACCGCGGCCAGTCGGTGAAGCTTCGGACGTTCGGGGGGAGTGCCGCGAGGGCGGGAATCTCATCTGACGATCGATAGCCGATCAGCACCAGCGGTGGTGCGCCGGGCGGCAGCATGCGGTACGCATCGAGCAGCACCTCCACCCCCTTTCTGCGGGCGAACGCACCGACGAAGAGCACGAAGGGCTCGTCCGGAAGCTGCGAGGTCGTCTCGTCGGCCGCACCACCATCGGTCGATCCGTCGGGGATGAAGTTCGGGATGACTCTATGAGGCAGGCCGTCTTCCGCCAGCCGGTTGCCGCGCGCGACGGCGCTGCTGACGGGCACGAACATGTCGACCGTCCGGCGCGCGACGGCAGCCATGCCCCAGGCCGCCCCCACCGTCACGATGCCCTTGGCCGTGCCGTAATGCTGGGCGGCGCAGCGAAGGCACTTGGAAAGGCCCGGTCCGGAGCACAGGCCGTCGTCCCGCCAGATGAGCGTCTTCTTGGCACAGATCTGTCCGTAGTCATGCAGGGTAAGCACCAGCGGCCTGCGCCGATCCGCCAGCGGCAGGTAGGACGCGACCAGCCAATTGTGCGCGTGCACGACCTCGGGGGCCACTGCTCGGATGAGACGTCGCAGCGCGAGCGTGGTCTCGGGATCCGGGATCGGCGGTGCCAGGCGACGGGACGAGCTGTACAGCGCCCCGATCCGCGAGACCGTGCCCGGCAGGCGGACCACGTCGACCCCGTCGCTGGTCTCCCGCTCAGGGCTCCCGGGCGTGCGCAGCGTGGCCACCGTGACCCGATGCCCGCGCGCGCCCAGCCCGCTGGCCAGGGCATGCACATGCTGCTCCTCGCCGCCGATCATGGGCGGGTAGAACTGCGCCAGCAGCAGCACGTTCAGGGCGGTCATCGGACGCATCCGCGGTACACGTCCAGCAGCCGTGCCGCCGCCTCGTCCCAGGTCGGTAGCTGGGGCGCGGCAATCGGCGCCGGGTCGCTGAGGGCTTGTAGGACCGCATGCGCGATTGTCTCCGTGCTCGCATCGGCCTCGACACCGCGTGCGGTGCCGGCGTCGATCAGCTCGGCCAGCCCCGATGTCCTGCGAACCAGGATGGGGCGACCCAGCGAGGCCGCTTCCAGCACCGCGACCGGGTGGGCTTCGTAGTCGCTCAGCAGGACGACCAGCCCAGCGCGGGACAGGAGCCTCGCCATTCCACTGCGATCCTCCGGCGGCACTGACCTGATGTCCACGCGTGCTTGTAGGCCCAGGTCAGCGATCCGGGAGCGCAGCGCTGCCTCGTATGGTCCCTTCCCCACCAGGAGCGCGCGTGCCGAGGGCCGGCTGCGCAGGATCTGCGGCATGGCCTCTACCAGCCGATGGTGGCCCTTGTAGCGCTCCAGCCTGCCCAGCGAGACGATCAGGTCCGGCTCGGTCGGCCCCGTCGCACCACCTGCCGGGTCCATCGGGGAGACGCCATTCGGGATGGTGACGAGCTGCGACTGCCGCGGGTGAACGATGCGGCGAAAGAGATCCGCCTCGTAGCCAGAGACGGCGATCAGCCGACAGGCTCGGCTCAGCAGGGGACGCAGCAGCGTCCATTGTGCAGTGCGTGCCCGCGCGCGGATGGTTGTCGAATGACCCCCCGTGTGGAACGTGACGACATAGGGGATCCTCGCCCGACGAGCCGCCACCATGGCCAGCGGCGCGACGAAGGTGTGCACCCCCTGGCAGTGGATCACGTCCCACTTCCCCGGCTGAATCGTCTGCCGGATCTGGGGTGCGAAGTAGTAGTCGCGGTTCCGGGGCCAGGCCGGGACACGGGTGACCGGAAGGCTGCCGATGTTCGCGTGCGGCGGGAGCTCGCCCGTGACGTCAGTTGTGAGCACCTCAACCCGGAGGCCGGCGTCGATGAGGCGCTCCCCAACCTCGCGGACGTGGGTCTGCACGCCGCCCGCGTGCGGGAAGAAGCGTGGCGTGACCATGAGGACGCGGAGCACGCCATCCAAGCCGCTCACCGCGAGGCCGCGATCACGCTCGAGGGATGGCCTGCCGAACCGTTCCAGCCACGAACCCCGCGACGGTGTACCAGAATCCCGCGACGATCGCCGCTGAGCGCTGCGCTCCGCCCACGTCCCCGCGCAGCGCCTCTCCCAGGCCGCGCAGCACGCCCGCGGGAAGCGTTCGTGCGGTGTAGCTGCGCTCCGACGAGAGCGCACTGCCGCCGAACATCCGGCGCAGCAGCGCCTTCGACACGCCCTCCGAATAGCAGCGTGAGCGGAAGTACCCGAATCGCGCGCGCTCCGAATGCGCTCGATGCTGCACCAGGGCAGACGGCAGGTACAGCAGTGTGCGATCGGGCCATGCGCGGGCGACGCGCAGGCAGATGTCCGGGTCGGAGCCACCCAGCGGACGTCCGCCCACGTGCCCGATGCCGGTGAAGAACTGCACCCGCTCGAACACATAACGACGGAAGGCCATGTTGGCCCCGATGAAGTTCCGCACCGGTGCGGCCTTGGTGGGCATGCCACGGTACGTACATCCGACCACCCAGTTGAATTCATCCGGGAACCAGCGTGGGGCGTGGCCCATCCACTTCGGCTGCAGGCGCCCGCCGACGCCGATGATCCGCTCGTCAGCTTCGAAGGGAGCGACGAGCTCCTCGAGCCAGTCGGGCTCCGCCTCGGCATCGTCGTCCAGGAAGGCAAGGATGTCCCCGCTGGCGACGGCAACCCCGGCATTGCGTGATCCGGTCGCGCCAGGCGGTCCGTCATTCTCGGTCACCCCGATGCCCGGGGCCTCCGAGCGGAGTCGCTCGGCCAAAGCCGGGTTATGGTCCACGACCAGGAGGATCTCGCTCGGTGCGCGGGTTTGCCGCTTCACCGAGGCGATGGAGGCCAGCAGGTCATCCCATCGCTTCTCGCTGAACGTGGCGATGATGACCGACACCGACAGCGGCTCGCGCGTGGTAGCGCTCACCGATTTGAACCTGTCACGCGCCGCGCTTGGCTGGATCGGGTGGGCGGCGTCTGCGCAGGCTGGTCATTGCGCCGCCCGATGCCCAGGTATTGAAGGCCGGCAGCTCGCACGTCTTGCTCGTCCAGGTGGTTCCTGCCGTCCAGGAGCACGCTCCCCCGCATCAGGCCGGCGACACGAGCGAGGTCGACCTCACCGAACTCCGGCCAAGCGGTCGTGAGCACGATGGCGTCCGCATCGGCAGCGGCGTCATAGGGATCGGCGGAGAGGTGGACCACCGGGACCAGCGTCATGGCGCGGCCCATCGCCTGAGGATCGTAGGCGCGGATGTTCGCCACGCCCGCCTCGCGAAGCAGGTTGATGATTCCGAGCGCAGGCGAATCGCGAACGTCGTCGGTGCCCTCCTTGAAGGCCAGGCCCCAAATGGCGATGTTCTTGCCCGTCAGTCCGCCGAGCACGACTCCCAACCGCTCGACGATCCGCGCGCGCTGATGACGGTTGACCTCCTGCACTGTCGCGAGCAGCCGCATGTCGACTCCGACCGCGGCCGCACTGGCCCGCAGTCCCTCCACGTCCTTCGGCAGGCACGAGCCGCCGTAGCCGAGCCCCGCGCTGAGGTGACCGGGGGCGATACGAGGATCGAGCTCCATCCCGTGGGCCACCACGCTCGCATCGGCCCCGACCCGCTCGCACAGCTCGGCGAGCTGGTTGGCGAAGGAGATCTTGGTGGCCAGGAACGCGTTCGATGCCTGCTTGATGAGCTCGGCGGAGCGTCGATCGGTGACGATCCGCTCGCCGGGCAGGTCGGCGTACAGCTCGGAAAGCGCGGCGGCCGCAGCCGGCTCCGTGGCGCCGATCACGATCCGATCGGGGTGGAACACGTCGTACACCGCCCTGCCCTCGCGCAGGAACTCCGGGTTCGAGACGACCGTGAAGTCCGCCGCCGGTGCATGACGGCGCATGAGCTCCTCGATCTCATCGCCGGTGCCCACCGGCAGCGTGCTCTTGATGACGATCACCACGCGCTGGTCGGCGGGCAATCCCTCGGCGATGGCCACGGTCGCTGCCCGTACCTGCGCAAGGTCCATGGCTCCGTCAGCGCCCGCGGGGGTGGCGACGCACAGGAACACGAACTCGGCTCCCTTGAGGGCGCGGGCCATGCTGGTGGTGAAGCGCAGCCGATTTGTGCTGCGGTGCTTGGCCAACAGCTCGTCCAGCCCCTCCTCGAAGATCGGGCTGACCGCCTGCTGCAGGGTGTCAACCCGATGCGCGTCGATGTCCATCGCCGTGACCCGATGGCCGAGATCGGCGAGGCAGACGGCGGAGCTCAGGCCGACGTAGCCTGCTCCGACGATCGCGACGTGCCTGGTTGGTGCCGGGGAACCGGCAGGTGCCTGATTCCCCTCCTGTGCATGTGCCACCGATATCCCCGGATGATCAGAACACCGCCGTCATCGAGAACGGCGGTGTCCGTGGCTGGTACGAAAGTCCCGCGATGCTGGCCGCACCGTAGTACCGGCCGACGGGACGGTCAAGCCGACTGCCCCGCATGCTGGTGCGGCAGGGCAACATCGCTGCGCGGTCAGGCGCCTGGCAGGACGAAGAGGTAGGTCAGCAGCGCACTGATCGAAACGGTCAGCAGCAGGATCCCCGCCCACTCCGGCACGAAGATGAACACGCTCGACGCGTCGTCCTGCTCGCTGCTGGCCTCGACCGGCTGCGGGTAGAGCTCGCTCTGGAACGCGCCACAGCGGCGACAGAACGCCGCCTGGGCGGAGAGGATCTGGCCGCAGCTGCGGCACAGCTGGACGCCGCTTCGACCGCTCGGTGGGCCGGCGCGCTCGGCCGCCTCGAACACCGCGGCGCGGAACGCCGGCGAGCGATGGAGCCAGTAGTAGAACGTTCCGCGGCTCATCCCGACCCGCCGGCATGCCTCGGTGCGCGTCAGGCCGGTGGCCAGCAGGTCGATCAGGCGCCGCTGGTCGCGAAGCAGGGGCGCCACGCTAGATGACCTCCAGCGGCTGCTCGCCCAGGTGCGACAGGTGAGAGCTCACCCGCCGGATGATCGCGGGCGGTGCCAGCAAAGCGCCGGCGGCGCGCAGCGCCGAGGAGGGCGAGCCGATGAGGCCCGGCCACTCTCGGAAGGCGCGAACCACGTCGAGCGCGGCGGCGGGCCAGCCACGCCCTCCCGGCAGGATCCGGTGCTGGCCAGCGCGCTGGAGGTAGAGGCGGGCGACTGCACGTCGAACCTCGCGCCGCTCGCGGTCGCCGACGAGACCCTGGGCCTCAAAGGCAGGCAGAGCCGAGCGAAACGCGGCACCCATCGGCGTGTCGCGCGCACCGGTCGACCGGTTGTGGAAGAACCGCTGGTTGCCGTCGGAGTCGGACCGCACCGTGAAGTCCATCAGCTCTCGCTCGACATATGCCACCTGTCCCATGGCTCCCATCCGAAGCACCAGCTCGTTGTCTGCACTCAGTCCAACCTCTGGCCGAAAGGCACCGCCGCCGTCGACGACCGCCTGGTGACGGAAGGCGATGGACCCGATATTCCACGGCGGCGCACCCGGCGAGGCGATCAGGCGCAGCCAGGCCGAACCTTCGTACAGCCCCGCTGCGACCACCTTGGCACCTTGGGATCCATAGTAGCGTCGTTCGGCCGGGTTGCCATCGGCATCCACTCGAGCGGAACGGCCGACCACCATCGATGGGTGGATGCCGGCCTTCGACAGCTCGCCGATGCGCGCCGCCATGAGGGCCAGCGCATCGGGCCGAAGGCGGTCGTCCGATCCAAGGGGCACGAGCCAGTCGTGGCGAGCCAGGTCCAGCGCGCGGTTGTGGTTCTCGTAGGTGCCCACGTGATCGGGCCAACGGTGATGGCGAATGCGCGGGTCATCGAAGGTCGCCACAACGGCCGCAAGGTCCTCGTCCGATGCGTTGTCGCTGATCACCAGCTCCAGCGCCTTGTGGGACTGGCCAAGCACGCTGCGGATGGCTCCGGGCAGCCAGGTCGAGTCATTCCAGATGGGGATGACCACCGAGAAACGGACGTCGGCGGTCATGCCGCGGCGCCCGCCGGCAGCGGAACGTGGGTGGCCACCAGCTCTTCGCGCCGCAGCTCGTCCCACAGCTCTGCGGGGATGGGCCAGTTGAACAGCTTCACGTTCTGCTCGATCTCCTGCGCGGAGCGCACGCCGGTCAGCACGGTCGCGACCAGGGGATTCCCGATGGGAAACTGGAGCGCGGCCGCGGGCAGGGGCACGCCATGACGCGCGCAGACGGCCTTGATGCGCTGGGCGCGCTCCAGCCAGGGGCTGCCGGGCCGCTGCTGCTGGTAGTCGAACAGCTGGCCGGGCCGCGGATCGACCAGCATCCCGCTGTTGAACACGCCGCCGATCACGAGTGACACCGCATGTTCGGTGCAGGCCGCGAAGAGCTCGTCCAGCGAGCTGTGGTCCAGCAGGGTGTAGCGCCCGGCCAGCAGGAAGCAATCGAAGTCGGCCTCCGCGGCAAGCCGGATCAGCGGAGCCACCCTGTTGGTGCCGATCCCCACGGCACCGATGACCCCCTGCTCGCGCATCTCGCGCAGTGCCCGGTAGCTTCCTGCCAGCGCCTCGTCGATGTGCTCGTCGGGGTCGTGGATCAGGACGGCATCCAGCCGATCGAGCTTCAGCCGGGCGAGGCTCTCCTCCACCGAGCGCAGCGCTCCGTCGTACGAGAAATCGAACACCGCGTCCAGCGCGTCGTCGCCGCGCTCCAATGGATAGCCGAGCCGGGCCGTCGTCGGACGGCGCAGGAGCCGCTTCGCCCCGCGGACCGTGTTGCGTCCCAGCCGCGAGGCGCCAGCCGGGCCGCGGTGCCAGGCATCGCTCACGGTCGCTCGCAGCTTCGCCACCGACGACACCGGCCGCAGCAGCCTTCCCACCTTGCTGACGACCACGAAGCCGTCGCGGTCGAGCGATGGCAGCACCCGGCCAAGGCGCCGTTCCGCCAGCCCCAGGCCGTACTGCGGCGCCGTATCGAACAGGCTGGCACCCAGGGCATGCGCGGCGCGCACGGTGCGTTCGGCATCCTCGTCGCTGACGGGTCCGATCATGTCGCCGAGCGGCACGGTGCCGATCCCCAGCCGCGGCACTCGCAAGGAGCTGCCGCCGAGCGGCACCCACGGCCGCACCAGGCGGTCGGCAGCGGCGGATCCGTCGCTCATGCCGCGCCCCCCATCGGCCAGCGCCGGCCCTGGTCGGCGCGCAGCGCGTCGACCAGCCGACCCGGCGGTAACTCGACGTCGTCGTAGGTCAGGACCTGGTCGGTGGGCACGTCACGCGTCAGCAGGCAGCCATCGGCCAGGCCCATCGGCAGCAGGCGATCTCGCGCCGTCACGTCGCTGTTCTCGCAGGTCCCGTAGGTCATGTAGCCGCCGATGTAGTCGACCCGCTCGCCGGCGCGCAGGTCGCGCTTCGCGACCGCC
>DATAOD010000012.1:0-8513 GCA_036265975.1 Candidatus Limnocylindria bacterium
GTTCGAGGCGTGGCTGCGCTGGCTTGAGCTGGCCCGCGAGGAGCTCGCCTCCGCCCTTGATGCCCAAGACGCCGATCCCGCCCGCCTCGAGCCCATCAGCATGCAGGACCTGGCCATGGCCGCCGAGCTGGGCGCGACGGCAGACGGGCTGCCGGATGACCCGATGGATCTGCTGTACACCGCCCGCGACCTCCTGACCGATGCGCTCGGTGCGGCCGGCCCGGCCCGCGACGGGGTTCGGAGGGCGCTGCGGCTGGCAATCGCTGATGACCTGCGCCTGGCCGACGCCCTGCGGGGAGCAGAGCGCTGATCGACGCGCCAAAGCGAATCCGTCACGCCGGGGAGTGGGTGCTCCCGGCGCCACGCCGCGCGGCACCCGGCAGTGAGCTCCGCGCGCTGCAGGACCGCATGCCGGCGTGCGCCGACGGATCGGTGCCGGTGCTTTCCGGGGATGGGACCGAGCGCGCCATGCTGATCGGGCAGGCGCCCGGCTGGCGCGAGATCGCGACGGGCCTGCCGTTCGCCCACGACGCCGGTAAGCGGCTGGCCGGCTGGCTGGCGCTGGCCGGGGTGAGCCTGGATGACTTCCGCGGGCGCTGGTACGTCACCTCGGTGGGGAAGTGCTATCCCGGGCGCCGGCCGGGCGCCTCGGTCGACTCCCCGCCGTCGCGCGCCGAGATCGAGCTGTGGACGCCGTTCCTGGACGAGGAGCTGCGGCTGCTGTCACCGGACCTGGTGGTGCTGGTGGGCGGCATGGCCCATCGCCACGCGTTCGGTACGGCCGCTCGTCTGGACGACCTGGTCGGCAGGGAGCTCTCCTGGGAGCGGGCGCCGAGTGCATCGGTCATTGCGCTGCCGCACCCGTCTGGCGCCTCCACCTGGCTGAACGAGCCCAAGCGCGCCGCCCTGTGGCGGCAGGCGATCGAGATCCTGCGCGAGCGTTGGCTCGCGCTGGAGGGAGTGCGGTGATCAGGGAGTGGCGCATCGGCATCGCGATCGTGGCTGCGCTGGGCCTGTTCGTGTTCGGCATGCTGCTGATCGGCTCCATTGGCGCGCCGCGCGCCGAGCTGCAGCAGCTCACCGTGCCGCAGGTGCTGCGCGAGGGAAGCCCCGCGGATCGCTACGGGAGTGAGGAGCTGCGCATCGGCGGCTTCTACGCCGAGCTGGCCGCCGACTGCACCGAGCACGACCTGCCCACCGCGGTCACCGTGCCCTGGCTGGAGCACACCTGCCCGATGCGGGTGCTCGCGGCCAACCAGCCGCCCGAGACCGTGACGCAGGCACAGCTGGAGGAGGGCACCGTCCGCCTCTCGGCCCCGAATGGCGCCCCGTTCCCTGCCCGTGCCGAGCCGACAGGCCCAAACCTGCGACTGCAGCAGCTCGTGTTCGTGGGCCATTTCGACGACCCAGCTGCGGCGCAGTGCGCGCCGCAGCTCCGACAACGCTGCCGCGACACGTTCGTCGTGAGCGACTACTCCGGCCTGGTGCGCTGATCAGCGGCGCTGCCCGCGATCAACCCGTTTTACCGCTGATCGTCTCAGCCCTCGCTTGACCGATAGGTCGGGCATTCCGGCGCGTGGGCGCCTGCCCGGGTGCACTCATGGCGATACAGCGGGCAACGGTGAGCGCGAAGGGCACCGAGGCCTCCCCTCGTGCACGCCGCAGCCCGATAGAGCAGACATTTCACCACGCACGGGAGGCCTCCGATGCACGGCTGCCTGAAAGAGCGGGCCGTCAAGGCTCACGGCCCAGGATCCTATGGGACTCCTCGCCCCGTGAGAGCGCTCTCTTGACAACGCGCCGGATAATGCTGGCCAGAGCGTGAGAGCGCTCTCACAGATCCGCGAAGATGAGGAGCCGAGCCGAGCACGATGGTCCGCGCCGAGACTCCAGCGACGCTCGAGGAGGTGGCACGTGCCGCCAACGTCTCACGCGCGACCGTGTCCCGGGTGGTCAACGGCGACCGGCGTGTTCGCGAGGACACGCGGAGCGCGGTGGAAGCAGCGGTCCGCGACCTCGGCTACGTCCCGAACCGCGCGGCACGCAGCCTCGTCACGCGGAGGAGCGGCTCCGTAGGCGTCGTGATTCCCGAGCCGACGGCGCAGCTGTTCGGCGACCCCTTCTTCCCGCGCGTGCTGCGGGGAATCGGCGACGCGCTGGCAGCCGAAGAGATGCAGCTGGTCCTGCTCATGCCGCAGGTTCGCGCAGACGAGCTGCGCGTCGGCCGCTACCTGGCCGCAGGTCACGTGGATGGTGTGCTCCTGGTCTCGCTGCATGGACCGGACCCGCTGCCTGACGAGCTGCGAGCGCGCGGCATTCCCGTCGTCGTCGGTGGTCGGCCGCCGAGCGCAGGCATCACCTACGTGGACGTGGACAACCGACGTGGCGCGGCCATGGCCGTTGAGCATCTGCTTGCGGATGGCCGGCGGCAGGTGGCGACCATCGCCGGGCCGCAGGACATGCCGGCTGGATCCGATCGGCTGGCGGGCTACCACGAGGCGCTGGGCAGCGCAGGGCTGCCCATCAACGAGCAGCTCGTCGAGATCGCCGACTTCTCGCTGGAGGGCGGGCGATCGGCGATGGAACGGCTGCTTGCGCGGGCGCCGCGCCTGGACGCCGTGTTCGTCGCATCAGATCTCATGGGCGTCGGCGCGCTGTCAGCGCTGCAGGCGGGAGGGCGCTCCGTGCCCGACGACGTCGCAGTCATCGGCTTTGACGACTCGCCGCTGGCGGCTCAGGCCCAGCCGCCGCTGTCGAGCGTGCGCCAGCCGATCGAAGAGATGGGTCGTGAGATGGCCCAGCTGCTGATCCAGATGGTCACCTCGCGCGAGCGGGTCGCTCGTCGCGTGATTTTGGCCACCGAACTGGTCATCAGGGCCTCGAGTAGGAGGTGAGGCGTCTGAAGCCGAATGCGGTCCACCGCGGTTCAACCTTGATGGCAGCCCGAGAGGGCCTGAAGAGGAGCACGTTTATGGAGCGATCGCAGCCAGCCTGGCGTCTCGCCACGGCCATCGCAGCACTGACCCTCATCGTCGCCGCCTGCACGAGCAGCCAGTCGAGCCCGTCCGCATCCGCGAGTGCCAACGGAAGCGGAACCGCCGGCGGTCCAGCAGTCGACATCGAGTGGTACGTCGGACTCGGCACCGGGACCAACCCGGAGCAGATTCCGGTCGAGCAGGCACAGGTCGACACGTTCAACGCCGACCACCCGAACATCCATCTCACCCTCACGGTCGTCGACAGCGAGCAGGCGGAACAGGACCTTGCCGCGCGGCTGCCGACCAACCCGCCGGACATCATCGGGCCCATCGGCATCCGCGGCCTCCAGGGCTACGGCGACAGCCTGCTGGACCTGACCGATCAGATCGCCTCGGCCGGTGTCGACCGCTCGACCATCGAGGACGCGCTGTGGGACGTCTACCAGCTGGACGGCAAGCAGATCGGCATCCCGATGGCGGTATATCCCTCGTTCATCTACTACAACAAGACGATCTTTGATGAAGCCGACCTGCCGTATCCGCCGCACAAGGTCGGGGATCAGTACGACGGCAAGGACTGGACGTGGCAGACGGTTCGTGACCTCGCCATGAAGCTGACCGTTGATGCCAACGGCAACGACGCCACGAGCGCCGACTTCGACCCCAAGAACATCGATATCTGGGGCCTGGACGCCCAGTTCACCAACAACGATCCGCGAGCCTGGTCGACGATCTTCGGAGGATCTGGCTCGATCGTCGCCGACGACGGCACGACCGCCCAGTGGCCGGACAACTGGCGCACCGGGCTGCAGTTCTTCTATGACGGCATGTGGAAGGACCACATGATCCCGACCAAGCCTGAGCTCGACGCCATCGAGCCCAACGGCAACAGCTTCCAGACCGGCCGGATTGCGATGGACGTGGTGCACCAGTGGTACACCTGCTGCGTCTATCCCGCCGACGGGAAGCCGCCGGTGACCGATTGGGACATCGCCGTCCTGCCGACCGGGCCTGACGGGAAGATCACCTCGAAGCTGCATGCCGACACGGTCGGCATCCTGAAGACGACCAAGAACCCGGAGGCGGCGTTCGAGGTGCTCAACTGGATCCGCCAGAACCCTGACCTGCTGCAGGCCTGGGGCGCGCTGCCGGCGGTGGTTGCTCAACGCGACGCCTTCTTTGCCGGGCTGGACAAGCAGTTCGCGCCGCTCGACATCGACTGGAACGTATCCAAGCAGATGCTCGGCTACCCCGACTATCCGAGCCACGAGGCGTTCATGCCGAACTTCCAGGAGGCCAACGCGGCCAATGGCGAGTTCGGGTCGACGTTGTGGACCACGCCCGGCCTGGATCTGGGCGCGGAGATCGACAAGCACGTCAAGCGGATCCAGGGCATCTTCGACGAGGCCAATTAGCCTCCTCCACGTAGCCGGGGGCGGCCTCCGGGCCGCTCCCGGCTCACGCTTCGACTGGCAGACTTTCGATCGCACCATCGGCTGAGTTGAGGTGACATGGACAGCGCGACCGGCGGGACGGCGCCTCCGCTGCTGACTGCGCCGCCGGCGCGCGGCGGCCTGCGGGAGCGCCTGGGCGGGCCCGCGGCAGGGGAGAGCCTGACCGGCCTCCTCTTCATCTCGCCCTGGATCCTTGGCTTCCTTGCCTTCTCGGCGATCCCCATGGCCGCCTCGTTGGTGCTGTCGCTGACCGACTTCGATCCGCGGCGGGCCGACGAGATCCGCTTCGTGGGCCTGGAGAACTACGCGCGGATGGTCAGCGATCCGGCGCTCATCAAGGCGTCGCTGGTCACGCTGCGATTCGCCCTGATCGTGGTGCCTGTCACGCTCGCGTTCGCGCTGGGGATCGCGATGCTCGTCAACAGCACGCTGCTGGCGGGTCGCAACATCTTCCGGACTGCGTTCTACATGCCGCTGCAGATCCCCATCGTGGCCAGCACGGTCGTCTGGATCGGCGTCATGAACGTCTCGAACGGCTGGCTGGACATCGGCCTCCAGGCGGTCGGACTGCCGGCAATCGACTGGCTGAACAGCCCGTTCTGGGTGCATCCGGCGCTCGCCCTGATGGGCCTGTGGGGGATCGGCAACCTGATGCTCATCTTCCTGGCCGGGTTGCAGAGCGTCCCGACCGAGCTGTACGACGCCGCCAAGGTCGACGGCGCCGGACACTGGTCGACATTCCGGCAGATCACCCTGCCGATGATCTCGCCGGTCCTCTTCTACAACCTGATCATCGTCCTGATTGCCACGTTCCAGTACTTCACGCAGGCCTACGTCATCACCAACGGCCGTGGCGACCCCGGTGGCGAGACGCTGTTCTTCAACCTGAACCTGTTCCGCGAAGCCTTCCAGTTCTACAACATGGGCTACGCGTCGGCGCTTGCCTGGCTCCTGTTCGCGGTGGTGCTTGGCCTGACGATCCTGCTGTTCCGCACTGCCGGTCGCTGGGTCTACGAGGGCGCCGAACGATGATCGCCAGGGCGCAGCCGATCCCGCGCACGCTCTCGATGGGCTCGCCCATGCGTGGACAGATGCGACGCTTCCTGGCCGTCTCGGGGTTCACGCTGTTCGCCAGCATGGTGGCGTCGGTCTTCCTGATGCCGCTGCTGTACATGACCGCGACGGCCTTCAAGAGCGAGACGCAGACCAGCACGCCGGGCGCTCCGCCGTTTCCGGCAGCGGCGCAGACGTACCTCTACAAGGGCGAGGAGTATCCCGTCTACCAGGTCCCTGAGGCCGACGGCATGCATGCCTGGGCCCTCATCGAGCCGCACCGCGAGAGCGCCATCTTCATTGATCCGGACGATCCGGATGCCGGCCCGATCGAGTGGCAGGGCCGGTGGCGCACGCTCCAGCAGTCGTGGGCGTTTTCGCTGGACTGGAGCAGCTTCGGCCGGGCGTGGGAGATCCTCAACTTCCCGCGCATGTTCCTGAACACGTTCCTGATCGCCGGGCTGTCGACACTCGGCGCGGTGGTGTCCGGCGTCTGCGTGGCCTACGGGTTCAGCCGATTCCGATTCCCGGGCCGCAACGGCCTCTTCCTGATGATGCTGGCCACGATCATCCTGCCGTTCCAGGTCACGCTCATCCCGACGTACGCGGTGTACTTCGCGCTCGGCTGGGTCGGCACGTGGCTGCCACTGATCATTCCGCACTTCTTCGCCAATGCCTACAACGTCTTCCTGCTGCGGCAGTACTTCCTCACGATCCCACGTGATCTGGACGAGGCGGCCATGATCGACGGCGCCGGTCCGTTGCGGATCCTCTGGTCGGTAATCGTGCCGCAGGCTCTGCCGGCGATCGTGGCGGTCACCCTGTTCCATTTCTTCTGGGCGTGGAACGAATACTTCCTGCCGCTGATCTACCTGCAGAGCGCGCCGGACCTCCAGCCGCTGTCCGTGGGACTCGGTCGGTTCAACTCCCTGTATTCCGGCGAACCCACCGTGATCCAGGCCGCGGCGATCCTGGCGATGCTGCTGCCCGTCATCGTGTTCTTCGTTGCTCAGCGCGCCTTCATGCGCGGCGTCGTGTTCGCAGGCGTCGAGAAGTGACGGATCTTCTGGAGCCCGCGACGCTCGCCGGGGTGGGTGCCCTGGCGACGCGGTTCCCGCCGGAGTTCACGTTCGGGGTCGCCTCCTCCGCCTATCAGATCGAGGGCGCAGTCGCCGATGACGGACGGGGGCGATCGATCTGGGATGCCTTCAGCCACGAGCCAGGTCGGACGGCGAACGGCGAGACGGGAGACGTCGCCTGCGACCACTACCACCGCCTGCACGCGGATCTTGACCTGATGGCCGAGCTCGGCGTGGATGCCTATCGGTTCAGCGTGAGCTGGCCGCGCGTCCTACCGACGGGTACCGGCGACGTCAACGAGGCCGGCATGGCGTTCTACGAGCGCCTGGTCGATGGCCTGCTGGCACGCCGCATCCGGCCCGTGCTGACCCTCTATCACTGGGACCTGCCGCTCGCTCTTCAGCAGCGCGGCGGCTGGGCGTCGGCAGAGGCCCCGGCCTGGTTCGCGGCGTATGCCGCGCTCGTCGCGCGCCGGCTGGGCGACCGGGTCGCGACGTGGGTGACGATCAACGAGCCTCAGGTCTTCGCGTTCACCGGGCACGGCCGGGGGCGCCACGCGCCGGGCATCGCGGATTGGTCCACCGCGGTCCGCGTCTCGCTCAACGCGCTGGCTGCTCACTCGGTGGCCGCCGAGGCCATCCGCACGGCATCGCCCGACGCCCGCATCGGGCTGGCCGTGGACGTCAACGACGTCGTGGCCGCCACGGACGCGGCCGACGACATGGCCGCCGCACGGCGCCATCGGGCGATCCAGCAGCAATGGTTCCTGGAACCGCTGTTCGCCGGGCGCTTTCCCGATGAAGCGGTCCGCGCCCACGTCGACGCCGGTCACATCACTGCATCCGAGCTGCGTCCATTTGCCGCGGATGAGCCCGACTTCATCGGCCTCAACTACTACACGCGCGAGGTCGTCGCCGCCGACGCGGAGGCGCTCTTCGGGCTTCGTGTCCTGCCCCCGGCCGCAGCTCCGACCACCATGGGTTGGGAGGTCCATCCGGCCGGGCTCCGGCGCGTGCTTGGCCAGCTGCATGACGCGTACAAGCCACGCGCTATCGTTGTCACCGAGAACGGCGCTGCCTTCGACGACCCCGCGCCTCTGGACGGCGGCCCGATTGATGACGAGGATCGCACCGCGTATCTCGCGCACCACATTGCCGCGGCCGCCAGCGCTATCCAGGACGGCGTGCCGCTGGACGGCTATTTCGCGTGGTCTCTGCTCGATAACTTCGAGTGGGAGAAGGGCTACGGGCAGCGATTCGGCCTCGTCCACGTGGACTACGGCACGCTGCGACGTACCCCGAAGGCGAGCGCGGGCTGGTACCGGTCGTTCCTCGCCGCGCGACACGGCCTGCATCGACCTGCGGATCCGCGCTGATGGCCCGTCGCTTGCAGGGTGGGCAAGCATGAATGACGCGCTGATCGGGCTGATCGCGATCGTGATCGGACTGCTGGCATGCCTGGCGGGCTACGCGGTGTTTCGTGTGGTGCTGCCGATCCTCGGATTCCTGGTGGGGCTCGGCCTCGGCGCGCAGCTTGCCGCGTCTCTCTTCGGCGAGCCGTACCTGGGCTCGCTCCTGTCATGGGCCATCGCCATCGTGATCGGCCTGGTGGTCGCGACCATCGCCTTCGTGTGGTGGTACGTCTCGGTCGCCTTGACCATCGCCGGCCTCGGCTACGCCATCGGCTACGGCGCGGCGGTTGGTCTTGGCGTGAGCGATGCCACGCTGCTGGTGGTCGTGGGTGTGGTGGTGGCCGTGCTCTTCGCGCTGGTGGCCCTCCTGCTCCGCGTGCCGATCTTCATCGTGATCGTGGTCACCGCCTTCTGGGGCGCCAGCGCGCTGATCGGCGGCGTCCTGATCCTGATGAATCGGATCGAGCCGGACCAGCTGCGCAACGGGAGCGTCGACGTGGTGATCCACAACACGCCGCTGTGGCTGGCCGTCTGGCT
>DATAOD010000013.1:0-2099 GCA_036265975.1 Candidatus Limnocylindria bacterium
TGAGCGAGCGCCATCTGCGCTGGCTGATGGCAAACGATCCGGTCGACCTCGCCTGACGCCTGCCCTGACGGATGCCAAGCTCCGTCAGTTGCTCACGAGCGACCCGTGCCAGTTCGGCTATGACGCCAACACCTGGACCGTGCCACTGCTGGCGAAACATCGGCACACACAGGGTATCATGAGCAGTGCCCGCACACTGCGACGCCGGATTCACGATGCCCGCCTCCGCTGGAAGCGTCCGCGCTACGTCTACAGCGAACGGGCGGCGCATGTCGGCGCCAAAAAGGCTAGGTCGGCAAAACGCGCTGGCGACCGACATGACCTTTCGGCGTTCCTCTCGTGGAGGTGGCGATGGCCAGAACATCAATCCGCGAACGGCCGGATCGGGAAGAGGTACTGTGGCCGGTGCAGAAGATGTGCCCAGCCTGCGGCCATCCGATGCGCCTGCGCTACGATAACTGCCGCACCCTGGTGACGCTGGCGGGCCCGGTGCGGCTGCGGCTGAAGATCCGGCGCTGCGAGGCGGCTGACTGCTCGCAGCGTCACCGACCCTATCGGCCGGAGGCGGAAGGCTCGATTGCCCTGCCGGAGCATGAGTTCGGTCTCGACGTGATCGCCCTGGTGGGCATGCTGCGTCATCGCGAGCATCGCAGCGTGCCGGAGATCCACCAGACGCTGCGCGCGCGGGAGGTGGCGATCGCCGAGCGTAGCGTGACCAATCTGCTCGACCGCTATGACGAACTGCTGGCGACGTCGCTGAGCGACAGCACCCGGTTGCGGCGACGGCTGGCGACCCAGGGGCGGGTGATCCTGGCGCTGGATGGCTTGCAGCCCGACGTCGGACACGAGGTGCTGTGGGTAATCCGCGACTGCCTCTCGGGCGAGGTGCTGCTGGCCCGCAGTCTGCTCTCCGGCACCGCCGGTGATCTGGTGGCGCTGCTGCGCGAGGTGGCGCGTTCGCTGGGTGTGCCGGTGGCCGGTGTGGTCAGCGACGGGCAGACCTCGATCCGCCGGGCAGTCGAGCAGGCGCTGCCGGGAGTTCCGCACCAACTATGCCAATTTCATTTCCTCCGTGAGGCAGCACGGCCGATCTTCGAGGCCGACCGCCATGCCAAGACGGTGCTGAAGAAGCATATCCGTGGCGTGCGCCCGATCGAGCGGGCAGTGGAAGGGATGGGCGATCCGCAGGCCGCGGTGGTGCAGGGTTATTGTGCCGCTGTGCGCAGCGCCATCACCGATGATGGCCAAGCCCCGCTGGCGGCCAGCGGGCTGACGCTCAAGGGGCGGCTGGAGAAGGTCGCGGACAGTCTCGAGCGGGTGGCGGAAAAAGGGGCGCCGCGCCGCCGCTTGCGAAGCTGCAACAGCTGATCCGGAAGGGCCTGACGCAGACTGCAGCGTTGTGGCCCGACATCGAGCGTGCCTATCCGTGGGTGCACAAGGCGGCGCACATTCTGAACAACCATGACGTCGAGGACGCCGCTACGGTGCCGCGCCGCTTCGATGGATTGGTGGGCGCCATGCTCCGCCATCGCGACCGCGCCGGCAGCCTGAGCGAGGCGATCGAGCACTTCGGCAAGGTCACCCGCAGCTACCGCCCGGGTCTGTTTCACTGCTACAGCGTTCCCGACCTGCCGCGCACCAACAACGACCTCGAGCATGAGTTCGGCTCGCAACGCTACCACGAGCGGCGAGCGAGCGGGCGCAAGACAGCTTCGCCTGCGGTCGTACTGCGCGGTGAGGTACGCCTGATCGCCGCTGTGGCCACCCGGCAGCATCCACCCAGCGGTGTTGACCTGGGCAGCGCCGATCGGGAACGGTGGAACGAACTCCGCCAACGGCTCGACCACAGACGCAAAGCCCGCATCCTGCGCACCCGCTTCCGCCACGATCCGGATGCCTATTTGGCAGAACTGGAACAAAAGGCCTGCCAGCCAACTTTGCCGGCCTAGAAAAAAAGCACGCGACAAGCGCGTGCTGAGTTATATCAACGGCCCTGTCCAGTGACCGGTTCGGGTGGATTCCGGACCTTGATGCCTCATGAGCGCCCTACAGAGCCAGCCAGCGTGTCGGTGGGCGCAGTCGGACGGGGCCGCCGCCAT
>DATAOD010000014.1:0-1556 GCA_036265975.1 Candidatus Limnocylindria bacterium
CGTCCAGCGTCGCGAAGTCGTGCGGGTTGGTGAAGCAGCTGACGACGACGCAGCCGTTGTCCTCGCGGGCCTTCTTCACCAAGGAGAGCTGCCCGGCGTGGAGCATGCCCATGGTGGGGATGAAGCCGACCGAGTCGCCGGACACCCTGCGCTCCAGGATGGCGACCCGCAGGTCCGCTGCGCCCTCGATGACGCGCAACGCCGATCAGCGCTCCCGGCTGCGCGCCGGCGGCGTCTCGTCCGGCTCGGGCCGCGCGTGGCGGTAGCGGTCCACGATCAGGTCCCACAGCCGCTCGGCGACCTGCCGCTTGGGCAGCATCGGCCAGTCGGTCAGCGGTCCTTCCGCACCGAACACCGTGACCTTGTTGTCGTCGGAGCCGATCGCGTCGAAGGGCCCGCCCACTGTGTTGCCCACGATCAGGTCCAGGCCCTTGTCGCGCAGCTTGCTGCGCGCGTTTGCCTCCAGCTCGTCGGACTCGGCCGCAAAGCCGATGAGGAACGGTCGCAGGTCGTTCGGCATCTCGCCAACCTCGGCCACGATGTCGGGGTTCGGCACCAGGTCCACCTGCAGTCCCGCGTCGCGCTTGATCTTGCGAGCCGATGGGCGCTTTGGCGCGAAATCGGCGACCGCGGCGGCCATGACCAGGATGTCGGCAGCGGGGGCGGAGCGGATCACCGCCTCCCGCATGGCGGCCGCGGTGGTGGCCTCCACCACCGTCACGCCACGGGGGGCGGTGGCGCTCATGGCACCGGCGATGAGGGTCACGGCCGCGCCACGGTCGCGCGCGGCCTCGGCGATGGCCACGCCCATCTTGCCGCTGCTCCGATTGCCGATGAAGCGCACCGGGTCGAGCGGCTCCCGCGTCCCGCCGGCGCTGACGACGACGTGCAGGCCGTCCAGGTCGCCGGCACGCGCGAAGAGGCGCTCCACCGCCTCCACGATGGTCGCCGGCTCGGCCAGCCGGCCGACGCCGGTCAGGCCGCTCGCCAGCGCGCCCACCTCCGGCTCGACCAGGAAGTAGCCGAACGAGCGCAGCGTCTCCACGTTGCGCTGCGTTGCACTGTTGGTCCACATGCCCGCATCCATGGCGGGGGCCACGACCACGGGGGCGCGGCTGGCGCACACGATGGCGGTCACCGCGTCGGGCACCAGGCCGGCGGCCAGCTCTGCGATGACGTTGGCGGTGGCCGGCGCCACCACGATCGCGTCCGCTCCCTCAGCCAGCTCCACGTGGGCGATCTGCTGCTCCCCGTCGAGCGCCATCACGTCATCGACCACGGGTCGGTGCGTCAGCGACGCGAAGGTGAGCGGCGCCACGAACTGCGCGGCGGCCGGGGTCATTGCCACGTCCACCGCCGCGCCGCGCTCGGCCAGCAGGCGCACGAGTGCCACGGCCTTGTAGGCAGCGATGCTGCCCGTGACCCCGACCACGATGCGACGCCCCGCCAGTGGCCCGCGGCTCTCGCTCATGCGGATGCTCCCTGCTCGCTCGTCTCGGGGGCGGCAGCCGCGGCAGCTGCCGCGCGGATCCGATCCCATGCATAGCCGATCCCTC
>DATAOD010000015.1:0-1942 GCA_036265975.1 Candidatus Limnocylindria bacterium
TCGGGTCTCCTCGCAGCAAAGCGGAGGACCGCGCAGCGCGTCGGGTCCGTGGAGCCCGACCGACACTCACCCGCGGGATGGGGCGCTAGCCGACCACCTCGAAGATCTCGGGTGGGTCCGCTTGTACGCCGAGAGCTCGGAGCTTGGACTGTACGTCGCCAAGAGCATCGGGGGAGTAGCTCGCGTGCTCCTCGGTATCCCAGGTACTGACCGTAATCGTCTGTCCGCTGGCGCGGTCCCCACCAGCCATAACAGGGTGTTGAACTGGGCTTGGCGGCGGCAGTGGCGGCCATGAGTGAGACTGGGCAGCGGGTGTTTTGCGTCGGAGCGGGCGCGTCGGCTACCTGGGCGGCCCCGCACCAGCGCGACTGGCGCAGGTCGAGCGCCGCTCAGCCGGCCTGGAGGGCTGGTGCGAGCCGCGCCAGTCGCACGAGGTTGTAGGCTGCCCCGACCAGGTAGCTGGCGAAGTCGACCTTCTCCAGGCCGCGGTAGCGCGTCCTCCGCAGCCCGCCGGTCGTTTTCATCCAGCCGAAGATCTCCTCAACCCGTTTGCGGAGGCGCTGGCTGATGGCATAGCCCGGTTGGCAGGTGGTCCGGCCATCGATCGCGCTGCGCCGCCCGCTCGTGTTCTGGGCGACGTGTGGCGTCACCTTGGCTGCCCGCACCTGCGCCACCAGCTCGCGCGTGTCGTACCCCTTGTCGGCGCCCAGCGTCCGCGGATGGAAGCGGCGCTCCTTCAGCCCGCGAATGAAGCGTGGCACCACGGCGCACTCGGCCGTGCCGGTGGCCGTGGTCACCGCGAAGTCCACCAGCAAGCCATGGCGGTTCTCCATCAACGCGTGCCCCAGGTAACTCAGCTTGGCCGCCTGGCCGCGCGCCTTCTTGTACAGGCGCGCATCAGGGTCCGTGCGGCTCTGGTGCGTCTGGTTCGAGCGCTTCTGTCCGTGGAAGTCCACCCAGCGGTTGTTCGGGTTGTCGCCCGCCGACCCGCTGCCCTGATCTGGTGGCTCGTCCTTGGGCCGGAAGCTCTTCAGACTGGCCGCCGCCTCGATCAGCGTGCCGTCCACCGTGAAGTGCTCGTCGCTCAGCAGCTGCAGGCGGTCTGCTTGGAACACGACCTCGTCGAAGAAGCGCTGGCTGACACGGGCGCGCAGCAGCCGCTGGCGGTTCTTGGAGAAGGTGGAGTGGTCGAAGCTGGGCTCGACCAGGTCCATGTCCAGAAACCAGCGGAACAGCAGGTGGTAGTCCAGTTCCTCGCAGAACGCACGCTCGCTGCGCACCGAGTACAGGCTCATCAGCAGACTGGCCTTCAGCAGCCGCTCGGGCGGGATGGACGGTCGCCCCTGGCCGTCGGCGGCGTACAGCTCGTCGAACAGCGGAGACAACTCGGCCAGTGCGGCATCGGCGAAGCGCTTGATGGTGCGCAGCGGGTGGTCCAGCGGCACCCGCGTCTCCACGTCGATAAACGCCAGCATGCTCACCTGGGGGTCTTGCCGTCCGCGCATCACCGCCACCTCGGCCGAAGTGGCTCTACCCTACCCAACTCAGCCACCAGCCCGGAACCCCCGATGCCGGGGCTATTTCAACACCCTGCTAGACACGGCGCTCGTGCTTGATTGTGCTTGTTGCACAACGAAAGGTCGGCAGATTTGTCCAGTCTGACCAGGGATCTCGGTCCGCGCCGATCTTAAGCTCACGGTATGTCCGTTGACGCCGTGCTCACCGCCGTTTCCCTGCTCAGCTTCGTCGCCCTGTTTGCCACCTGGATTGCGTCGCCACTTAGCGCGGACGCTCCGGCTGTAGCCATGCCGGCCGTCGAAGCCGCGCCCTCGTCGGCGGCCATCGCCGCGTAAGGCCAGCCGGAGTCGAATTCAGACCGATGCCCGATACGAGCGCGATCAACGCGGGCGACACCGCGTGGCTGCTGACCTCCGCCGCCCTG
>DATAOD010000016.1:0-1511 GCA_036265975.1 Candidatus Limnocylindria bacterium
AGTCGATCCAGGATCACCGAAGCCTCCGAAATAGCACGCGCGTTCTATTCCAACCTATCATGCGGTGGATAACTCGGGTCCGAATTCGTTGCGCGGTGGAAAACCCGGCCGGTAGACTCATGGCGGATGACCGGTATCGACCTGTGGGCACCTCGCACCGGCGCTCGTCGAAAGGCGCGCTACACGCTCCCGTCGTCGCGCGGCGGCATGGCGTGGCTGGCGGTGCTGCTGGTGATCGGCGCGTTCGTGGCATTCCAGGTGGGCCGGCAGGTGTACGCCAGCTGGTCCATCAACCAGGAGGCGGCGCGCATCCAGGCGGAGATCGACGCGATGTCGGCCCAGAACGCCGCCCTGCAGCGTGAGCTGGACTACCTGCGCTCCGACGCGTACATCTCCCAGGAAGCCAAGAAGCTGCTGAACCTGGGCAATCCGAACGAGCGGGTGCTGATCATCCCGCCGGGGCGGGAGGCTCCGCTGCCGGCCGCCGAAGCGGAGCGCGCGAAGGCACCGCCGCCGCTCCTGCAGCAGTGGCTGTCGTTGTTCTTCGGCAGCTGACGACCGGTCCACGTCCCGCGTTGTAGCCACGTCCCGCGACAGCTCGCCTGTCGCATTCCGTCGTCCAGGACCCGCTGGCGCGATGCTTGCGGTCCGTCGCGGCCGTGGCATCGGCAGAGATTCGTATCGGCTGCTCGGGCTGGCAGTACCGCCATTGGCGTGGACGCTTCTACCCGAAGGACCTGCCGGTCGACCAATGGCTGGACCACTACGCGCGGGAGTTCGACACGGTCGAGCTGAACAACAGCTTCTATCGGCTCCCGGAAGCCGATACCTTCGCCGCCTGGGGCCGCCGTGTGCCGCAAGGCTTCCTGTTCGCGGTCAAGGCGAGCCGCTACCTCACCCACCTCAAGCGACTGCGCGAGCCGCGTGAGCTCCTGGACCGGCTGTGGTCGCGCGCCACTCGCCTGGGCGACCACCTTGGCCCGATGCTCTACCAGCTGCCGCCCCATTGGCAGCGCGACATTCCCCGGCTGCAAGAGTTCGTCCGGCTGCTGCCACGCCATCGGCTGCAGGCGATCGAGTTCCGTGACGCCAGCTGGTACCACCCCGAGGTCTATCGGCTGCTGACGGAGGCGGGCGTCGCGCTGTGCCTGCACGACATGCCGGGCTCCTCGACTCGTCCCGAGGCGATCGGGCCGTTCGTCTACGTGCGCTTCCATGGTGCGACCGGCAAGTACCGCGGCGGCTATCCTGGACAAACGCTGTCCGCGTGGGCGAAGCGCCTTGATGCCTGGTCCGATGAGGGCCGCGCGTGCTACGTCTACTTCAACAACGACGTCGGTGGCCACGCGCCACGCGACGCGCGGCGGCTCCGCGAGATGGTGGCGGCCTGAGGCCTAGGGCAGTCCCGCCGGAAGCGGAAACAGCTCGGCGTCATATGCCTGGTCGCCGCGCATCCACGGGTCGTCGTGTCCGTCGGGGACCAGATCGCTGGGGATCCACCACTCCCGGTC
>DATAOD010000017.1:0-20390 GCA_036265975.1 Candidatus Limnocylindria bacterium
CGCGGCGATGCCCTCGCCCTCGCGGACCAGGCCAAGCAGCAGGTGCTCGGTGCCGATGTAGTTGTGGCCCAGCCGTCGCGCCTCGTCGATGGCCAGCTCGATCACGCGCTTGGCGCGCGGCGTGAGGCCCACCTCACCGACCTGGCGCGCGCCGGCAAGCTGGATCCGGTCATCGGCCGCGAGAAGGAGATCGAGCGCGTCATCCAGATCCTGGGCCGCAAGACGAAGAACAACCCCGCGCTGATCGGGGAGCCGGGCGTCGGCAAGACCGCCATCGCGGAGGCGCTCGCGCATCGCATCGTCAGTGGCGACGTCCCGGAGACGCTGGCGGACAAGCGGGTCCTGACGCTCGACATCGGGTCCCTGGTGGCGGGCACCAAGTACCGCGGCGAGTTCGAGGAGCGGCTCAAGAAGATCATCGAAGAGCTGCGCAGCTCATCGGACAGCGTGCTGTTCATCGACGAGCTGCACACGCTGGTGGGCGCCGGAGCTGCCGAGGGAGCGATCGACGCTGCCAACATCCTCAAGCCGCCGCTCTCCCGCGGGGAGCTGCAGTGCATCGGCGCCACCACGCTGGACGAGTACCGCAAGTACATCGAGAAGGATGCGGCGCTGGAGCGACGCTTCCAGCCGGTGATGGTCGAGGAGCCCACCGTCGATGAGGCGGTGGAGATCCTGTTCGGCATCCGCGAGCGCTACGAAGCGCACCACCACGTCAAGATGACCGACGAGGCGCTGCGCTCGGCGGTGGACCTGAGCGTCCGCTACGTCGCCGACCGCGCGCTGCCGGACAAGGCCATCGACCTGATCGACGAGGCAGGCTCGCGCGTCCGGCTGCGCAAGGCATCGGCTCCACCGCAGATCAAGGAAGCGCAGAAGGAGCTCGAGCAGATCACGGTCCAGAAGGACGAGGCGATCGCCGGGCAGGACTACGAGGCTGCGGCCCGGCTGCGTGACGAGGAGGCGCAGGCCAAGGAACGCATCGAGGAGCTGAAGGCAGCCTGGCACGAGGAGTCGGCCAAGGACACCCCGGAGGTGACCGAGGACGACATCGCGCAGGTTGTCAGCATGTGGACCGGGATTCCCGTCATCCGCATCAGCGCCGAGGAGTCGGAGCGCCTGCTCCACATGGAAGAGGCGCTGCACAAGCGAATCGTCGGCCAGCAGGAGGCGATCGACATCGTCTCCAAGGCGGTGCGCCGCGCGCGCGCCGGGCTGAAAGACCCCAAGCGACCCATCGGCTCATTCATCTTCATGGGACCCACCGGCGTCGGGAAGACGGAGCTGGCGCGGGCGCTGGCCGAGTTCATGTTCGGCAGCGACGACGCGCTCATGAAGATCGACATGAGCGAGTTCATGGAGCGCCACAACGTGTCGCGGCTGGTCGGTGCGCCGCCGGGCTACGTCGGCTACGACGAGGGCGGCCAGCTGACGGAGGCCGTGCGCCGCAAGAGCTACTCGGTGATCCTGCTCGATGAGATCGAGAAGGCGCATCCGGAGGTGTTCAACATCCTGCTCCAGATACTGGAAGACGGGCACCTGACCGATGCCAAGGGCCGTCGCGTCGACTTCCGGAACACGATCATCATCATGACCAGCAACGTCGGCGCGCAGCAGCTGCAGAAGGACAGCTCCATCGGCTTCCGGGCGGGGGCGCCTGACGCCACGGCGCAGGCGGCCGCCGACTACGAGCGGATGAAGGACAAGGTGCTGAGCGAGCTGAAGAACGCGTTCCGGCCCGAGTTCCTGAACCGCATCGATGCCACGGTCGTGTTCACGCAGCTCAGCCGCGAGCAGATTCGCGAGATCGTGGAAATGCTGCTGGGCCGGGTGAAGGCGCAGCTCGCCGGACAGCAGATGGAGCTGGTGGTGACCGATGCCGCCAAGGACGCGATCATCGCCAAGGGCTTCGACCAGGCATTCGGCGCGCGGCCACTGCGCCGCGAGATCCAGAACCAGATCGAGGACCCACTGGCCGAGCACATGCTGATGGCCAGCTACGAGGCCGGCGACACGATCGTGGTGGACGCCCAGCCCAACGGCGAGGGGCTGTCGATCTCGAAGAAGACGGAGCGCCAGACCGTCAAGGCGCGCTGAGCCTACGGCCCGATAACGCGGCGCTAATCCGCCGCGTGGCACCATGGCGCCCATGCCCGCCGTTCGCACCGTCCACGTCTGCCAGCAATGTGGCGCCGAGACGCCGCGCTGGGCCGGGCAGTGCCCCAGCTGCCAGGCCTGGAATACCCTGGTCGAGACCGTGGTCGCTCGCCCCACTGCCGCCGGGCGAGCGCGCGAGCGCGGCGGGATCGCGGCGCTGCCCGTCGGTGCGATCTCGCCCATCACGGAACTCTCGAGCGCCGAAGCGGAGCGGCTGGTCAGCGGCATCGGCGAGGTCGATCGCGTGCTGGGTGGCGGCTTCGTGCCGGGCTCGATCGTGCTGTTCGGTGGCGATCCGGGAATCGGCAAGAGCACGCTGCTGCTGCAGCTGGCCGCGCGACTGGCCACGGCCGGTCCCGGCAGCGTCCTGTACGTGACCGGCGAGGAATCGGCCGCACAGGTGCGCGGACGGGCGGAACGCGTGGGCGCGGTCACGGGAGGGCTCGGCCTGGTTGCCACCACCGAGCTGTCGACGGCCATCGGCGCCATCCAGTCGGAGGCTCCGCTGCTCGCCGTGGTGGACAGCGTCCAGACACTGGCCTCCGACGAGCTGAGCGGTCCGGCCGGGAGCGTGGGCCAGGTGCGCGAGGTGGCCAGCCGTCTGGCCGAGGTGGCCAAGGCGGGCCGGACCTGCGTGGCGCTGGTGGGCCACGTCACCAAGGAAGGCACCGTGGCGGGTCCGCGCACGCTCGAGCACCTGGTCGATGCTGTCATCTACCTGGAGGGGGAGCGGCTGGGGTCCACCCGCCTCATCAGGGCGGCGAAGAACCGATTCGGCTCGACCGACGAGGTGGGCGTGCTCGAGATGCGCGGCGAGGGGCTGGTGGAGGTTGCGGATGCCAGCCGTTTCTTTCTGGAGTCCGAGCAGCCGCCGGTGGCAGGCAGCGCGATCACCATCGCCCTGGAGGGGACGCGGCCGCTGGCCGTGGAGATCCAGGCGCTGGTCGCGCCGTCGGGAGCAGGGTCGCCCCGCCGCGCCACCACGGGGATCGACGTGAGCCGCGTGCTCATGCTGATCGCCGTCCTGGCGCGCCACGCCGGGCTGAACCTCACCGGCCACGACGTGTACGTGAACGTCGCCGGCGGCCTGCGGATCGAGGAACCGGCCGCGGACCTGGCAGTGGCGATCGCCCTGGCGTCGAGCCTCCGCGAACGTCCCGTGAAGACGGGAACGGTGCTGGCCGGAGAGCTGTCGTTGGCCGGCCGCATCCGGCAGGCGACGCGCGCCGAGCGACGACTGGCGGAGGCGCGACGGCTCGGGTTCGAGGACCTGCTGACAGGACCTGCCCATGGCGCCGGTCGGGCAGCCGATTCTCACCTGGTGACCGTGCCGGACGTGCGGGCAGCGGTGCGAACGGCGCTGGAGATCGACTAGCCGACGAAAGCGGGTTGCATTGCCCATGCAGGGGGCAGGTGATAAGGTGGCCGGCGCCCAATTCGGGCGTAGCGGCGCCATCGGCTTCATCTTCTTCGTTTCATTCGGCGTCGCGGCCACCCGTTTCATATCGGTCTCATCCATCCATGACAAAGGTCATTCAGCTCGCGGGGGCTCTGCTCGGCACGCTCTTCGGATTCGTCCTGGGCCTGCTGGTGCTGTCACGCGCACCCGAGCTGGTGGAGCTGCCGAACCGACCGGCATTCCTGATGGCCATGGTGGCGGCCTCCCTGCTGTTCGGGTACCTGGCCATCCCGTACATCACGGTCTACCCGACGCGCTGGGCGGTCGACCGCCTGGCCCAGGCGGGGGCCGCCGAGTACGCCCTTGGCGTCCTGGCCGTGGTGGTCGGTCTGCTGATGGGCCTGCTGGTCGGCGTGCCGCTGTCGGCCCTGGGCGGAACGGCGGGCGCGCTTCTGCCCCCGGTGGCCGCCATCCTGCTGGCGCTGGGCATGCTGTCCGCGACGCTCTACAAGAAGGACGTGCTCGTTCCCGTGCTGGGTGGCGTGCTGCCGGGAGGACGCGGGAGATCTGGCCCGCAGGAAGTCGTGATCGACACCAGCGCGGTGATCGACGGGCGAATCGTCGACATCGGCCGTACCGGGTTCATCCTGGGCACGCTGGTCGTGCCGCGCTTCGTGCTGGACGAGCTGCAGCGCATCGCCGACTCGCCGGATGCCATTCGACGCAACCGTGGACGGCGCGGCCTGGAGATGCTGGCCGCTCTCCAGCGCGACTCCATCAGCCCGGTGGTGGTGAGCGAATCGGACTATCCGGAGATCGGCGAGGTCGACGCGAAGCTCGTCGCCTACGCCCGCGACAAGAGCGCTGCGATCCTGACCAACGACTTCAACCTCAACCGCGTGGCGGAGCTGCAGGGCATCCGCGTCCTGAACATCAACGAGCTGGCCAACGCGGTGAAGGCCGTGGTCCATCCCGGCGAGGAGATGACGGTCAAGATCATCCAGGAGGGCAAGGAGCCCGGCCAGGGCGTGGGCTACCTGGAGGACGGGACGATGATCGTGGTCGAGGGCGGCAGCCGCTACATGGAAAAGGATCTGGCCATCACCGTGACCCGCGTGCTCCAGACGGTGGCCGGCCGCATGATCTTCGCCCAGCCACGCGAATCCGCCGGCGCCTGATGGCCCGATGAGCCAGCCGGTTGCCGCCATCCTGGTCGCGGCCGGACAGAGCCGCCGCTTTGGTGGCGACAAGCTGTGGGTGGACCTGTGGGGACGTCCGGCGTGGCGCTGGAGCCTGGACTCGCTGCTGTCGGTGCCCGACATGAACCTCGTTGCGCTGGTAGCACCGCGCGAGGCGATGGACGCCTTCCGTGCAGCCCTGCCGCCGGATGCCACGGAGCGCGTGCGGATCGTCGCCGGCGGGATGGAGCGGACGGACTCGGTGGTGGCGGGCATCGCCGCGCTCACCGCCGCAGGCGTGTCGGAGGACACGCCAGTCCTGGTGCACGACGCAGCCCGCCCGGCTGCGACCGTGGAGCTCATGGTGCGGGTGGTGGCCGCGGTCCGCGCCGGGACCGGCGCCGTGCCGCTGGTGCCCGTGGCCGACTCCCTGAAGGTGCTGGATGGGGCTGGCGCGGTGCAGGGCGTTGTGGACCGCGACGCGGTCCATGCGGCGCAGACCCCGCAGGGGGCGACCCTACGACAGCTGCGTGCCGCCATGGAGGAGACGCACGCCTGGGGCCGACCGGTCACCGATGAAGCCTCGGCCATGACCTCGGGCGGCATTCCGGTACGGTCGGTGGACGGTGAGCCCATGAACCGCAAGATCACCGAGCTCGGCGACGAGGCGATGCTGCGCGCCATCCTGGCGGGGTGGAGCGCGCCGGTTTCTGCTCCTGCCGTCGAAGAGGGCATGCGGGCGGGGATCGGCTTCGACGCGCATCGGCTCCAGGAGGGGCGCGAGCTGCACCTGGCCGGCCTTGCCTTTCCCGGGGAGACCGGCCTTGCGGGCCACTCGGACGGCGATGCCGCGCTGCACGCGGTGATCGACGCCCTGCTGGGCGCTGCCGCGCTGGGCGACGTGGGGGCGCTCTTCCCGCCGGAGGACGAGCGGTTCCGTGACGCAGACTCCGGGGAGCTGCTGCGCATGGCGGTCACGCGCCTTGCCGACGCCGGCTGGCGGCCGGCCGGGTTGGACCTGGCGATCGTGGCGCGCCGGCCGCCTATCGCCGCTCGGCGGGAGGAAATCGTGGCTCGGCTGGCCGACCTCATCGGGCTCGCCAGCGACGCAATCAGCGTGAAGGGCACCACGTCGGATGGGCTGGGCTTCGCCGGATCCGAAGGGATAGCGGCATTTGCGGTCGCGACGGTGGCGCGCGCTTGAGCGAATGGATCGGCGGCCGCCGCCCGGTGGCGGAGGCGTTGGCCGCCGGGCGAGAGGCACATCGGCTGCTGGTGTCGAGCAGCGCACGAACGAATCCGGAGCTGAAGGCGATCCTGGCCGCGGCACGCGAGGCATCGGTCCAGGTGGAGACCGTGTCGGGGGACAGCCTGGCGCGGCTGGCCGGGTTCGACGGGCACCAGGGCGTACTGCTGGAGGTGGCCGAGCGGCGCTGGGCGGACCCGGCGGAGATGCTCGCGCATGCGGCGGCCCGCGGGCACGATCCGTTGATCCTGGTGCTGGAGAACCTCCAGGACCCCACCAACTTCGGCACCCTGCTGCGGTCGGCGGAGGCTGCCGGCGTGGATGGAGTGATCTTTCCCACGCGGGCCTCAGCGCCGCTTTCGGCGGCGGCGGTCAAGGCCAGCGCCGGAGCCAGTGAGCACCTGCTGCTGGCCCGAGTGGGGAGCCTGGGCCAGGCGCTGCGCGACCTCCAGGCGGCTGGATTGCTCCTGGTCGCGGCCGACCAGGATGCGCCGGCCGGGGCGTGGGAGACGGTGCTCACCGGTCCACTGGCCGTGGTGATCGGCAGCGAGGGCTTTGGCGTGTCCGGCGCAACCCGCCGGCGAATGGACCTGCTGGTCAGCTTCCCGATGTCTGGCCGCGTCGCATCCCTGAATGCCGCGACTGCCGGCGCGCTGCTGCTCTTCGAGGTCGTCCGACAACGATCCGCCGCGAAGCGCGTCAGTGCTGGAGCTGACCCGGCGGGTTTGACCCGCTGAAGGGGTGATCGCACAGGAATTCGTGGGGCCCGGCCTGCCGGCAACCGGCCGGTGGCGCGAAGAAGATGAACCACATGGCGACGGCGGCGATCGCAATTGCCAGCAGCGCCGCGCCGAAGAAGAAGCTTTCGCGGCTGATCACGCGGGTGAATGTATTCCACGCCCGCCGGCTCAACAATGGGAAGCGTGGGCGACCCGAGCACGCCGCGCCGCCTGGTGTTTGCAGCCTCGCCGCGTGCGTAGAATTGGCCGCAGGCCGACGTAGCTCAACGGTAGAGCAGCGGTTTTGTAAACCGCCGGTTGTGGGTTCGATTCCCTCCGTCGGCTCCATCCCCGCCGCAAGGGTGCTGCATCGATGGAAGACGTCCAGGTGGTGGCCGGGCAGCCGCCGGCCGAAGACCGCGGGGTCCTGGTGGAGGCGCTGCTTGCCTACAACCGGCAGGCCACGGGCATCGAACAGGACGAGGAGTTCTCCACGTTCATCCATGACGATGCCGGTGCGCTGGTGGCAGGGATGTACGGCTGGGTCTTCGGCGGCGCAGCGGAGATCGCACTCCTCTGGGTCCGCGAGGATCGGCGAGGGGGCGGATTGGGCAGCCGGCTGCTGAATGCCGCGGAGGACTACGCGCGTCGGGCCGGATGCGACCAGATGGTCATCCGCACCCATTCCTTCCAGGCACCGGGCTTCTACCACGCCCACGGGTACGAGGACGTCGGCAGCATCCAGGACTACCCGCGTGGGCACGGCTATCTCCTTCTGCGCAAAGCGCTGTAGGCCTCGGACATGAGCACGCCGGCGAATGGCGCACGCGCGGGCCGCGTCGGCATGATCCCGATCCAGACGCCGGCGGGCGAGTTCCGCGTCTGGACGCAGCGCGTGGGCGAGAACCCGGACACCAAGGTGCTGCTGCTGCACGGCGGACCCGGCGCCACCCACGAGTACCTCGAGGTGGTGGGCGACCATTTGGCTGGCGCGGGCATCGAGTTCTACTACTACGACCAGCTCGGTGCGGGCAACAGCGACCAGCCCAGCGACCCGGGCCTCTGGCAGCTCGATCGGTTCGTGGACGAGGTCGAGCAGGTGCGGCAGGCGCTGCAGCTGGATCGGTCCAATTTCTACCTGTATGGGCAGTCGTGGGGAGGGATCCTGGCGATCGAGTACGCCCTGCATCACCAGGAGCACCTGAAGGGCCTGGTCATCTCGAACATGATGTCCAGCTGCCCGGCCTACAACGAGTACGCCCACCAGGTGCTGATGCCGTCCATGGACCAGGCTGCCCTGGCCGAGATCCAGGCCTTCGAGGCGCGCGGGGAGACGGACAATCCGCGTTACGAGGAGCTCCTGTACCAGCATCACTACGTGCACCACGTGCTGCGCATGCCGGTAGCCGAGTGGCCCGAAGCGGTGGTGAACGCCTTCGCGCACATCAATCCTGAGATCTACGTGCCCATGCAGGGGCCCAGCGAGCTCGGCATGTCGGGCAGCCTGTCGGACTGGGACCGCTATGACGATCTGGCCCGCATCACCGTACCGACGCTGGTGATCGGCGCCAGGTACGACACCATGGACCCGGCCCACATGCGGGCGATGGCGGAACGCCTGCCGAACGGGCGCTACCTCGAGTGCGCGAACGGCAGCCACCTGGCCATGTGGGACGACACCCAGACCTACATGCGCGGCCTCCTGGACTTTCTGCAGGAGCCGATGCGGGTCTAGCCCTCGGCCGCCAGCTCCGCCTTCGGCACACGCTGGCCCCTGGTCATGGCGCCGACCACCAATGAGCCGATTACATAGCCGCTGCCCTGCACCACAAGCAGCAGCACGACCGGCAGGAACTCGCCAAGGTAGCCCGCCGATACTGCTCCGACCAGGGAGCCAAGTGATCCGAGGGCGCCGATGGCGCCGAACACCCTGCCCCGATGGCTGTCCGCGGCGAGCTGCTGCTGCAGCGTGTTGATGGCCGCCATCATCCCGGCGCCGGGCACGCCCACGATCACCATCACAACCAGCGCGGGCTCGATGTGCGGATAGATGGCCGGGTAGGTGAACAGCCCCAGGTCGATGAGCCCGAACAGCAGCGCACTGCCGATCAGCAGCCGCAGCGGATCCACCCTCGAGCCCAGCCGGCCGATGACGAACGCACCCGCGAAGCCGCCGATGGCCTGGGTCGACAGCAGCGCGCCATAGCCCGCGCTGTCCGAGTGCAGCGCGTCAGTGGTCCACGGCACGAACAACGTGATCGTCAGGCCCTCGCCGATGCGGGTGATGACGAAGAACAGCAGCAGCGCCCGAAGGATCGGCTGGTGCCAGACGACTCGCAGCCCATCGCGCCACTCGTGCAGCAGCCGCTTCCAGGCGGTTGCTGCCTCGTGCTCCAGCGAGTCGTGGCGGACCGCCCTCGTGCGGCTCGATCGAATGGACCAGATCAGGAAGGCGGCGATCAGGAACGAAACGGCATCGATGATCGCCACACCCAGGATTCCGCTGATCGCCACGATGATGCCGCCGAGCGCAGGCCCGATCAGGCGCGCCAGGTGGTTGTTCAGCCCGTTCAACGCGTTGGCGGTCACCAGGTCGTCGTCGGCGTTCTCCAGCAGGTTCGGCAGCAGCGCGTTCTCGGCCGGGCTGAACAGCTGATCCAGGCACGAGGCGACCAGCAGCACGACGTAGGCGATCCATACGCCGATGGATTCCATGGAGATCAGCGGCAGGATGGTGACGGCCAGCGCCAGGTCGATGACCAGCATCAGCCTCCGGCGGTCCCATCGGTCCACGAACACGCCGGCTATCGATCCCAGGGTGATCGACGGGATCATGAAGGCGATGGCCATGAAGCCCAGCGCCTGGGTGGAGCCGGTGAGCCGGTAGATCTCGTACGGCAGGCCGGTAATCAGGATCCAGTCGCCGGTCATGGAGATCAGGCCACCGAACCACAGGCGCGCGAAGTTCGGCTGACGAAGGATGCGAAGCATGGGGCCCTCTATCATGACGGCACCCATGCCAAGCCTGCCGAGCGGCTTCGCCGCGCGCCCCGTAAATCCGGCCACCGACGTCCCGGTCATCCTGGAGCTGTGCGAGACCGCAGCCCTGGCCGACTACGGCGTCCTGGACACGACCGAGCAGATGGTGCGAGGCGCGTACTCGCTGCCGTCCTTCGATGTGGAGACGGACTCCCTTCTGGTAGTTGACGCCGCCGGCCGCGCAGCGGCCGTGGCGGAGTACTACGACGGCGAGGAGCTTCATGTGGCGCCGTACCTCTTCCTGCGCGTCCGCCCGGAGAACCGGGACGACGAGGTCTTGCCCGAGCTGCTGCGATGGGTGGCGGAGCGCGCCGCGCAGAACGTGTCGCTCGCACCCGACGGCGCGCGGGTTGGCCTGCACACCGACCTCTCGCCCACCAACCGCCAGACCGCGAGCGCCCTGGCGGCCGCCGGCTGGCACCACGACCGCAGCGCGCTGACCATGGAGATCGACCTGGCGGAGGCCGCGCCACTGCCGGAGCCCGCCTGGCCGGATGGGATCAGCGTGCGGGCGGCCACCCTGCCGCAGGACGCGCGGGCGGTGCATGCCGCGGAGAACGATTTCTTCAGCGACCACTACGGCTTCACGCCCAACCCCTTCGAGCAGTGGTGGCACTTCAGGACGGAGTTCTTCAAAGCGGAGCCGGAGCTGTGGATCCTGGCCTTGGATGGCGACGACATCGCGGGCATGGCGCTGTGCTCATCGTCGCGGCCGGGGCAGCCGGACCTCGGCTGGATCAGCACCCTCGGCGTCCGCCGCGATTGGCGACGTCGCGGATTGGCGCTCGCCATCCTGCACCACTCGTTCCGCCTCCTGGAGGCACGTGGCAAGAGGCGGGCGGGCCTGGGAGTCGATGCCGAGTCGCTGACCGGCGCCACGCGGCTGTACGAGAAGGCCGGGATGCACGTCGTGCGCGAGGCCCACGACTATGAGCTGGTCGTTCGCGAAGGACGTGACCTGCGGACCGTCAGCCTGGCGCCGGAAGGAGCGGCGGCGGTCGCCGAGCCGCGCCCTTGAGGGGGTTTGCGGCCTCGCCTATACTCCCGCTGCGATCGGCAGCGCACCACGACGCCGGTCGTTATCTGTGGGTAGGTTGAGCAGGTGGTGAGCTCCGCTGACTGTAGATCAGCCGTCTTCGACTGTGGGGGTTCGATTCCCTCCCTGCCCACCAGTCCATCGGCCCATCCAGGGCGAATCTAATACATAGATTTATCAAGATAGACCGATGGTTGCCCAACCTTCTATCGTTCGGCAAGAATCACGGCGCGCCCACGTAGCTCAGTAGGCAGAGCACTTCCTTGGTAAGGAAGAGGTCTCCGGTTCGAGCCCGGACGTGGGCTCCATCCCAGGACAGATGGAGGCCGTGAGCATCAGCGTGGATTCCAACGTCGTCTTGCCGTTCTTCTCGTCGCTCCTCTCGTTCGTCTTCGCGGTGCTGGTCGGCGACCAGTGGCTTCGGCGGCGACAGGCGTACCAGCTGGTGTGGACGATCGGCCTGCTGTGGTACGGCATCAGCGCCGGCACCGAGTTCCTGGGCGGAGCCTTCGGCTGGAGCGAGCCGCTCTATCGGACCTGGTACCTCATCGGCGCGGTGTTCGTCGCCGGATGGCTTGGCCTCGGCACGGCGTACCTCCTGGCGCGCACCCGATTCGGCTATGCCTTCGCGGTCTCGCTGCTGCTCGCCGGGCTGTTCACCGCGCTGAGCCAGCTGAAGTACAACTACGCCAACAGCGGCGCCTCGCCGCTGATCTACTTCGGCGTGGCCGTCATGGTGGCTGCCGCGATCGTGGTGCTCACCGCGCGGGGCGATGCGCGTTGGGCGCATGTGGCCGGCGCGACGGTCGCGATCGGCAGCGCGGCGGCGGCGGTCATGGCCTTCACCGCACCGCTGGCAGCTCCCGGCTACTCCCTGGATCCGCAGACGCTGATCCCCACCGGCGAGCTTATGCCCGGCTACCTGCGGCTGCTGACGCCGTTCTTCAACATCACGGGCGCCTTCTCACTGGGCCTCGGGGCGCTGTACAGCGCCTACGTCTTCATGCCGAAGCGGCGGGTGATCCGCTACTCGCTCGGCGGGCGGCACAGCGTCGGGAGCTTCCTGTGGAACCTGGCGAAGGCACCCGTCGCGATTGCCGTCAACCTCGTGGCATCTCTCCCCGGCGCCGTGGCCGCCCTGTTCGGCGGCCGCCTCTCCAGCCGGGTGCCGGCGACGATCCTGATCGCCATCGGCGCCACCATCCCGGCCTTCACGAGCGGGGCAAACCGCTTCGGCGCAACCAGCGCCTTCTTCGTTGGTGAGCTGCTCGGCGTCGTCTTCCTGCTGCTGGGCTTCCTGGTCAGCATCGAGGTGTTCAGCGACATCCGCCTGCCGTTCACGCGCATCGTGCTGGCGCGACGGGATCGGGAGCGCCGTGCCGGGGAGGATCAGACGGCCGCCGCCCGAGCCACGGCTCAGCGATAGAACCGGGAGCTCTCAGGATGACGCGTCCGCTCGGGATTCGTGCGCTTTCAGCACGGCAAGTTCTGAAACGGACGCGATTGCCCCGGAGTACGTCGTTTTCAGAACTCAGCGTGCTATTCAAGACGAGGCGAGTTCTACAGGCGGCCCGCTCGTTGACACCGGACCGTTCCGAACCGTAGAATCACGCGACTTCCCCGGGGCCCCCACCCTTAGTTCAGGTTGGCCGGATCCGGCGGTGAACCGGAACGAAACCCGGAGCTGAACGACAGGAACCAACCGTGGCAAAGGCCGAGAATCGACCAGTGATCACGCTGGCGTGCACCACCTGCAAGGAGCGCACGTACAGCACGCGCAAGAACAAGCGAAACGACCCGGGGCGGCTCGAGCTGAACAAGTTCTGCCCGCGCTGCAGGCAGCACACCCTGCACCGGGAAACCAAGTAGGGCGACGCGGAGGGGTGTAGCTCAATTGGTAGAGCACTGGTCTCCAAAACCAGCGGTTGCAGGTTCGAGTCCTGTCGCCCCTGCCACGACGTCGCACTGCCCGTCTCAAAACAATCCATTGAATCCAGGAGCTGACTGACCAGATCGTGTTCGGCCGAATTCAGATGTACCTCGCCGAGGCGTGGTCGGAGCTGCGCAAGGTCGCGTGGCCGACCCGTCAGACGGTGGTCAACCTCACGCTCATCGTGATCGCCGTCTCGGTCGCGGTGGGCGCGTACATCGCCGTGCTGGATCTGCTGCTCACCCTGGGCCTGCACCAGGTGCTGTGATGAGCGACGAACGAACCCAGACCACAGTCCAGCTCGACGACGAGCCCATCGCTCAGGACGTCGACCTTGACGAAGTGATTGACGCAGAGGCCTCAGAGGACAGCGAAGACCTCGACGAGCCGCAGGCCGGCGAGGTCGAAGAGCTGGAAGGCGACACCGTCGAAGAGGGCGCGGAGGAAGTCGAAGAGGCGGTCGAAGAAGCCATCGACGAGGCCGACACGACCTCGCTAGAAGAGCGCATCAGCGGAACCGCCGAGGCCGATGCTGCCGCGGAGGAGGCCGCCGCCGATGCCGAGGAGTCTGCATCGGAGCCCGACGAAAGCGAGCCGGCCGAAGCGAGCGCCGTGGACCAGGATTCAGCCGATGGCGGAGGCACCGAGCGCAAGCCCTCCCGCAGCGACGAGGCCCAGCAGGCTGCTCGCCTGAGCCGCGAGGCGCCGCTGCCGGCGGTCGAGGAGGGATCGGCCAAGCAGTGGTACGTGATCCACACCTATTCGGGCTACGAGAACAAGGTCAAGGCCAACCTCGAGCACCGCATCGAGTCGATGGGCGTCGAAGACCAGATCTTCCAGGTCCTCGTCCCGATGGAGGAGGAGATCGAGATCAAGAACGGCCAGCGGCAGACCGTCAACAAGAAGGTCTTCCCGGGCTACGTCCTGGTCGAGATGGCCATGTCCGACGAGTCGTGGTACGTGGTCCGCAACACGCCCGGCGTGACGAGCTTCGTGGGATCGGGCAACCGGCCGACGCCGCTCGTCGAGGCCGAGGTCAAGAAGATCCTCAAGCAGATGGGCGTCGAGGCGCCGAAGTTCAAGCTGCAGTTCACCAAGGGCCAGAGCGTGCGCGTCAAGGACGGGCCCTTCGCCGAATTCATCGGCACCGTGGACGAGGTGAACCCGGAGAAGAACAAGGTCAAGGTGCTGGTCAGCATCTTCGGCCGGGAGACCCCGGTCGAGCTCGACTTCCTGCAGATCGACAAGCTGTAGCCAACCCGATAGCCAGAGGGAGGAGCGAAACGCGCTCCGTCAGGACCTCGAAGGAGTGACATGGCAAAGAAAGTCCGCACGATCCTGAAGGTGCAGGCGCCCGCTGGCGCCGCCACCGCCGCCCCGCCGGTCGGGCCCGCGCTCGGCCAGCACGGGATCAACATCATGGAGTTCATCAAGGCCTTCAACGAGCGCACCGCCAGCCTGCGCGGGTACGTCGTCCCGGCCGAGATCACGGTGTACGAGGACCGCTCCTTCTCCTTCGTGACCAAGGCGCCGCTGGCCGCCGCGCTGCTGAAGCGCGCCGCTGGCGTGGAGTCGGGCAGCGCCCAGCCGAACCGCGACAAGGTCGGCCGCGTGACCCAGGCCCAGCTGCGCGAGATCGCGGAGACAAAGATGGCCGACCTCAACGCCAACGACGTGGAGCACGCGATGCGCATCGTGGCCGGCACCGCGCGCAGCATGGGCATCGAGGTGGGAGACCGATGACGCGCCACGGACGCAAGTACCTGGAGGCCGCCAAGCTGATCGAGGCGGAGAAGCGTTACCCGCTGGCCGAGGCCTCCGAGCTGCTGCCGCAGCTCTCCACCGCGAAGTTCGATGCAACGGTCGAGGCGCACCTGCGCCTGGGCGTCGACCCGCGCCACGCCGACCAGCTGGTGCGGGGCACCGTGGTGCTGCCGCACGGCACCGGCCGCAGCTCGCGGGTCATCGTGTTCGCCCAGGGCGAGAAGGCGCAGGAAGCGCTGCGCGGCGGCGCCGACGAGGTCGGCGGCGAGGACCTGGTGAAGCGCATCGACGACGGCTGGTTCGACTTCGACGTGGCCATCGCCGCGCCGGACATGATGGGCATGGTCGGACGGCTGGGGAAGAAGCTCGGCCCGCGCGGGCTGATGCCGAATCCGAAGTCCGGCACCGTGACGTTCGACATCGAGCGCGCGGTGAGCGAGATCAAGTCCGGCCGGATCGAGTTCAAGGTCGATCGCGCCGGGATCGTCCACGCCCCGGTGGGAAAGGCCAGCTTCACGCCCGACCAGCTGCGCGCCAACGTGGCCACCCTGGTCGACGCGGTGAATCGGGCAAAGCCAACGGGCGCCAAGGGCACCTACATGCGCACCCTCACCCTGACGCCGACCATGGGGCCGGGCGTACGGGTGGACATCCCATCGGCCCTGGCAGCCGCCAGCGCCTGACGTTCGTTTGCCGAAGGGCCGGTGACCGGCTACCATCGGCGCCCAACCGAAGACTTCCTGCCGAAGACCGCGATGCGTCCGGGTGAAAGCCCCGGGCAGAATTGCCGGCCCTGCGAGGCCGGCGGCACGCCGAGGCGCGAGATTGATGAACCGATGACGGTCCTCGTGCTGACGCGCGCGGACCGTTTTCATTTGTCCAGCGAAAGGATGGAGCCGATGCCGACCGATGCCAAGCGACAGGCGGTCAGCGACCTCGCCGAGATGCTGCGCAATAGCACGGCGATCGCCGTGGCCGACTATCGCGGCCTGAAGGTCGCCGAGATGCAGGTCGTGCGCCGATCGTTGCGCGCCAACGGCGTTGACCTGCACGTCGCCAAGAACCGGCTGCTGAAGATCGCCGCCGAAGAGGCGCAGCGATCGGGGCTCAAGCCGATGCTCGAGGGACCCACCGCACTGGCCACCATCTCCGGCGACGAGGTCGCGCTGGCGAAGGCGCTGCAGGAGGCGTTCCGCCCGTTCCGGGTGGTCAGCATCCGCGGCGGTCTGCTTGGCGACCAGGCGATCGATGCCGCCAGCCTGGCGCGCATGGCCAGCCTGCCGAGCCGCGAGGTCCTGCTGGCCAAGTTCGCCGGCGGCATCGCGAGCCCGCTGACCGGCTTCGCCGGCGTGTTGGCCGGCAACCTCCGCAACCTGGCCGGGGTGCTCAACGCGGTGGCCGATCAGAAGCGACAGACCGAGGCGGCCTGACCGCCACCACGACGTAAGGAGTAGGTAACGACATGGCAACCAAGACACTTGGCAAGGACGAGATCCTGGACGCGATCTCGAACATGACCGTCCTGGAGCTCAGCGACCTCGTGAAGGCCGTCGAGGACAAGTTCGGCGTCACCGCGGCGGCCCCCATGGCCGTGGCGGCCGCACCGGCAGCGGGCGGCGACGGCGCGGCGGCCGCTGGCGCCGCCGAGGAGCAGAGCGAGTTCGACGCGGTCCTGACCGAGGTCGGCGCCAACAAGATCCTGGTCATCAAGGCGGTGCGTGAGCTGACCGGCCTGGGCCTGAAGGAGGCCAAGGACCTGGTCGACGCGGCCCCGAAGGCCGTCAGGGAAGGCGTCGCCAAGGAAGAGGCCGAGGAGGTCAAGGCCAAGCTGGCCGAGGCGGGGGCGACCGTCGAGGTCAAGTAGCGCGACTCCAGCCGTGGCCGGTCCCGCACATCGCGGGGCCGGCAGGCGGCCACCGGCCCGGCCGGCTCATGCGGTGACTCGCGCAACGCATCCGACCATGGCGCACAGGCCGACGGAGGCATGAGCCAATGCCTGAGCAACGTCCAACAGTGGGAATCTGGTGGCGAGCCGCCGGCGCAAGCTGGTGGGCCTACGCCGTGCTCACCGTGCTGCCGGTCATCTCGCTGGCGCCGTCGCTGCTTTCGTCCGCGCTGATCCGCGCGACGCTGGCGGTGGTGCTTGGCGTCATCCTGTGGCGAGGCGGCGGACGCTGGTGGGCGGTGCTGGCGCTGCTGCTGTCGTTCGGCGTCTTCCCGTTCATCTTCCTGGCAGTCACGGCCGCGCCGCCGCTGTACCTGCTGACGTCCGCGCCGATGATCCTCACTGGCCTGGCGTCATTCGTGACTGCCGCGTACTGCCTGTGGTCGACGTTCAAGGTGGACGCTCCACCCTTCACCTGAGGCCGACCCGGAGCGTGCACCGACTCCGTGGCGCTTCAGTTGACGAAGCGGAAGTGGGTGATATACTCTCCTTTCGCGTGTCGCGCCCCTCCATGCCTTCCACCATGCCCTTTTCAAGGAGTTCGAATGGCCTTGGCCGAGTCCGCCAGCCGGTTTGAGCTGGCACCGAGCCGTGAGAGTTTCTCGCACATCCCGGAAGTCCTCCCCCTCCCAAACCTGATCCAGACCCAGACCGATTCATTCAGTTGGTTCGTCCAGACCGGCCTTCGCGAGCTGTTGGACGAAATCACCCCGATCACCGACTTCACCGGTAAGAACCTTGAGCTGCATTTCCGCGACTACTACTTCGAAGAGCCGAAGTTCAGCGAGGACGAATGCCGCACCCGTGACCTGACCTTCTCGAAGCCGCTCAAGGTCGAGGTCGACCTTGTCATCAAGGAGACCGACGAGGTCAAGCACCAGACCGTCTTCATGGGCGACTTCCCATGGATGACGGAGCAGGGAACGTTCATCATCAACGGCGCCGAGCGCGTCGTCGTCAGCCAGCTGGTGCGCTCCCCGGGCGTGTACTACACCGCCACCGAGGACCCGGCCACCGGTCGGCTGCTGCATGCCGCCAAGGTGATCCCGAACCGCGGCGCCTGGCTCGAGTTCGAGACGAGCAACAAGGACCTGCTCAGCGTCAAGGTCGACCGCAAGCGGAAGATTCCTGTCACCACGCTGCTGCGCGCGGTGGGCATCGAGGAATCGGCGGAGATGGTGAAGCTGTTCGCGCCGGTCGACGATCATCCGGAGCATCCCTACGTCCAGCTCACCCTGGACAAGGACACGGCCGCCACGCAGGACGAGGCCCTGATCGAGGTCTACAAGAAGCTACGCCCCGGCGATCCGCCCACGGTGGAGAACGCCCGCGCGCTGGTCACCAGCCTCTTCTTCAACTTCCGCCGCTACGACCTGGGTCGGGTCGGCCGCTACAAGCTGAACAAGGCGCTGGGCGAGACCGCCGCCAAGCTGAAGGTCGAGCTTCCCTCCGAGGCCAGTGAGAACCTGCGCGACGCGCGGGTCATCAGCCGCAACGACATCGTGGCCATCATCGGCAAGCTGATCGAGCTGAACAACGGCCGCGGCGAGCCCGATGACATCGACCACCTGGGCAACCGGCGCATCCGCGCCAACGGCGAGCTGATCCAGAACCAGTTCCGCATCGGCCTGCTGCGCATGGAGCGCGTGGTCAAGGAGCGGATGACGATCACCGACTCCGACCAGGCGACGCCGAACACGCTCATCAACATCCGCCCGGTGGTGGCGGCTATGAAGGAGTTCTTCGGCGGCAGCCAGCTGTCGCAGTTCATGGACCAGACCAACCCGCTGGCGGAGCTGACCAACAAGCGCCGCCTGTCGGCGCTGGGCCCGGGCGGCCTCAGCCGCGAGCGGGCGGGCTTCGACGTGCGCGACGTGCATCCCAGCCACTACGGCCGGATGTGCCCGATCGAGACGCCGGAAGGGCCCAACATCGGCCTCATCGGCTCGCTGGCGACCTACGGCAAGATCAACAACTACGGGTTCATCGAGACGCCGTACCGCAAGGTGCGCAAGCTCGTCAGCCATCGCGACAACAAGACCGATGCCATGGGTAAGGTGCTGGCGGAGGACCTGGTCCTGTCCGATGGTGGCAAGGCGGTCGCAAAGGCAGGCGCCAGCATCGATGACAAGCTGTGGGCGCAGATCAAGGATCACAAGGTCGCCGGCGTGCGCGTGCGCCCGGTGGTGACCACCGACATCGAATACCTCGCCGCCGACGAGGAGGAGCGCTTCTACATCGCGCAGGCCAACGCGCCGCTCGATGACCAGCAGCACTTCACCGAGGAGCGGGTCATGGTCCGCTACCGCGACGAGTTTCGCGTGCAGCCGGCCGATGACGTCGACTACATGGACGTCAGCCCCAAGCAGATCGTGAGCGTGGCCACGGCCATGATCCCGTTCCTGGAGCATGACGACGCCAACCGGGCGCTGATGGGCTCGAACATGATGCGGCAGTCCGTGCCGCTGCTCCAGCCGGAGTCGCCCGTGGTCGGCACCGGAGTGGAGTACCGCGCCGCGCTCGACTCGCAGCAGGTGGTGGTGGCTAGTGCCGCCGGCACCGTGGTGGGCGTGACCGCCGGCGAGATCATGGTCGAGCGCGACGAGGGCAACGAGCGCGACACCTACTCGCTCAAGAAGTTCCTGCGCTCAAACCAGGGCACCTGCATCAACCAGCGCCCCATCGTGGACGTGGGCGATCGGGTGACGGAGGGCCAGGTGCTGGCCGACAGCTCCAGCACCGATCATGGTGAGATGGCGCTGGGCCAGAACATCCTGGTCGCGTTCCTGCCCTGGGAGGGCGGCAACTACGAGGACGCCATCGTCATCAGCGAGCGGCTGGTGCGCGAGGATCTGTTCACCTCGATCCACATCGAGAAGCACGAGATCGAGGCGCGCGACACGAAGCTGGGTCCGGAGGAGATCACCCGCGACATCCCGAACGTCGGCGAGGAAAGCCTCCGCAACCTGGACGAGGACGGGATCATCTACGAGGGCGCCGAGGTCACTCCGGGTGACATCCTGGTCGGCAAGATCACGCCCAAGGGCGAGACCGAGCTGACCGCCGAGGAGCGGCTGCTGCGCGCGATCTTCGGCGAGAAGGCGCGCGAGGTGAAGGATTCGTCCCTGCGCCTGCCCCACGGGGAGCGGGGCATCGTGGTCGACGTCCGCCAGTTCAGCCGCGAGAACGGCGACGAGCTGCTGCCCGGCGTGAACCGCCTGGTCCGCGTCAGCGTGGCCCAGAAGCGGAAGATCGCGGTGGGCGACAAGATGGCCGGCCGCCACGGCAACAAGGGCGTGATTGCCAAGATCCTCCCGGTCGAGGACATGCCCTTCATGCCGGACGGCACGCCGGTCGACATCGTGCTCAACCCGCTCGGCGTGCCGAGCCGCATGAACATCGGCCAGATCCTGGAGACGCATCTTGGCTGGGCGATGAAGACGCTTGGCCTCAAGGCGGCCACCCCGGTCTTCGATGGCGCCACGGAGGATCACATCACCGAGGCGCTGAAGCGGGCGGGACACGACCCCGACGGCAAGACGGTGCTCTACGACGGACGCACCGGCGACGCCTTCGATCATCGGGTCACCGTCGGCTACATCTACATGTTGAAGCTGCACCACCTGGTGGAGGACAAGATCCACGCCCGCAGCACCGGCCCCTACAGCCTGATCACCCAGCAGCCGCTGGGTGGTAAGGCGCAGTTCGGCGGCCAGCGCTTCGGGGAGATGGAGGTCTGGGCGTTGGAGGCCTACGGGGCCGCCAACATCCTCCAGGAGCTGCTCACCGTGAAATCAGACGACGTCCTGGGTCGCGTGCAGACCTACGAGGCGATTGTCAAGGGCGAGGAGATCCAGTCACCCGGCGTGCCGGAGTCGTTCAAGGTGCTCATCAAGGAGCTCCAGGCGCTCGGGCTGTCGGTGGAGATCCTGAACGAGAACGAGGAGGAGATCCGCTTCATCGAGGACACCGGCAGC
>DATAOD010000018.1:0-3059 GCA_036265975.1 Candidatus Limnocylindria bacterium
TGCTGCTGGTCGGACTGTTCAGTACAGTCCTGGGCCTCTCGCAGATCAGTAATTGGGGCGCCGCTGCGCTGATTCCGCTGGCGGCGGGTGTCATCCTGCTCGGAGTGTTCGCGTACACGCAATCGCGATCTCCGCGGCCGCTGATTCGGCTGGCGCTGCTACGGAATCGTCTCGTAGCAACGTCGTTGACCGCGTTGTTCGTGATCCAGTTCGCGGTGCTCGGCACCTCGGTCTATCTCGTGCTGTTCCTCCACCACGGGCTTGGCAGCACTGTGATGACCGCCGGCTTGGTGCTGGCATTGACCGGCATGTTCACCCCACTTCTGTCCGCCCGTACGGGTGCCCTTGCCGACCGGCGGGGAGCCCGAAGGCTGGTGCTCCCGGGTCTGGTACTGGCCAGCATCGGTCTTGCCTGGACCGGATTGGCCGCGCAAGAGCTGAGCCTTGTCTGGCTCATCCCAGGTCTGCTCGTCTTCGGGGTTTCTCGGCCAGCCATCTTCACGCCAGCCAGCGTCGGTCCGTTCATAGCCGTGCCCGGCGAGCACCGCGCCTTCGCGGCGAGCATGGTGACCGAGGCGCGTCAATTGGGAGCCGTTCTCGGGGTCGCGGCGATGGGGCTGGCCTACACAGTCGCTGGGAGTACTCGGCTGAACGCAGACACGCGTGTCTTGGCTGACGGGTTTGAGGCGGCCATGCTGACAGCCGCCGCGCTGGTTGCAGTTGCAGCCATCGTGATAGCGAAACGGATGCCCAATGTCACCGCGGACGAGTGACGTGTATCTGGCGCACCGTCATGCTGTCCAGCCGAGCCACGCCCCACCGGCACTCATCCCGCCGAGCCAAAATGCCGCAGCGATGAACGGCAGTGGCAGCACCCAGAGGGGCTTGCGCCTGATCCAGAAGCAGCCGAGCCCGAAGAGCACGAGCCAGACAGCGATGAAGATTCCCACTGCCCAGCCGGGCGCCATCAGCCCGGAAGCGAAGAAGAATGGCGCGAGGGCGAGCATTGCGGCGAGGGCCAACACCCCGGCCACGTACTTGGCACCCGTACGCGCGTCTCGTGGCATGGGCGCATCGTCCCACGTGCGGTGACCGACCTCGACGCCCGGCAACTCATCCGAGCCGAAACCCGCCGGGCTGTGCCTCGGCACGCGATTGCGCACTTAGCGGGGCTGCCGTAAGACAGTCTCATGACCTGCCGGCAGCCGGGCGAGCTGCTCGGACGTGCGAATGAGCTGGCACGGCTGCATGTATCGCTTGACGATGCAATGACCGGCCACCTACGGATCGTGCTCTGCTCGGGCGAGCCTGGCATCGGCAAGACAGCCCTGCTGGATGGCTTCGCTGACGAGGCTGCGAACCGGGGAGTCCGGGTGCTGCGTGCCCGATCGTTCGGGTCGGCTGGGGCACCACCATATTGGCTGTGGCGTCAGGCACTCCACGCCCACAATTCCCTCGACGCCCTCGATTCGTTAACAGATCCCGCGGCACTCGCTGAACGGATTGCCGACCAGGTGCGCCAGGCCGCCGCGGACCGTGGCGTGGTGCTCCTTATCGACGACCTCCACCTGGCCGACGGTCCATCCCTGGGCACCCTGGTCGATGTGATGCGGTTGCTCCGCGATCGCCGCGTGTTCGTATGCGCTGCACATGACGACGCTCGCGTCTACTCCGGACCGTGGAACGGCGTGCGGCTCGATGTGTTGGGTGAGCCGGAGGTCGAAGTGGTGAAGCTCTCAGGCCTGTCCCGCGTCGACTCCTTCTTGTGCTTGTCCGCGGTTGCCGACCGGCCCGTACCGGCATCACTGGCGGCCGAGGTCTTCGAGACGACACGCGGTAATCCGCTTTTTCTCGGCGAGATGGGCCGGTACCTGGGCGCCTGGCCGCCAGAGGATCAGGCGCCCCCGCTCCCTAGCAGCCTCGATGATTTGGTGGGCCGGCGGGTCCGGGAGCTTTCGCTGCAGGGGCGGCGACTGCTCGAGGCCGCGGCGATCCAGGGTCACACCGTGCGAACAGCGGTTGCCGCACGAGTTCTGGAGACTGGTCAGGCCGAGCTCCTTGAGGCGATTGATGAGGCTGCTCGTGCCGGCTTCCTCTGCATGTCCGCGCCGGGCGGCCGTGTCGAGTTCGACAGCAGCGTGGTTCGAGCCTCCATCGTGGCGGGCCTGTCCCTGCCCGAACGCGTCAGTCTGCATCGGCGTACAGCCCTGGCAATCGAGGACCTGGCGGCCGGCAGCGTGGCGAACCACCTCGGTGAACTCACCTACCACTGGTCCGCAGCTGCCTCGGTCGGGGCGTCCGCCGAGGCCTCTTCATGGGCACGCCGCGCTGCAGACGAGGCCATGCGGGTGCTCGCGTTCGGGGAGGCGGAGCGGCTGTACGGGCTCGCCCTCGAGTATGCGGACGGCCTTACCGGCATCGAGCGTGCTGACCTGTTGCTCGCTTTGGCGGCGGCTGCATTTCGGCACGGCCACCTCCCCGCTGCCCGGCGCTCCTGCATTGAGGCACTCGACATCGCTCGGCAACTAGAATCCGCCCGGCTGCTTGCCAAGGCCGCGCTGACCTTGGAGCCCTGCGGCAACCCCACCTGGGACGGCGACATCCATCGGTGGTGCTCCGAGGCCCTCGCTTTGTCCACACACGACGACGCGACGCGGGCTCGGCTGCTCGCCCGGCTTGCGCAGGCGGCGGCGTACTGCGGTTACTACGACGAGGCCGACGTGGCGAGCGCGCAGGCGCTGTCGCTTGCCGACGAGGCCCGGGACCTGGATCTGACGATCGGAGTGCTCAGCTCACGGCAGCTTGCGCGCAGTGGGCCTGATCATGTGGTCGAGGTGGCGAGCCTTGCGGCGCGAATGATCTCCACCGGAACCGCCTGGCGGCGGCCGGAGGCGGAGATGTGGGGTCGCCTGTGGTTGATCGACACCTACTGGTACGCCGGACGACTAGCCGAGATCGCGGCCGAGCTGCCACGGCTGCAGCGGGCCACCGAGCAGGTGGGCGGCCCCTACGCACGTTGGCACCTGCTGGTAACCCGGGCAGCCCTGGCACTGGCACGA
>DATAOD010000019.1:0-30830 GCA_036265975.1 Candidatus Limnocylindria bacterium
GCTCGAAGAGCTCGTCTTGTCGCCGCGCCCGAAGCAGCCCGACAGCACCACGGCAAGGCCGACTAATGCGAATTTCCCGACGATCCCGCTTGTGCGCATCAGGTCCCCTCCACGACGGCTCGATCTGGGTTCCATCATCGGTACTCTCTGGCCGCCGCACAATGCATGAACGAGGCCATTCCGGGCCCCGCGTGGGATATGCGGTGGCGGGCAGATCGGCGGCTGGTTTGGCGCCTTGCCGTGCGCCAACGCCTGCATGCAGCGCGCGCCGGAGGGGAGAAGGCAGCTGTCAGGTCAGGATGTGGCGGCCCGAGGCAGCGGAGGGCGGCTGAGTACCGATCCGGCGGCGGCCTGGTCGTGCTCGGCCAGGAACGCGGCGAGGTCAATGGCGGTCAGCGGTGGCGCGAAGTGGAAGCCCTGGCCGTAGGCGCAGCCGGCCTCGCGCAGGCGGGCGAGCTGCACGCCGTCCTCGATCCCCTCGGCCACGACCTCCACGTCAAGGCGCCGCGCGAGGTCCACGATCCCGGCCACCAGTGACTCGGCGCGGGGATCGGACCCGACGGTGGTGACGAAGGAGCGCTCGATCTTGACCAGGTCGAAGGGCATGCGCGCCAGCTGACCCAGCGCGGCGTAGCCGGTGCCGAAGTCATCGATTGCCAGCCGAACGCCAAGGTTGCGGACGCGGCGCATGGTGCTGGCGGCCACGTCCGACTCGAGCTTCGCACTCTCGGTGACCTCCAGGATCAGCCGCTGTGGGCCAATGCCGCTGCTGCGCAGGATGCGCTGCACGGCGTTGGCAAAGGCCGGATCGGCGAGCTGTACGACCGACAGGTTGACGCTCACGTACCGCGGAAGAGCGGACGTCGCGGGCCATCGCGCGGCGACGCGGCACGCCTCTTCCAGGATCCACTCTCCCAACGGGCCGATGGCTCCGGTGGCCTCGGCCAGCGGGATGAACTCGGCGGGCTCGAGCAGGCCCATGGTCGGATGGCGCCAGCGGACCAGCGCCTCGGCGCCGGCGATCTCGCCGGTCTCAAGGGACAGGATGGGCTGGTAGCGCAGCTCGAACTGCTGGCGCTGGATGGCATGGTCGAGGTCGGTGCGCAGCTCGATGCCCCGAACCACGGCATGGTGCTCGGTCGGCTCGAAGACGGTGAAGGTGCCCTTGCCTTGCCCCTTGGCCACGTACATGGCAATGTCCGCGTCGCGCATCAGCGACTCGGCCGACGCGTCGCCACCGGAGCCGAGCGAGATGCCGATGCTCACCCCGATCGCGTACTCGTGGCCGGCAAGGTGCACGGGCAGCTGGACGGCGGCCAGCAGGCGGCCCGCGACCTGGGTCGCCTCGTAGCGGTCGGGCGAGTCCGCGAGCAGGACTGCGAACTCGTCGCCTCCCAGCCGCGCGACGGTGTCCTCGTCGCGGACTGCGCCGCGAAGCGCATCGGCCACCGTGCGCAGCACCTTGTCCCCGGCGGCATGCCCGTAGGCGTCGTTGACGGTCTTGAAGTCGTCGAGGTCCAGGAACATGACCGCCACGCTGCCCTGCCGCCGGCTCAGCGCCTGCGTCAGCCGGTCATGGAACAGGGCCCGATTGGCAAGCCCGGTCAGCACGTCGTGCAGCGCGCGATGCTCCAGCTCCTTCTCCAGCACTGCCCGCTCGTCCAGCGTGGTGCGCAGCGCGCCGACCACCCCGTCCAGGCGCAGGATCACCAGCAGGAACAGGGTGATGCAGCCGGCCGCCACCACCGGCACGTCGATGGGCTGGCCGCTCAGCCACTGGATGAGCAGGACGGCCGGGCCCATCAGCGACGCCCCCGCCAGCAGGGCCAGGCGCCAGGTGGAGAAGGCGCCCGCGCCCGAGCGGTCGGTCACCGGCTCCGCGATGCGGGTCATGGTCGGATGCAGCCCCGCGGCTCCCCAGGCCGCCGCGCCGAGGAGCCAGCCAGCGTCGACGATGTTGCCGGTCTGGTAGCCATCAGCCAGTGCGAGAACCGCGTACGGGAAGTCACCGGCCAGGAAGCAGATCAGCGCGATGATGATCAGGCGCAGCGACATCGGCTGCGCGCCGGGTGCGAGCACCAGGCGCACCAGGACCGCCAGCAGGCCGATGTCGAGCAGCGGGTAGGCCAGCGCCACCGCGATCTCGCCGAAGGACTGGGTGTCGTCGGCGACCACCGGCGCCATCAGGAAGACCCAGCTCAGCATGCCGGCGCCCACCGCCACGATCAGGGCATCGAGCAGGCTGGCCCGATCGCCAGAAGGCAACCTGCCGCGTGCCAGCCACACGATGGCCAGCGCCACGAGCCCCATGCCGCCCAGGTAGAACACGTCCGCCACGCTGGGGAACGGTTCCATCCCCAGGCGGTCCAGCAGCACCCAGGTCCAGTCCCCCGCGGCGGTCAGCGTCAGGCCGGCAGCCAGCGCCACCCATGGGCGGGCGTCAGTGGGCCGATGCAGCCGGATGCCCACGAAGATGGCCACCACGGCCAGCATCTCCGGCAGCTGGTAGAGGACGTCCTCCACGTCGGCCGGCAGCAGGAAGTACACGAACGTCGTAAGGCCAACGACGATCGCGAAGATCTTCCAGGCATCGTCGCGCATGCGCGCGAGCATCGCGGCCCTCCTCATGGCCGCGTCACGGTACGGCGGCAGTGGTGCGTTCCGGCACTGCCCAAAGGTCACGGTGGGTCCTAGGCGGCGTACCGCGCCTCGTAGACTTGCAGCGTGATGGAGGGGACGCCGCGCCTCGGGAAGCTGGACGTGCTGCTGGTGCGGCACGCGCCGCCGGTGGACGTGGGCTCACCGGGGTACGAGGAGCGCGACGACGAGCGGCCGCTGACCGACGAGGGCCGCCGCGCGGCGGAAGAGCTCGCCGATGAGCTGGAGCCGTACGTGATCACATCGGTCTATTCCAGCCCCTATGCGCGCGCGGTCGAGACCGTCACGCCCACCGCCCGACGGCGCGACCTGGAGGTGCACATCCTGCCCGACCTCCGCGAGCGCCGGCTCACCCTGGCGCCGACGGTGGACTGGCAGGAGCACCTGCGCCGGGCCTGGGCCGATCCGGACTACGCCGTCGATGGCGCCGAGACGGGCCGCCAGGCGCAGCGCCGCGCCATGTCGCTGCTGGACCTGCTGCGCACTCGCCACGCCGATGGCGGACGGCTGCTGGTCGGCAGCCATGGCAACCTGATCAGCCTGGTGCTGCAGGCCTTCGAGCCGGCGGTCGACTTCGACTTCCACTGGGCCATGCCCATGCCCGCCATCTACCACCTGCAGCACGATGGCATCGGCTGGCGGGTGATGGGCGGCCACGGCTTCATCGAGGCGCAGCCGCTGAACTGAGACCGCGGGCAGCGGCTGGCATCGGACTTGCGGCCTGCTCGCCAGGCGTGCAACAGGACTTCACCCTTCGCAGCGACGCGTTTGCCGATGGCGGCGCCATCCCGTCGCGCAGCACCTGCGACGGGGACGATCTCTCACCGCAGCTCTCGTGGGCTAATGCGCCCGGGCAGGTCGGCGCGTACGTGATCATCGTGCGCGATGCGGATGCCGATGACTTCGTGCATTGGGTCCTCACCGACATCCCGGCCGACGTCACGGAGCTGCCCGAGGGACGCGGCGACAGCATCGGCATCCCCGGACAGAACGATTTCGGTCGGGTCGGGTGGGGCGGCCCGTGCCCACCATCCGGGGAGCACCGCTACGACTTCACCCTCTACGCGCTGACCGGCCCGCTGATGCTCGACGGCGCCATCACCGCGGATGGCGTGGACCGCGCCCTCGCCAGCAACGTGCTCGGCACCGCCCGGCTCTCCGCGGTCTACGCGCGCAACCGCTGAACGCGCTGGCTAGGCCGCCGGACTGAGCTCCGTCGGATCCGCAGGGAGCTCCGAGGCCGGCGCCCCGCGCTCGACGAGCGCGGCGACCCCGTCCGCGGCATCCCACAGGTTGGCGTTCATTCCCGACACGACCCGGCCGTCCTTGATCCAGAACGCAAGGAACTCACGGGCCGCCGCATTACCGCGGAGCTGGACCTGGTCCCATTCGGGCGCATGGCCTCGGTACTCCATGCCCAGGTCGAACTGGTCTGAGTAGAAGTACGGCACGCGGGTATAAGGCTGGCCCGCGCCGAGCATGTTGCGCGCAGCCGCGGCACCCTGCTCGCGGGCGTTGTCCCAGTGTTCGACCCGCAGCCGCCGCTCGTAGCGCGGATGCCACGCCGCCGCGATGTCGCCCGCTGCGAAGATGGCCGGGTCGGAGCTGCGCAGCTCCTCGTCAAGCGCGATGCCGTCGCCGGCGATCGCCAGGCCCGCACGACGCGCGAGCTCCACGCGCGGGACGGCGCCCACGCCCACCACGACCAGCTGTGCTGGCAGCAGCGTTCCGCGGTCCAGCCGCACGGCGCTCGCGCGCCTCTCACCCTCGATCCCGGTGACCCTGCCGGACACCAGGGTCACGCCACGCTCCCGATGCAGATCTCCGTAGATGGTCGCCACTTCCTGGCCCAGCACCCGCTCGAGCGGCTGCGACTGGTTCATGACCAGCGTCACCTCGTGCCCCAGCTGCCGCAGCGACGCGGCGACTTCGCTGCCGATCCAGCCGCCGCCAACGACCACGATCTGGTCGGCGCGTTCGGCCGCGGCGCGGATGGCATCGGCATCGTCGTACGTCCGCAGCGTCATCACGCCTTCGAGCTCCGCGCCGGGCACGTGGAGCGTTCGCGGGGCCGATCCGGTTGCCAGCAGGAGGCGCTGGTAGGAAAGCTCAGCCCCGTCTGCCAGGCGGACCGACTGCCGCGTCCGGTCGATGGTCACCGCGTGAGCGCCAAGCCGAAGCGAGATGCCGGCAGCGCCATAATCGGGCGCCGGTCGCACCTCCGCCTGCTCGGCCGGCTCCTCGCCGCGCAGGTAGCCCTTCGACAGCGGCGGTCGCTCGTAGGGCTGGTGCCGCTCGTCGCCGAGCAGAGTGACCTCTCCCTCGAATCCGGCTTCGCGCAGCGCAAAGGCCGCCGATGCGCCGGCCAATCCGGCCCCGATGATGACGACCCGGTCCACGATCAATCTCCTCTGGTTGTGGGGTTGTGCGCGTAGCGCAGGAACAGGTGCTGGCCGGCCCGGTGGATCGTGCGCAGCTCCCACCACGGGGCGTCGGCGACGTCGAAGGCGAGCCCTTCGACCAGGGCCAGGCGTCGGCGGTCACCACTCCGACCGGCGATCTGCGGCGCGACGGTCAGGAACAGCTCATCGACACTGCCCTCGTGAAGCAGCTCAGCCATGAGGTGCGGGCCGCCCTCGCACAGGACCAGCCGCATGCCTCGGGCGTGCAGCGAGGTCAGCAGATCCGCCACGCCGCTCACCCGCAGGCGCTCGACGTTCGGCGCGAACTGCCGGTCGGCGGTTTCCGCGGCGTGGGCAACGACCACCGGGATTTCAGGGTCCGAAAGGCCGGGATGGGCGGGATCAAGATCGCCGGATGAAGTCATCACGACGGTCCCCGGCTGCGGCGGCAGTTCATGCGCGCGGCGGATTGCGGCGAACGCATCGGCTGCATGGGGGTAGACGTCGGCTGCCGTCCAGCGTTCATCGGGTGCGGCCCGGACGGTGCCCGCGCCGATCAGCACCGCGTCGGCGTGCGAGCGCAGCAGCGCCATCACGAAGCGATCCGTGGCGAAGAAGCCGCTGATCTCACCCCCGCCGGCGGCCTCGGGCGTGGCGTACGACACGACCCCGTCAAGCGTCGACACGAAGTTCGCGACCACGGCCGGATGGCCGTCATGCGGCGAAGGAAACAGGGGTGTGCCCCCATACGCCTCCGTCACCGGATCGGTGGCAGGACCCAGCGCGCCGGGCGCCGCCCACAGCAGGTCCAGGTGCGGCAGCTCGAGCGCGGTCGGGTGCTCAGCGACCGCCACGGCGCAGGCCCGACAGGTCGTAGAACTCGCTCCGAAGCGCAGGATCGCGCTCGTAGACACCGCGGAATGCGGTTGTGCGGGTGATCGCCTGGTGCTCGCGGACGCCGCGCATCTGGGTGCACAGGTGCTGCGCCTCGAGGTACACCGCCACGCCGTGCGCTCCGAGCAGGCCGGCAAGGGCATCGGCGGCTTGATGCGTCATCCGCTCCTGGACGCCGAACCGGGACGTCACAAGCCGAACCAGCCGCGTCAGCTTGCTGATGCCGATGATCTCCTCGTGCGCCACGTAGCCCACGTAGGCGTGCCCGAAGAACGGCAGCGCGTGGTGCTCGCACAGCGCGTGGAACGGAACAGGACCCTCGACGATCTGCGCGAGCTCGCAGTTCGCATCCCCGTGGCACTCGGTTGGGAAGACCGTGACCAGCTTCGGGTCGCCCTCGTACCCGGCAGTCGCGTCGATCATTGCCTGCAGGAAGCGCCGTGGCGTCTCGGCCGTGCCGGGCGTGTTGAGGTCCATTCCCAGCGAGGCGAAGATCTCGCCGATGTTCTCCTCGAACCGTGCCCGGTCCTCAGGGCTCACTGTTCGCGGTGAGGTGATGGCGTCCAGGGAGAGGGTCGACGAGGCAGCGTGGTCGTGGGGCCGCTGGCCGTTGGTGTCCTGTTCTATCGCTAACATGTGTTAGTGATACAGATTGCCGGGGCCGATGTCAACTCCCCGGCCGTCGAGTCAGCTGGGAGCAAGACCCCTGCAGTTGCCCCGGGTGGGCAAGAGCGTCGCGCCAGACCGATCTATTGGGCAAATCGGCGCACAAACGAGCATCTGGGCGCCAGTCCGTCGATGTATCGGGCAACCGTGAGCGTGGACGACGCATTTCTGCGCCCGATAAGCGTGCCCGTGCCCGATAGACCGGCAATCCGGCACCTGAAACCAGGCCGGCGCTACGAACTGCCCGATATTTCAGGCGGCGGCAGCCGCCCTAGCGGACGCGGGCGAGCGTCAGGCCGTCGGCAATGGGCAGCATGACCACGTCCACCCGCTCGTCGGCGGCGATCTTCGCATTCAGCGCCCGGATGGCCTCGGTCGACTCGTCGTGGTCCGATGCATCCGCCACGCGCCCCGACCACAGGACGTTGTCGATCGCAATGAGCCCGCCGGCGCGCACGAGGCGCAGCGCGCGCTCGTAGTAGGCGTCGTAGTTCGGCTTGTCCGCGTCGATGAACGCCAGGTCGTAGCTCCCCTCCTCGCCCGCCGCCAGCAAGCCGTCGAGCGTCTCGACCGCAGGGGCCAGGTGCAGGGTCACGCGATCGGCGACGCCGGCATCGGCCCAGGCGCGGCGGGCGACATCGGTCCATTCCTGGCTCACGTCGCAGCAGACGACCCTTCCATCGGCAGGCTGGGCCAACGCCATGGCGGTCGAGGAGTAGCCGGTGAACGTGCCGACCTCCAGGATGCGCCGCGCGGGCAGCAGCCGCACGAGCATGGCGAGGAATGACCCCTCTTCCGGCGCGATCTGCATGTTGGCGTTCGGCAGCGCCGCAGTCGTGTGCCGCAGCTCGGCCAGCACCGGGTTCTCGCGGACGCCAGCCTCGACCATGTATGCGTTCAGTGCCTCATCGAGGCCGATGGATCCGTTCGACACTGTTCCTCCTAGAAGATGGAATCCTCGTGGTACCCTGCCGGGACTTCTCGGTCGCGCCAGCGGGTCAGGACCAGGTTCTCCGGACTGCAGGCGCGGCGGGCGAGATCATCGGGCATGTCCAGCACCCAGCCCAGGTCCTGTCGCTGCGTGCGGTGGCAGGCCATGCTGGCACGTTTCTGGTCGTAGAACGCCGCCACATCCAGGGCGGTGGTGATCTTCTCGGCGGGGACTCCGAACTCCTCTTCCTCGGCCGTGTCCGGCTTCTCCTCTGCGTTCGCGTCGTCAGAACGTTCGTCCCAGGGCAGCTTGATGCCGCGCTCGTTCATCGCCGCCATGAGCTCACCCCACGCGTCGCGGTTGAACGCAATCTCGTAGAGCTTGGCGACAGCGTGGGGCTCCCCCGCCTCCGGGTAGCGGGAGGGGTCCGCGGCTGCCTCCCACGCGGCCACCGCCACGCGGTACGCGTTGATGTGGTCGGGATGGCCGTAGTTGCCGTTGCTGTCGTAGGTCACGATGGCCATCGGCTTCGTCCGGCGCACGATCTCCACAAGCCTGCCGGTCGCCTCGTCCATGTCGACGTTCCAGAAGACGTCCGGGCGCTGGTTCGGCTCGGTGCCCATCATCCCGGAGTCGCGGTAGCCCAGCAGGTGCAGCTCCAGCGTGCCAGGGCCGTCGCCACGCAGGGCGCTGACCGAGCACTCCAGCTCCGCCCGACGGATCTCGCGCAGGCGCGGCTTGGCCTCCGCCTCGTCGAGGTCGGGGTCGTGGATCTCGCCCTCCTCGCCGCCGGTGCAGGTCACGAGGTCCACGCGCCGCCCCTCCGCCACGCTGCGGGCAATCAGCCCGGCCGTCGCGAAGCACTCGTCGTCGGGGTGCGCGTGGACCAGCATCAGGCCGTTCACGAGTTGGCTCCTCCCTGCGGGTCCTCGGCCGCGGCCGCCGCTCTGTGCACCTCGCACTGGCACAGCTGCCGCAGCTTCTGGTACGTGAAGAGGCCGGTATCGTGGCCGTCGGCCCAGATGGGCGCCAGCGCGTAGCGGCCGATCCACTTGACTCGCTCCATGGTGGTCTGCTCGGGCGTGAAGATCGTCCCCAGGGTGACGACCCCGGGCAGATTCCCCTCGCCGGCACACAGGGCGCACGGGCATGCCTGCCGCAGCGTCAGCCAGCCCCATTCGCCAAGGTGGCCGTCGTCCCAGCGGATGCGCATGACCCGATCCGTCTCGTCCAGCTCGACGGCAATGGGATTGACGATGTCCTGCATCCGCTTCTCCGGTCCCTACGGCAGCCAGTTCGACATGACGCCACGCCATTCGGCGCCGAACGCGGCGCCGGAGCTGGTCAGCGGCAGCGGGTCGCGGCCGTCCTTGAGGTCCCACACGTAGAGATCCTGGCGCACGCCGCCGCCGGCGCTCAGCACGCCCAGCGTGAAGACGATCTCGTTGCTGCTGCCGGCCCAGCGCACGTGGCTGACCAGGCCGGTGACCGTCGTGGTCGCCGTGGTCTTGTCGTCCCGGTTCCGCAGCCGAATGGTGGTCTTGCCGCCGGCGCCCTCGTGCAGGCCGATGTGCAGCTCCCCGTCCGGCGACCACAGCGTCGGCTCACGGGTGATCTTCGTCACCGACCCGTCGGCAGCGTCGACCTGGTACGTGTCGGGTGCGCCGAGCCGCCAGAAGGTCAGGTGCCCATCCGCCACCGCGTAGAGACGGACCTGCCCGCCGTCGTCGATGAACTGCGCCTCGCGCAGCGCGGCATCCGGCGCAGTGTCCGGGTGCTTGTAGGTGATGGTGGCCAGCAGCTTGGTGTCGCCGCTCTTGAAGTCCATCTGCACCACGTGCGCGCGATCGTCCGCACCGTCGCGGTTGATCCGCACCACGTACAGCGTGTCGGCGTCCCAGCCGAAGGTGAGCGCGCTGACATTGTCGATGAGTGGCTTCGGCTTGCGGTCGGGACGCAGGGCCACCGCACGATCGCCGATCAGTGCCGCCCCCACCGTCCCATCGGGCGCCCAGGCGAAGCCGTCGACACCCTTGGACGCCTGAGCCAGCACCTGCGGATCCTTGCGCTTGCTGAAGTCCTTGCGCAGGAGGTAGATGGGCGCCACCGGCGAGGGCCGGCCCAGGTACACCATCTCCAGTGCGCCGTACGTCGGCGGCTCACTGGGCGTGGGACTGACGCTGGGCTCCGGCGAGGCCGATGGAGCCGCGCTTTCGCTGCCGCTTGCCACGCCACCGATCGGTCCGGATGGCGTTGGCTGGACCGACGCCTCCGCTGACGGCGACGGTGAGGCCGTCGGCGACCCCTGCCCGGCCATCAGTCCGTTGGGCGAGCTGAAGATGAGGGCCAGCAGCACGATCACCATGCCGGCCAGCGCCAGGATGATCCCGATCAGCCACGGGACGGCCTGCTCGGCAGTCGTCGCGCGTCGTCGGTTGCCGTGCAGCTTCGGGTCCCAGGACTCGCGGCCGCCGTCAAAAGCCACGACGGGCTCCGACGACTCGCTGGCCACGGTCGGCTCTTCCGCAGCCGGTGCTTGGACCGCGGCGAACGCCGGCGCCGGCTCGGGCGGTGGCTCAGGGAACTCCTCGGCCACCTGCATGGGCTCTGCCTCGGGCCTCGGCTCGTTCTCGAATTCCTCCGCTCCCTCGTTGGCATCGGCTGCCATCGGCTCAGGCCCGGGCTCGGGCTCCTGCTCCGGTTCGTTTTCGGGCTCGGTCGCCATCGGCTCCGGCTCGGGCTCAGGCTCCTGCGGCGGCTCTTCAGGCATGGGCTCCGGCGCGGAGACCGGCGGGAAGTAGGGCGGAGGGACCTCGTCGTGCCGTTCGCCCTCCTCGACCGACTCGGGCTGCCCGAACGCAGGCTCCTCCACCTCGGCCGGCTCGACGACCTCCGTGCCGGTCTCGTCGCCGGCGTCGTCGAACCGCGGCGGCTCCCATGCCGCCGGCTCATTGGGCGTCGGCTCGAACGGCTGGGGCTCCCAACGGGGAGGTGGCTCGTAGCGGTAGGGATCGTCGTCGGACCAGCCCGAGTCAGCCTCGTCGGTCCTTCCGAAGTCCTGCTCGGGCCAGCTCGAGCCGTCGTCCGGTTGGCGAGGATCGCTCACCGGAGTGCCCTGCGGTCAGCGCGGCTCATCGGCGGGCATGATACCGGAGGGGTAGGACCCGTTCGTCCTCGGGAAGCCTCCACGGGCCCGGGTGCTCGACTGAGGGCACTCACGGGGAAGGTAGGCCAACAACTTCCCCGGCACCTGCAGCTGAGCGCGGTGGGCCCGGGAGGGGCATTTCCACGTCCAGGTTCCCCGTTGGGTGCCCCCAGGTGAGCAGCATTAGCCCCTCGAGCCAGTTCGAGCCCCACAAGGCGGGGCCGTGGCACCGCTAAGATGCGGTGATGAGCACCATCCGCGTCGCTGCCTGCCAGATCGACCCGCAGATTGGCGAGGTCAACGCCAATCTCGAGCGCATCTCGACGGTCGTGACCGAGGCTGCGGCCAGCGGCGCACAGTTCATAGTTCTGCCGGAGGCTGCGGTCACCGGGTACGGCTTCAGCTCCCTGGCCGAGGCGCTGCCCGTCGCCCGGCTGGCCGACTCATCGGCCGAGGAGATGCTGGCTGGCCTGGCCGAGACGCATCGGGTCAGCGTCGTGTGCGGAACGCTGGAGGCCCAGGGTGACGAGGTCTTCAACGTCGCCCTGGTGCTGCTGCCGGACGGCAGACGGTATCGGTACAGGAAGATGCACCTCCCCTTCCTGGGGATCGATCGCTTCGCGACGCCAGGGCCCGATGCGCCCGCGGTCATAGAGGTTGATGGCCTGCGTTTCGGGGTCCTGATCTGCTACGACCTCCGGTTCCCGGAGGCGGCGCGCATCTGCGCGCTCGAAGGCGCCGACCTGATTGCGCTCCCCACCAACTGGCCGGTGGGCGTCCAGTTCCATCCCGACCTGTTCGCGCCGGCGCGGGCGGCGGAGAACCATTGCTACGTGCTGGCCGCAGATCGGGTCGGCACCGAGCGCGGCACCACCTTCATGGGCCGATCCGTCCTCTTCGACCCCGACGGGGAACGGCTGGCGGTCGCTTCCGACACCAACGAGGAGATCATCTACGGCGACATCTCGCCGGAGCTGGCGCGTTCAACCCATGTCCGCAGGCGACCCGGCGAGCACGAATGGGACACGATCGCCGATCGGCGACCGGGGCTCTACGAGCGGCTGATGCAGCCGGCAATGGATCGGGAGCATCCGCCCACGACGACGCACATCGCGGTCGAATCGGACTAGATAGAACGCGCAGTTCTCAAAACGACCGTATTCGCACGGGATCTGTCGCAAATATCACTGGGTGTTCTGGCAGCGACCAGGTTCAGCCGATATCAGTCAACGACAGAACTGGGCGTTCTATTCCGACGCGCCGGGGGGTCAGTCGGAGGCGGCCCACATGACGAGGCCCGACCACACGACGCCCGAGATCAGGCCGACGAAGGCGGCCAGGCCCGCGGGCCCCTCGCCGCGCTCGGTGGGGAGGTAGATGTTGATCAGCCACAGCCCGATCACCATGTAGCCCAGCCACAGGACCGTGGCGATGGTGGCGAGGATCACGCGCGTGCGGCGGCTGGTTCCCATCTGCGCCGATCCTATCAAATCAGTCGCGCCCCATCACCCGGCCGGGGCCGCCAGGCGGGCTCGCTCCGGCACCTGATGGAAGAGCTCAGGGTCCGCTCGTCCGGGCAGCGCCCGCAGCTTGGCCGCGGCGGTCAGGCCAAGCGTCACCTCCCCGCGCGGGCCGCGCATGGTCATGGTGCCGATGTGCTCCGACACGTCCTCGACGGCGAACACGCCACCGGGCCGGACGTCGTGCTCCTGCAGGAAGGTGAGCAGGCGCGCGTCCTCCTCCGCTTCCTCCGTGACACGCAGGATCGTCACCTCTTCGCCGGCAGTGGCCTCGGAAAGCGGCATGCCGGCGGGACGCTCTGGCGTGCGGCCGTCGCGCGGGATCGGGTTGCCGTGCGGACAGGTCGGCGGCTTACCCAGCAGATCGTCGATTCGGTCCGTTACTCGTTCGGACAGGGCGTGCTGCAGGTGGTGCGCCTCTTCATCGGCCTCCGCCCAGCCCAGGCCAACCACCTCGGTGAGAAGCCATTCGGCCAGGGCGTGGCGTCGGAACGTGCGTTCGGCGGCCTGCCGGCCGGCATCGGTCAGCGCCAGCTGGCGAGCCGGCTCCTCGACGGTCAGGAGCCCCTCCCGGGTCAGCCGGGTGACCATCTCGGACACCGTCGCGGCGCTCACTCCCATGCGCTCCGCCAACCGCGCGGCGATGACCGGCTGCCCCTCGCCGTGCATGTAACGGATAGTCATGAGGTATTCGGCCACGGCGTCCGTGGGCTGCGCGTCGCTGCCTGCTCCCGGGGTCGCGCCTGCCATGCGCCCGATTGTATCGGCGGATGAGAAGGCGTCGCACCAATGTGCTTGACGGTCATGCGCCCGGTCCCTAGGGTCCGCGCAGTGCCTGGCGCAGCTCGGCCCCAGCCGACCTGCCCGAAGCCCAGGGCACACGGAGGATTCCACATGCGGTCACTGCGATCCCCGGTCGTTGGCGCCCTGCTCTTCACGCTGACGACGCTCGCGGCCTGTGGGGGCACCGCCGGAAGCAGCAGCGCTGCGACCCCAACCCAGAATGCCGCGTCAGTCGGCGGCGAGCCGACGGATGAGCCCGCGGTCACTCCCAGCCCCGCCGGGTCGACTGGTGGTGGTGGTGGAACGGACGTCCAGGCGGTGGCCGATGCGCTGAAGCCGCCCAACTCCTCGCAGATGTTCACGTCGAACTCATCCGGCGTGATCCTGTCGACCTACACCTCGACTGACTCGGCAGATTCGCTGAAGAGCTTCTACGAGAGCGCCATCCCGGCGCAGGGCCTGAAGATCATCAGCACCTCGTCCGACACGGCGACCAACTCGATTGCCATCATCTTCGCGAAGGCGGATGACTCGGCCTTCGGTGGGGCCATCGGCATCGGGCCAAACCAGTCCGGCGGCGCCGGCAGCACCGTGTCGGTGACGGTGGGCGGCTCGCAGTAGCGGCCTACCGCTCTCCGACCCGATAGCCCAGCCCGGCATTGCCGGCGGTGAGCGTCAGCCGGTCGCCCTGGATCTCCACGACCGGACGCAGCGACAGGACCTGCAGCACCAGCAGGTCCTGTCCGTTGATGCTCGCCTCGCAGGCGATGTCGCTGTTCACAAGCTGGTCGACCTGGAGGCGATCCCCGTCGAGGAGGTAGGTCCCGCTGAAGTCACGGCAGCCCGTGGCACCCGACAAGGTGGCGTCCGCGTTGAGGATCAGCCACGGCTTGCCACTCACCGATGAAGCGGCATCGCCCCGGATCAGCGTGTCCAGGACCCAGGTGGTTCCCGTCAGCGAGGCGTCGCGAACGGCCGGCTGCCGATCGAACACCAGCTCCACCCCGTCACCCGAGAGCGTCAGCCGATCCCCCTCGATTGCGACGCTTCGCACCAGCGTGAGCGCGGCGTGATATGCCGCCTCGAGCGACATCATCGGCTCCTGGCATGCCATCTCCGTCATCCCCATCTCGGAGAAGCTGATGGCGCCACGCTCCCCGAGCCGATAGCTCCCGCTGTACAGGTTGCAGGCCTGCCCGCTGACGCGATCGCCCTCAAAGGCGATCGTCACGCGTGAGCCCGCCGAGACGCGCAGCTCACCGTCCTGCCCCGTGCCGCGCACCAGGTCCCAGACTCCAGTCAGGTCCGTCGACCCGCTGTTCGTCCCACTCGCGCCAAGCCGCGCGCAGCCCGTGGCCAGCATTGCAATCACCAGGATGCAGGGAACGCTGGCCAGCGTGGATCGGCGCACGGCTCCAAGACGCCAACGCAGCAGTCTCGGTTCCTCGATAACTGTCCAGTAACGCCGCCCGCCGACCATCGGCCCGTGATACCAACATTCCGGCGACGGCCCATAGATGCTGGGAAGGCACGAGCTCGATTCGTACGGCAACGGCTCGGCGACGAATTGAGGATTGCTCGAGCAGCTTCCGGCATGACGCAGTCCCAGCTCGCCCGGATGGCAGGCGTCACTCAGTCATTCGTGAGCGCAGTGGAGCGAGGCGCGCGGAGCCCATCGCTGGACGCAGCATGTGTCCTGGCGGCAGCCGTGGGACAGGAGCTGGGCCTCCGCCTCTATCCCGCTGACGGAGTCTCGCTGAGGGATTCCGGCCAGGCATCCATGGCGAGCACCATCGTCGGCGCTGCGCACCCGACGTGGCATCCCTACGTGGAGTTCCCAGTGGGCACGACTGACAGGCGTGCTGCGGATCTGGTCCTCGTTGGACGTGACGAGGTGCTTCACGTCGAGATCGAGCGGCGGATCGTCGATTTCCAGGCCCAGATCCGGAATGCGACGCTGAAGCGAGATGCCCTATCAGCTCGATTCACACAGCCGGTCCGCCTGATCGTCGCCTTGCCGGATCGGCGATCTTCGCGGGAGGCTATCGGCGAGCTGGCGACGCTCCTCTCGCGAACAATGCCCGTGCGTTCCAGCCGCATCCGGCGAGGAATCACGCATGGCGAGCCAGTGAGCGGTGACGGAATCCTGTTCTGGCCGGTGACCGCCACGGCCCGGCGTAGAACTCCTGGTGCTGAGAATGACGTGAAATGACCGGAAGGCGACGAAATTAGAACTGACAGCACTGCCAGGAACCGATTTCCGGCGAAACCGGTCAGTGTGAGAACTATGTGTTCTGCGGCCGCGTCGGAGCCGGGCGAGGGAGTCAGTCTTCGCCGGTCCCCGATTGCTCGCGGATCGTATTGACCACGTTCTGATCCGCCAGGGTCGTGACGTCCCCGAGGTTCCGCTGCTCCGCGATGTCCCGCAGCAGCCGCCGCATGATCTTGCCGGAGCGGGTCTTGGGCAGGTCCGGCGTGAACATGACCTGCTTTGGGCGCGCGAACTTGCCGATCATGTCGGCCACGTGCTCGCGCAGCTCCGAGCCGAGGGAGTCGGAGGGCTCGTTGCCGGAGCGCAGGATCACGTAGGCGAAGATCGCCGGCCCGGTGATGGGGTCGGTGCGACCCACCACCGCCGCCTCGGCCACCGCGGGATGCGCGACCAGCGCCGACTCCACCTCCGTGGTGGAGATGCGGTGGCCGGACACGTTCATCACGTCGTCGACACGACCGAGCAGCCAGTAGTAGCCCTCGTCGTCGCGCTTGCAGCCGTCCCCGGCGAAGTAGCGCCCCGGGTAGCGCGACCAGTAGGTCTGCTCGTAGCGCTCCTGATCGCCGTAGATGCCGCGCAGCATGGCCGGCCATGGTCGCTCCAGCACCAGGTAGCCGCCGGAGCCCAGCGGCACGGAGTTGCCAGCCTCGTCAACGACGTCCGCCTTGACCCCGGGGAACGGGAAGGTCGCCGAGCCAGGCTTGGCGGTCGTTATGCCCGGCAGCGGCGTGATCATGATCATGCCGGTCTCCGTCTGCCACCAGGTGTCGACCACCGGGCAGCGCTCGCCGCCGATGTATTTCCAGTACCAGGCCCAGGCCTCGGGGTTGATGGGCTCACCAACGGAGCCCAGCAGGCGCAGCGAGGAGAGATCGTCGCCGCTGAAGGCCTCGTGGCCGAACTTCATCAGGGCGCGGATGGCGGTGGGGGCGGTGTACAGGATCGTGGCGCGGTACTTGGCTGCGACCTGGGCCCATCGGTCCTTGTCCGGGAAGTCGATGGCCCCCTCGTAGATGATCCCGGTGGTGGCGTTGGCCAGCGGTCCGTAGACGATGTACGAATGACCGGTCACCCAGCCGATATCGGCCATGCACCAGTACACGTCATCCGGCTTGATGTCGAAGATGAGCCGATGGGTGGTGGACGTGCCCAGCAGGTAGCCCGCGGTGGTATGCATGATCCCCTTGGGCTTGGCGGTGGTGCCGGAGGTGTACAGCAGGTAGAGGAGATCCTCGGAGTCCATCGGCTCCGGATCCGCCGTCGCCGGCTGGTCGGCCACCAGCTCGTGCCACCAGTGATCCCGGCCTTCCGTCCAGGCCACGTCCTCCCTGGTGCGCTGGACGACGATGCAGTCTCTTACCGATGAGGTCTGCCCGATGGCCTCGTCCGCGTTCGCCTTGAGCGGCACGCTGGCACCCTTGCGATAGCCCCCGTCGGCGGTGATCACCGCGACGCACTCGCCGTCCTCGATGCGCCCGGCCAGGGCATCCGCGCTGAAGCCGCCGAAGACGACGCTGTGCGCCGCGCCGATGCGTGCGCAGGCCAGCATGGCCACGGGCAGCTCCGGGATCATGGGCATGTAGATGGCCACTCGGTCGCCCTTCTTGACCCCGAGAGCGCGGAGCGCGTTGGCCATGCGGCACGTTTCGTCCAGGAGATCGGAGTAGGTGAGCGTGCGGCTGTCGCCGGGCTCGCCCTCCCAGTAGTAGGCGACCTTGTCCCCCAGCCCGTTGGCCACGTGGCGGTCCAGGCAGTTGACGCTGACGTTCAGCTTGCCGCCGATGAACCACTTGGCGTAGGGAAGCTGCCAGTCGAGCAGCTCGGTCCACGGCTCCATCCAGTCGAGGCGCTTCGACTCCTCTTCCCAAAAGGCGCGGAAGCCCTCCTCGGAGGCTGCCTTCTCGTAGATGGCGGGGTCGCTGGCGTTGGCCTGCTGGGTGAATGCCGGCGGCGGCGGGAAGCTGCGCTCCTCGCGCAGCAGGTTCTCGATGGTCGCTTCGACGTGGGCCTGGCCGGGATGCGCGTCCCGGTGCTCGTCAGTGCGCTGCGCGTCGCTCTGCTGGTCGGTGCTCACGAGTCTCGATCCCCTTCTTCCGGTATGCGCGGTTCGTTCGCCCGCGTGAAGGCGATGCTCAGGACCCGATTCTAGTCTTCGGGGCCTGCGGGGTCTCACGGCACAGATCCGCACCGCTCTGCCCCAAAGTGCCATCCGCCCCGGACTTTCGTGCACTGTCCGCTGGAGCCGCGTTCAGCGAGCCTTGGACTCGGATCAACGTTCACAAGGCGGCAAGAACCGAGTGCTTCCCCACGCGACCGACGCGACCCACGCGCCCGGACAGGCGGCCGTGACCAGCCTGCGCCGCCTGCAGCTGCCCTTCGGCCTGCGCACCGGCTTCGTCATCGTGGTCATCGCGCTGCTGGCCATCGTCGCCGGCGTCGTCGTGGTCACGCAGGTCACCGGCCAGATGCGCGTGGAAGCCGAGGCTCGCCTGGACACGCACGTCGCCCAGGAAGCGGACGCGCTGCAGCAGCTGATCGCATCGGCCTCGAGCGACATTCGCCTGGCCCGCCGCAACGAGATCTTCGAGACCGCGCTGAGTGACAGCAGCGGGCAGCTGCTGAAGAAGGACCGGAAGGACGTCGAGGAGGCGATCACCTACCTGGGCACTCGCTACCACGTGGACGAGATCTGCGTCATTCGCGCAGATGGGCTGGAGACGGCGCGATGGGTAAACGGCAACGGCGTTGCCCCGGTCAACGACCTGTCGCCCGATGAGCGGTCGAACAACCCCGCCGTGATTCCCACGGTTCCCCTGGACGATGATGCCTTCTACCAGACCCAGCCCTACGTCTCGCCCGACTCGGGACGCTGGGTGATCGGACTCGCCACCCCCATCATCCTGGACAGCGGCGTCCATGCCGGGATCCTGCACTTCGAGATCCCCATGCAGCAGCTGGCGGGCGTCGTGAGCGACATGTCCTACGGCGGAACGAGCTACGGCTTCGTGCTGGACCGGTCCGGACGGGTGCTGGTGCATCCGCAGCTGGCCGCCCTGCAGGCCGCGCAGGGGATCCCATCGGACCCTGACGCCGGCGCATTCCCGCTGGCCGCAGCTTCGGGATCACCATCCTGGCGCGAGGCAGTGGGCCTCATGCTCGCGGCCGATTCGGGTGCCACCACCTTCACGCAGGACGGGACGACCTACCGTCTCGACTACCGGACGGTCAGCGGGTCCGATCGAATCCTGGGCGTTGCCGTCCCGCTCGCCGAGCTGTACGCCGACATCGATCGCGCGCTCCTGAACCTGGCCGTCACCACCGGCCCGCTCGTGCTGCTGATCATCGCAGTCTCTTCTTGGTTCGCTCGCCGCGTGTCCGGCACGAACCGGCGGCTGGGGCTTGCCAACCAGGACCTCGCCAACGCCAACGAACGCCTGGAGGCGACGAGCCGCTCGAGCTCGGAGCTGGCCCGCGAATCGGCCGTCCTCAACCAGTTCACGGAGCTGACGGCCCTCAGCGAAGACGACGTGGCGCTATCGGAGGCAACGCTGGCCACGCTGGACGAGCTGCTTCATCCGCACGATGCGGCGGTACACGTCTCGAACCCGTCGAAGGACCGGGCGGTGCCGCAGGCGACCATGGGCGAGCACGAGACCGACGTCATCTCGCTCAACGAGCTGGAGCGCTGCCCGGCCCTGCGTCGCAGCAGCCTGTACGTGACCACCGACGTCACCAGGCGCCTGGCGTTCCGCTGCCCGGTCTATCCGGTCGAGCAGGGAACCGTTGCCTGCGTTCCGCTGGTCGCGCTGGGCGAGACGGTGGGCGTGGCGCATCTGCACTGGCCGGAGCCCGTGGACCTGTCGCTGTCACTGCGGCTGGTCATCACTCGCGTGGCCGAGCATGCCGCCCTGTCGATCGCGAACCGCCGGCTGCTGCTCGCCCTCAGGGGCCAGGCCAATACCGACGCCCGCACCGGCCTGACCAACAGCCGCGCCTTCGACGAGCGCGTGGAGCGCGTGCTGGCCAGCCGCGGCAGCCGCGATCCGGTCGCCATCCTGATGCTGGACCTGGATCACTTCAAGGAGTTCAACGACCGCTACGGGCATCCAGCCGGTGACGAGGCGCTGCGCGTCTTCGCGCACCTGCTGAGCTCATGCATTCGCGAGGAGGATGTGGCCGCGCGCTACGGCGGCGAGGAATTCGCGGTGTGCCTGCCGGGCACCGATGCCTCGGCCGCGATGGAGGTGGCGGAACGCATCCGCGCCCGCACCGAGCAGACCATCGTTCCGCTTTCGCCCGGGGTGACGGCACGGCTCACGGTGTCGGTCGGCGTGGCCATGGCACCCGAGGAGGGCTCCCAGCTGCTGTCCCTGCTGAAGGCGGCCGATGAGGCCCTGTACCGCGCCAAGCTCGGTGGTCGGAACCAGGTCGTATCCCGCCACACGGATACCGGCGCGCGCAACGGTCGCAATGGCCGCAACGGAAAGAACGCGAAGGGCGTGGCCTCAGCCGCTGCGACCCGGAAGGCGGCCGTCAGCTGACGTGATGCTCCCGACGGTGGAGCCGTTTGATGATGGTCTCGAGCATCGGGATGGCCATCCTGGGATGCTCCTCCAGCGAGGCCCTGAACTCCCAGGCCGGGATGACCAGGCAGGTGAGCTGCGTCTCCGCGCGCACCGTGGCGGTGCGGCCATGCTCCTCGATGAGCGCCAGCTCCCCAAAGAACTCGCCGGGACTCAGCGTGCCGACCCGTCCCGCGCCCTCCTGCTCGACCGCGGCGGTGCCCTCCGCGATCAGGAACAGCCGCGTGGCCGGATCCCCCTGGGCCACCACCACGTCCCCGGGGGCGAAGGTCTGCTCTCGAGCCGTTCGCAGCACCTGCTCCCGCCCGCGGCGATCGAGCACGGCAAGCAGCGGGATGGCGGCGACGTGCTGCGGGTCCATCGGCTCCTCCAGAAGGCGACTGCCAGTTGCCCGCCCATGCTAGGGGCTGCCGTGGTCGCGGGCTAGACCCTGGGAGCGGGAGCGTCGTCCGGCCGCAGGGTGTCGAGCGTCGCCAGGAAGGCGGACACGACCGGGGTCGGCGGTCCGGCGTCCTTGCGCCGGGCGATCACGATCTGGCGCGTCACGGGTGCCATGTCGATGACCCTCACCGGCACCAGCCTGCCTGCGCCGATGTCTGCCTGCACGCTGGTGCGTGGCAGCAGGGCGATGCCCAGCCTCTGCTCGACCATTCGCTTTGCGGCATCGATGTTGTCGACCTCCAGCCGCCCTCTCGGCGAGATGCCGGCCTGTCGCACGATGGCACTGGTCAGCTCGTGGTAGCTGCTGGTCCGATCGAACAGGATCAGGTGCTCACTGGCCAGCTCGCCCATGCGGACGTGGCCCGCCGCTGCGAAGCGATGGCCGCGATGCACCACCAGCGTCAGCTCGTCCTCGTACAGGAGCGTGGCGGTGATGTCGGGATGCTGGATCGGCCGCATCAGCCCAACCTCGATCTCATCGCGCAGCACCATCTGCAGGATCTCCTCCGAGTGGCCGGAGCGCACCACCAGCCGGACTCGGGGGTGCCTGGCCTGGAACCGATGCAGCATGGCCGGCAGGACGTACGTGCTCACCGCCGGGGCGGCTCCGATCGTCAGGCGCCCGGCTCCCCCGCTGCGCACCTCCTCGACCGCCGTGCGTCCCGTGCGCATGGCGGACAACGCGCGCTCGGCATGCGGGAGCAGCGCCCTGCCGGCCTCGGTCAGGCGGCTGCCGGAGCGACCGCGCACCAGCAGGTCCGTCCCGAGCGAGCGCTCCAGCGCCTGCAGCCGCGCGGTCAGCGCCGGCTGCGTCACGAACAGCGCCTCGGCCGCCTTCGAGATGGACCCGGTGCGTGCCACCTCGGCGAAGGCCTGGAGGCGCGCGGTGTCCATCGGCTCCTGGTCCAGGGTCTTGTCCCTGGCACTGGCATCAGCCATGTTGATGGCCCCTATCTGGGTAATCGTCTGGACTTATGGCACGCATCCTGCCATCTTGTGACGCATGTTGCAGAACATCTGGTCCCAACCGCGTTCCGGGCGCTCCTCACACGTGGCGAGCTCGCGCCTCTCCGGGGAGGCCGGCCGTGTCAACCCGTGGCTGCGCTGGCGTCCAAAGCGCCCCGCTCGGCCGCTGGTCCTCAGCGTCGCCGAGCTCGCCGAGTGCACGTGCCCGGACCTCTGCGACCGCGACCACGCCAACGAATGACGCTCGCCCCGCATCCATGGCGGTAGCCAAAAAGCCCGAAGCCAGCGTGCCCGCGAGCGATCGGCTGCAGGTCGAACTCGACGAGACCGCACGCTGGATGCGCAGCGACCGCTTTGCCGGCCTGCGGCGCCTGTACTCCCCGCGACAGGTCGTGGAGCAGCGCGGCGCAATCCGCATCGACTACGCGGTCGCGCGCGACAGCGCCGTCCGCCTGTACGCCCGGTTGCGGGAGCTGTTCGAGCAGGGCGGCGCGATCACGACGTTCGGGCCGTACAGCCCCGGCCAGGCGGTCGCCATGGTGCGGGGCGGAATCGAGGCGATCTACCTGGGTGGCTGGGCGACATCGGCCAAGGGTTCGGCGCACGAGGATCCGGGTCCCGACCTGGCCAGCTATCCCCTTTCCCAGGTGCCGGACGAGGCGGCGGGCATCGTGCGGGCGCTGCTGGCCGCGGATCGGAATCAGCGCTTCACCCGGGGAAGAATGGATGATGCGCAGCGGAACGCCGTGCCGGAGGTCAGCTTCCAGCCGCTGATCATCGCCGATGCCGACACCGGGCACGGCGGCGATGCCCACGTACGGAACCTGATTCGGCGCTTCGTCGAGGCGGGCGTGGCCGGCTACCACATCGAGGACCAGAAGCCCGGAGCCAAGAAGTGCGGCCACCAGGGCGGCAAGGTGCTCGTCGCCAGCGACGAGCAGATCAAGCGCCTCAACGCCGCACGCTTCCAGCTGGACGTCATGGGCGTCGAGGGCATCATCGTGGCGCGCACCGACGCGGAGGCTGCGAATCTGCTGGACGGCGGCGCCGACGAGCGTGACCAGCCCTACGTCCTGGGCGTCACGAACCCCGATCTGCCCTCGTACAAGGTCGCGCTGCTTGCCGTCATGCGGCGTCTGCACGACGCCGGCATCGAGGACATCAACGGCCATCTGCTCTACGCCATCCCGGATGATGAGGCGGCTGCGGGCGACGCCTGGCTCGAGCGGGCCGGGCTGCTGCCGGCCATCACGGAGGCGGTCGACGCGCACCGCGGCGACGAGGAAGAGACCCTCGATCGCGCAGCGGATGCCTTCCTGAGCGCATGGGAGGCGGACGCGGGGCTGAAGACGCTGGGCGAGGCCATTGCGGAGCAGATGGCCTTCCGGCGCGATGAGGGCGCGGAGCTGCCGATGAGCATGGACGAGTGGACGGCGGTGAGCACCAGCATCCCGTGGTCGACCGCGCGTTCCATGGCGAAGCGGATGGGCGTCAGTGTGTGGTGGGACCCCGACCGCGCGAAGTCACCGGAGGGCTATTACCAGGTCCGAGGCGGCATCGACTACGCGATCGCCAAGTCGCTGGCGGTGGCGCCCTACACGGACCTGCTGTGGATGGAGACGAAGACCGCCGATCTCGAAGACGCGCGCCGCTTCGCGACGGCGATCCATGCGCGCCACCCCGACAAGATGCTGGCCTACAACCTGTCGCCGTCGTTCAACTGGGACACGACCGGGATGACCGACGACCAGATGCGCAGCTTCCCCCGCGAGCTGGGCCGGATGGGCTACGTCTTCAACTTCATCACCTACGGAGGACACCAGATCGATGGGCTCGCGGCGGAGGAGTTCACGACCGCCCTGCGCGATGACGGCATGCTCGCGCTTGCCCGCCTGCAGCGAAAGCTGCGGCTGGTCGAGTCTCCGTACCGGACACCGCAGACGCTCGTCGGCGGGCCAAGGGCAGACGCGGCGCTCCTCGCGGCATCGGGCTTGACCGCCACCACGAAGGCCATGGGGGCCGGCTCGACCCAGGTCCAGCACCTGGTCCAGACCGAAGTTCCGCCGAAGGTCCTGGCTGGCTGGCTGGCGCGCTGGGCGCAGGCACAGGGGCTGCCCGTCGAGCCGCAGGTCAGCCTGCGGCCGCATGCGGCCGGATCCGACGTGATGGAGCTGACCGTCACCGACTCGGACGGCAGCGCGCTTGCGAACGTCATCTTCACGACCATCGAGGACCGGCGCGGCCGGATCATTCTTTCGGTGCGGGATCAGCACACGCAGTCGAGCCTTCGTCGCCGACGGCTGATGACGCTCCTCCAGCTGTTCCTCGTCCATCGCTACCACGCGGCGGCGGTCCACTACCTCACCCCGACGGAGGACAACCGCCGGCAGGCGGAACGAATGCGCGAGATCGGGATCTTCGATGCCGTGACCGAGGAGGTCGGCGAGATCATCGTGGCCGACATCGCCCAGGCCGCCGTTCGCGACCTGGTCGCCGGGGACAGCCCGTTGCTTGCAGGCTTGATGGTCAAAGGGACCTGAGCTTTCCGGGACCATCCCGCCATTGGCCCTGGCGCGGGAGGCGGCTACGGTTCGAGCGAGCACTCAAGAGGGGGGATCCCTATTGCGCAACGCCCTGACCCGCATCTTCGTCGCCGGCACGCTGATCGCCGCCGGCATCACCGTCCCCAGCCCCGCGCCGGCCGTGGCCAGCGTGGCCAGCAGTGTGAGGGTGGTCATCATCGTGGGGCCGGTGGGATCGCTGACCGACGACTACCGAGCCCGCGGCAACCGCGTGGCGGAGGCGGCCACGGCAGCCGGCGCAACGGTGGTGAAGGTCTACTCGCCGAAGGCGACGTGGGCCCGCGTGCTGGACGCGGTCAGGGGCGCGAACATCATTGTCTACTTCGGCCACGGCAACGGGTACCCCAACCCGTACTCGAGCGTCGAGCAGAAGGATCGCGACAACGGCTGGGGGCTCAACCGCACCACCACCCACGGCGACAAGGACGACTGGTCGCGCACGCTGGTGTACTGCGGGCAGCGGGCGCTGATGGGACGCATCGACTCATCAGATGGCGCAGCCCAGAGGCAGTACTGCAAGGGCGGCCCGATCCGTCCCGCACCCGGCTTCGTGATCATCTACGGCCAGGCGCACTACACCCCCGGCTTCGGGGAGCGGTACGTCAAGAGCGACCCGAAGACGACCTACTTCCAGGCGCGGCAGCGCGTGCGGAACTACTCGTACCCGGTGCTGAAGCTGGGCGCATCGGCCTACTTCGCCAGCGCCTACAGCGACGCAGATCGGCTGGTCGCCCGCCTGCTGGCCCATCCGCACCACACCTACGGCTGGGCGTTCCGCCAGGGACGCGGCTACGACGCCGATGCGCTGCGCAGCAGCGCCCATCCTGACCTGGACGCCCGGATCTGGATCCAGAAGACCATCATCAAGGGCTTCCACTTCAGCCAGCCCGATTACTGGTACGCCTTCGCGGGCCAGCCGGGTCGCACGCCGGGCGGCAGCGCCTTCTGAGGCCCAGCCAGCCCACGGCGCAGGCGGCGGTCCTTCGAGGGGGTGCTAGCATCGGAGCCGATGTCCGTCACGGCGCGCAGCGGCTCCCCGCGGACCGGGGCACGCGCATCCGGCCAGCGCGGGCCCGATGAGCTGGAAGCGCGGCTGATCGCCACCATCCCGCAGGTGATGCGCCACCTGGTGGCCCACGCGCGACGCCGCCGCGCCTGGAAATCGCTCACCTACCAGCAGTACAACGTGCTGCGCGTCATCCACACCCTGGGAGCGGTGCCACAGGCCGAGATCGCCCGCCGCCTGATGGTCAGCGCCCCGGTCGTCACCCGCCTGGCGGGAAGCCTGGTCGAGGCCGGGCTGGTGGAACGAGGCCATGATCCGAGCGACCGTCGAGCGGTGCGGCTGGAGCTGACCGGCTCAGGCCGTCGTCAGGCCGCAGCCATGCGAAGGGACCTGCTGAAGGCGGCGGCGGAGCTCATCGAGCCACTTCCCGAGGAGCGGAGAGCGGCGATGGCCGCGGCGCTGGACGAGCTGCAGGTCCTGCTTCCCGGACGCACGGGCACCCGGCCGACGAGCCGCTAGCGGCTGGCTGCCCGCCGCGGGACGTCGTCCGCGGGCGTGGGGGCGGCGGCGGACGCATCCGCCCAGGCTTTGTCACGCAGCAGCAGCTGCCAGCTGACCAGCCCCACCGCGATAGTCGAGAAGAGCGCGCCCAGCACGAAGCCGGCGGGCGCCTGCCACACCTGCGCCACCGCCCCGGCCAGGAAGCCGCCGATCGGCGCCGATCCGGCGAAGACCGTCACGTACAGCGACATGACCCGGCCGCGTAGCTCGTTCGAGACCGAGTTCTGCACGGTGACGTTGATGGTGTTGACCATGACCATCGACGACAGGCCGATGAGGAGGATCAGCGGGAACGCGAAGAACGCATCGCGGGTCAGGCCCAGCAGCAGCTCGAAGACCAGGAAGGCCACCCCGCCCCCGAGCATCAGCGCCAGCAAAGGCCGTCGTGATGAGAAGGCCAGGCTGAGCGAGCCGATCAGCGAGCCGACGCCCATGGTCGCGTACAGCGCGCCGTAGCCCTCGGCGCCCATATTCAGCGTGTTGCGCGCGAAGAGCGGCAGCAGGGTCTGGAAGTTCATGCCGAACGTGGCCATGCCCAGGAGCAGGACCAGCGGCCATAGCACGGTCGGCGTGTGAACCGCGTAGCGGAAGCCCTCAGCCAGGCTGCGGCGGACGGAGTCGAATCGGGCCGGTCGTTGTGCCCGATGCAGGTGCGCCGGGTTCATCCGCCACAGCGCGATCACCACGGCCGCGTAGCTGACCGCGTTGATCCCGAAGTTGAAGGCCGGCCCGAAGAACGCAAGGGCGAGGCCGGCGATGCCGGGCCCGACCACGCGGGCCAGGTTGAACGAGGCGCTGTTGAGCGCGATGGCGTTGACGAGATCGCGGGGTGGCACGAGCTCGGCAGCGAACGCCTGCCGGACGGGCATCTCGACGGCGCTGGCGAACCCGAGCATGGTGGCCAGCAGCATCACGTGCCAGATCTGCACGACGCCGGTGACGGTCAGCGCGAACAGGATGACGGCCTGCACGGCCTTGACGACCGACGTGATCACCAGGGCCTTGCGCTTGTCGACCCGATCGGCCAGGACGCCGCCCAGCGGCGCCAGGAACATCGGCGGCGTGAACTCCAGGGCCAGGACCATGCCCAGCTGCAGCGGAGACCCGCCGAGCAGCAGCACCAGCCACGGCTGGCTGACCGACTGCATCCACGTGCCGATCAGGCTGACGATCTGGCCGAACCAGTAGTAGCGGTAGTTGCGGTGGTGCAGCGCGGCGATGCCGCGCCGGAAGCCGTTCGGCGCCTGACCGCCGCTCGCCGCTGGCTCGCCGGCAGCGTCGTCCGGACCGATGACGCGGAGGCGCGGCGGACCGGCGAACAGCAGGCGGGCGAGAGTGGTGGCGGGGCTGAACATTGGTTAGCAATGTTAACAAAAGGCGGGACCCTCGTCAGCGCGGGTTCGGAGAGGTACGCGTGCAACGACGGCCTGGCGCGGGCTACCATCGGGGGCAACTCATGCTCAGGCCGATACGCCTCGCCGCCGGCTGGTCCGTGGCGCTCCTTGCGGCGTTCCTCCTCAACCTGGCCCTGGCGCGGCCGGCCGCCGCGCCGAGCACCGTCGCCGCCGCGCCAGTCGGCGTGCGTTCAGCGGGTCCTGCCTTGTCGCCCGGCGCCTCGCTGCCTGCCGGAGAGCTGCCAGCGGCCGCCAGCCCCGCGCCGGGGCAGGAAATTGATGGCGGCGCCCTGCAGCCGGTCGAGCTGGCGGCGCTGTCCCCCGGACGTGCCGCCGCCCTGGACACGGCTACCGACAGAGCCCGCCAGGCGTTCGGGCTCAGCGCGCTGGCCATTGGCGTGTCGATCCATGGCAGGTCGGGATGGACGGGGGCCAGCGGCCTGGCGCGTGATGGCGTCACTCCGCTCACCGGCGACTCGCCGTTTGCCATCGCCAGCATCACGAAGACGTTCACCGCCGCGCTGGTGCTGGAGCTGGTGGAGGAGGGACGCCTCTCCCTGACGGACCGCGCCGCGGACCTGCTTCCCGGCGTCCGGGTGCCTCCCGACGTGACGGTCGCCGAGCTGCTGCGCCACACCTCGGGGATCGCCGACATCCTGCCCAACCTGCGCGGTCGCCTTGACGCGCACCCGAACCGGATCTGGACGGGGAAGAAAGTCGCTTCGGCAGTCGCCAACCCCTGGTACCACGCCGGCGGCGCGTACGCCTACTCGAACACCAACTACGTCCTGCTGGGCATGATCGTGCAGAGGGTGGGCGGCCGCCCGTACCGCGAGCAGCTGCACGAGCGGCTGCTCGGCCCGCTGGAGCTGCATCGCACCGGGCTTCTGCTGTCCAAGGGCGCCCCACCGCTGATGACGCCGTCGTGGGCATCGGCCTTCGGCACCGCCGGGCGGATGTATGCCAGCGCCCACGACCTGCTGGCCTGGGGTGATGCCCTGTACGGCGGCCGCGTGCTCGCGCCGGCCTCCCTGCACCATATGCTCGATTTCCGCAGGCACGGCTACGGCATGGGCGCGGAGAGGATCCACGTCGGGCGGCTCACCGGCTACGGGCACTCAGGCCTGCTGCGCGGCTACACGTCCCTGATGGTCCGGCTACCGGACCAGGACATCACCATGGTCGTGATGGGCACCACGGCCCTCTTCGATCCGGCGCGAGTGCTCGCCTACCGCCAGGGCCCGATGCCGTCCATCCTGGACCTGGCGCTGCGCTACGCCGGGGAGGCGCCGCTCCCCAACTAGGCCTCGCTCCCCTGGTCCGATTCGGCGCCGAACAGGATGTCGCGGATCACCGGAATCGACGGCGTCCCGTGCGCCAGCACCGACTCCAGGAAGGGGCGATACACGAACTCCCGCCCATCGGCTTCGGCGCGGCGCCGCCCTTCGGTCTCCAGGGCCTCCATGCCCACGTAACCAAGGAAGTACTCGCACAGCTGGGTGGACGAGAGGCGCGCCCGGTCCCACTTGTTGATCGCCTCGCCTTCCTCCTGGAAGCCGCCGTCGACCATCAAGGTCATTGCCTCTTCCTGGGTCATGTCGGCCGCGTGGATGCGCAGGTCCATCAGCGTGTTCGTGATCGAGCGCAGGAAGAACTTCCAGTGGATGAGCATGAGGGCGGGATCATCGGCTCCGTAGCCGACGTCCATCATCACCTGGGTCACGTACACGGCCCAGCCCTCCGCGAAGACACCTGACTCGAAGATGGCGCGCACCAGCGAGCCGCTGCGGTTCGCGTAGGCCAGCTGCAGGTAGTGGCCCGGCACGGCCTCGTGGATGGTCAGCAGTCGGAGCATGCGCAGGTTGTCCTCGCGCAGGTACGACTCCTTGCGCTCCTCGCTCCAGTCGTCCGGCATGGGGGTGATGGCGAAGAACGAGTCCAGCCCGCGGTCCAGCGGTCCGGGCGGGATCAGCATGGCGCCACCGAAGGAGCGCAGGAACCTGGGCGTCCACACGATCTGCAGGGGCTCGTCGGCCAGGCCGATGACGTCGTGCTCGGTGATGAACGCCTGGATCCGCGCGTTCTCCTCGCGGCAGAAGTCGAGCAGCTCGTCCGCTCGCGGGTGCTCGGCGGCGATCGCGTCCAGCACCCGACGGACAAGGCGGTCCGGGTCGTCCGGGATCGGCTCGTCAGCCATCCACCGCGGCCACAGCTCTCGGGCCAGCCGCTGCATCTCCGCCCGGACCTCGTCATAGGCCGATGCGGCCCTATCGCGCAGCTGGTCCGGCGTCATGTCGGTCTTGAGCGCGTGCCGGAACTTCTGGGCGTAGAGCTCGGGGCCAAGGCGGAAGTCGCCGGTGGCCTTCGGTTGCAGCTCGTCGCGCAGCCAGTCGCCGAAGGCCGCCAGTGCGGGGCGTGCCTCATCGGCGGCGGCCGCGACCTCGTCACGCAGGGTCGCGTCGTCGAGCTTCGACGCCTCTTCAACAGCGGTGTCGACCAGCTCCAGCACGCCGGGCAGCCGCTCCACCGCCTTCTGCGCGTGCAGCTGGCTGACCGGCCGCGGTCCGCCTTCCTCCAGCCTGGCGCGCGCCTGCTCCAGCGCCGCCGGGAGTGCTCGGAGCCGGCCCGCGGCGCTGCGCAGCCGCTGCTCAATCGGGGCGAACTCGCGCGCCAGCAGCCCGAACAGCCCGCCGCCGAAGATGTACACGTACATCAGCGGCTGCCACGAGCCCTCGTCCAGCGTCCCCTCGTAGAAGCGCATGCCCGCCAGCTGCTGCAGCAGGATCCGCCGATCGATGGCCTCGTCGCGCGTCAGCGCGCCATCGTCCAGGCCCTCCAACCGGTCGGCGGCCTCGCCGATCCAGGCCAGCCGGCTCCGCCGTCCCGCATCGGACAGGTCATCCCAGCGGTCGTCGTGGTCGTGGTTGCCCTTCTCGGTGGCAAGCACCGGATAGTGGGCGAAGAAGCCGTCGAGCAGGTCGTCGACGACGGCGCGGAACTCCATTCCTTGCCTCATCGGTGCAATCAGTGTTGTCGGGGATGACGCATGCTAACAACCCTGATGCGCCCCGGGGCGGCGGCTGCTAGCCTGTGGCCCCCCGGGGGGCCGGTTCGGAGGCGAGGCATGGGCGTCCGCGAGCGCAAGAAGGCGACCAGCCGGAAAATCCTGGTCGACGCCGCCGCGAAGCTATTCGCCGAGCGCGGGGTGGAAGCCACGACGATGGACGACATCGCACGTGCCGCCGGCATGAGCCGCACCAGCGTCTTCAACTACTTCGGGTACAAGGAGATGCTCCTGTGCGAGATCGGAGCTCGATACGTACAGGAGGTTTCCGGCCCGGTCATGGGCGACCTCGACCGGCCGCCTGAGCAGCTGTTCCACGAGGTCGCGCGGCTGCTGGCCGCGGTGGCAGCGCGCGAGCCGGTGCTGATCGCCGCCGTGGCCCGCGAGACGACGCATCCGGACCCGGTCCGTCGCCGCCGCGCGCAGGAGACGATGCGCTATCCCGTCGTCGTCAACCAGATGCTCGAGAAGTTTGCGGCATCGGGGGCCCTGCGCCATCCGGAGTTGCGCGAGACCTACGGCAACCAGCTGGTGGACCTCCTCAGCGGCACGCTGGTGCGCGCCGCTGGCGTCCTGTCGCGCGAGCGCCTGCGTGCGGAGATCGAGCACACCCTTGAGCTGTTCATGGGCGGCGCGCTGGTGGCCGGGCCGGAGCCTGCGTATGGGGCCGTCGCGGCACCCCGCTAACCTGTCCAGGTGAGCGACAACATCTGCTACCGCGATGCTTACGCGCGCGAAGTCGAAGCCGATGTCGTGGCCGTCGACCCGGAGGCGAACGCCGTGCTGCTGGATCGCACGGTCTTCTATCCAGGCGGTGGTGGCCAGCCGGCGGACGCCGGCACGCTGGAGAGCGCCAGCGGCGGCTCGTGGGTGGTGACCGGCGCGAAGAAGCGCGGCGATGACATCTGGCACATGCTGGACGGTGAGCTGCCGGCGGCCGGGACACACGTGACGGCTCTGCT
>DATAOD010000020.1:0-1878 GCA_036265975.1 Candidatus Limnocylindria bacterium
TGGCTAAGCTCGCGAGTCGAAACGATTGCTCAACGTAGTTTCTGTAGCGGTCGAGCGGTCCTCTCAACCATTCCTTCGTTCGACCTGAGCCCTGATCCATGTCGTGGGATACTAGCGTGCCGTCAGCGTGAGTGTCTTACAGTAAAACCTGGGCTTAGCCTGAATCCACCGCGCCGGAATTCTTGACGGGCCCGGGTGGCGGCTGGGCCGGTCGGAGAATGCTTGTCTGCGGGCTGACGGCCTCGTCGGGGAGGCAGGGCCATTGCGTTGTCCGCGGGAAGGGCCATGACCTGGGCGGACATGGTGCGTGACACGCCGGGGTGAGATGCGAGGCAGGCACGACCTGCGTGTAGATCATGAAGTTGTCGAAGCTTCGTGATCACGGAGGGGCCGTGCCTGCTGTGTCATCGTCTCGCATCTGCGCCGCGGTGAGCGAGATTGCCGCGGCAGTCGCCGCGCCGGGCAGCTTTACGGTCTCGGTCACAGGCCGTGATCGGGTGCTGTTGGTGGAGGCCCTCGCGCAGACCCCCGATCCTCGGGCACGTCGCGGAGTGAGGTACCCGTTCGCGGTACTCCTGGCGGTGGCGGTGTGCGCGGTCATGGCCGGGGCGCGCTCGTTCGCGGCGGTCGCGGACTGGGCCGTGGACCTGCCAGCCCAGCAGCGCTCGCAGCTGGGCCTGACCGGTGCGGTGCCCGACCCGGTGACGTTCTGGCGGGTCCTGACCCGCGTGGACGCCGCCGGGTTGCAACAGGCGCTCGGGGCGTGGCTGCGGTCGGTGCTGGCCAGCACCACGCCGGTGGTCCCGGGACGGTGCAGGCCGCGGCTGGTGCTGGCGGTGGACGGCAAGGCGCTGCGCGCCACTCGCAATGCGCGCGGCCGTGGTAACCGACCAGTGCACCTGCTCGCGGCTGTGGAGCACGGTCGTGGTGTGGTGGTCGCCCAGGTCGACGTGGACGCCAAGACCAACGAGGTTGCCCTGTTCAGCGACCTGCTGGACCAGGTCGAGGACCTCACCGACGTGCTCGTCACGGTCGACGCGCTGCACGCCCAGACCAGCCACGCCGAATTCCTGCACGCCCGAGGGGCGCACCTGCTGGTGACGGTGAAAGGCAACCAGCCCACCCTGCACGCGACGCTGAAGGCGCTGCCCTGGAAGGACGTCCCGGTCGGCCACGTCAACACCAGCCACGGCCACGGCCGGATCGAGAACCGCACCGTCAAGGCGGTCACCGTCGCGGCCGGGCTCGGGTTCCCGCACGCCGCCCAGGCCATCAAGATCACCCGCGTCAGCACGCCGATCAACCGTAAGGGCGGCCGGCGCCGCGAGGTCGTCTACGCCATCTGCACCCTGCCCGCCGAACAGGCCCAGCCCGCTGACCTGGCCACCTGGATCCGCGGCCACTGGCACATCGAGAACAAGCTCCACTGGGTGCGGGACGTCACGTTCGGTGAGGATCTCCACCAGGCCCGCACCGGCAGCGGCCCGGAGGTCATGGCCATCCTCCGCAACCTGGCCATCAGCCTGCACCGCCTCGCCGGAGCCACCAACATCGCCCGCGCCCTACGCCGCCACGGTCGACATCCCAACGAAGCGATCATGACCTTGACCAGGGACTACAGGACTACGCAATGACCCTGCTCGGGGCGGTCGGGAAGACCATCGACCGGGTGCTATTGCACCGGCGGCCGAGGCGACCCTCAAGGACTTCCTCGACCAGGTCGGCGAGGCGATCACAAAACAGGCCGTGGCGGGATCAAGCCACCCGGCCCGGCCACCGAGCAGGCGTCAAGCAGCAACTGCCGGGGCCAGCACCGCGTCCGGTCCGTGAGCGGGACCAGCCCAGGCCCTGGCACGATGAAGTCATGAGCGAGCTTCC
>DATAOD010000021.1:0-2049 GCA_036265975.1 Candidatus Limnocylindria bacterium
GAAGGCCAGCCGCTCGCGCGGGTAGTCGGGGTCGAGCGGCAGATAGGCGCCGCCGGCCTTGAGGATGGCGAGCAGCGCAACCAGCATCTCCAGCGAGCGCTCCAGGCACAGCCCCACCACCACCTCGGGCCCGACCCCGAGCGCGCGCAGATGATGCGCCAGCTGGCTCGAGCGCGCATCGAGCTCGCCATAACTGAGGCTGTCTGCTTCGAACACCGCCGCGGTCGCATCCGGGGTCTTGGCCACCTGCGCCGCAAACAGCTCGGGCAAGGTGGCCGGCGCCAGCGCGCGCGCAGTATCGTTCCACTCCCGCAGGATGGTGCGCCGCTCCGCCGGGGCGAGAATCTCCAGTCCCCCGATCGCACGCTCGGGATCGGCCAGCGCCGCCTCCAGCAGCCGGACCAGCCGGCCCGCCATCGCCTCCACGCTTTCGCGCTCGAACAGGTCGGTGGCGTATTCCAGGCTGCCCGCAATCCCCGCCGGCGAGCCGTCCGCGCCGCGCCGCTCCGCCAGGCTCACCGACAGGTCGAACTTGGCGCTGGCGCTCTCCACCGGCTCAAAGCGCGCCCGCAGCCCCGCAAGCTCCAGCCCAACCTCGGCGTTGTTCTGCAACACCAGCATCACCTGGAACAGCGGATGCCGCGAAAGCGAACGCGCCGGGTTGAGCACCTCCACCAGCCGCTCAAACGGAAGCTCCTGGTGGCCGTAGGCCGCTAGGTTGCTGCTGCGAACCCGCAAGATCAGCTCGCGGAAGCTCGGATCCCCCGAAGTGTCGGTGCGCAGCACCAAGGTGTTGACGAAGAACCCCACCAGATCGTCGAGCGCGCTGTCGGTGCGCCCCGCAATCGGGCTGCCAATCGCAATGTCGTTGCCCGCACCCAGCCGCGTCAGCAAGGCCGCAAGCCCAGCCTGCAGCACCATGAACAGGCTCGCCCCGCTCGCCCGCGCCAGCGCAAGCAGCCCGGCGTGAAGCTCCCGCCCCAGCGCAAACGAGATGCGCCCCCCGCGATGGCTCGCCACTGCAGGCCGCCCCCGGTCGCTCGGAAGATCGATCTGATCCGGAAGCTCCTTGAGCGTCTGCGTCCAGAACGAAAGCTGGCGCGCAATCGCGCTCCCGCCATCCTCCTCCAAACCCAAAACCGCGTGCTGCCACAGCGTGTAGTCGGCATATTGCACCGGCAACGCCGCCAGCGCAGGCCGCTCGCCCTTGCGCCGCGCTCCATAGCACTGCCCCAGATCCCGCAGCAGCGGCGCCAGCGACCAGCCGTCGCCGGCAATGTGATGCAGCACCAGCAGCAGCACGTGCTCGCGCTCGCCCGCCGCGTTCGGCGCAAGCTCAAACAACTGCGCCCGCAACGGCGGCTCGACCGCAAGGTCGAAGCCGCGCCCCGCCGCCTCGGCAAGAGCTTGCCCCAGCCCAGCCGCGCTCACCGCGCTCACCGCCAGCCGCACAGGCGCCGCAGACGCCGCCAGGATCTCCTGCCGCGGCACCCCCAGCCGGTCCGGGAAGATCGTGCGCAGGCTCTCGTGACGCTCCACCACGTCGCCAACCGCCGCCGCCAGCGCCGCCCGGTCCAAATCCCCGCTCAGCCGCACCGCCAGCGGGATCGTGTAGCTCGCGCCCCGATCACCGGCGTTCTCCCCCTCCAGCCGGTTGAGGAACCACAGCCGGCGCTGCGCAAACGACAACGGGATCTCGGCCGGACGCGCCAAAGCACGCAACGCCGGACGTGCCGCCTCGCCATCATCGGCCACACGCTTGACCAGCCCCTCCACCGTCGGAGCTTCGAACAGGCTGCGGATCGCAATCTCCACATCCAGCGTCGACCGGATGCGGCTGATCAGCCGCGTCGCCAGCAGCGAGTGACCCCCAAGGTCGAAGAAGTTGTCGTCAATGCCGACGCGCTCAACCCCCAGCACCTCGGCAAACAGCGCGCACAGCATCTCCTCCTGCGGCGTGCGCGGCAGACGCCGCACCCCACAAGCCGGCATCTCAGGCGCCGGCAGCGCACGCCGGTCGAGCTTGCCGTTGGGCGTCAGCGGAAGCCG
>DATAOD010000022.1:0-2369 GCA_036265975.1 Candidatus Limnocylindria bacterium
TAGCGATCTGTTCGTAGCTGTCGCGCAGCGGGCCGCCGCCGCTGGCGGAGTGCTGGGCGGCCTCGACCAAGGCCCAGCGCAGCGGTGGGGAGCCCTGGCCTGAGATGTGCCCCAGGCGCGCCTTGCCGTCGGAGCTGGGGACGGTCGGGGTCAGCCCGGCCCACGAGCACAGCCGCCGGGCGGTGGCAAAGCGGGTGATGTCGCCGACCTCGGCGATAACGAGCATCGCGATGTAGCGCCCCACCCCGCGGATCTGGCACAGCACCGCCACGTAGGGGTCGTCGCCGGCGCGGGCGTCGATCTCACCGCTGCTGGCGTCGATCTCGCGCGTGAAGTCGCCGATCAGCGCCAGCGTGCTGTCCAGCCGCCGCCGCGGGCCCTCGCGCAGCTCGAGCTCGGCCAGGAACCGCAGGCCGCCGGGGCCGAACAGGTCGCTGTAGGGGCGCTCGATGCCGTTCTTGGCCAGCACCGCCGAGACGCGGTTCTTCAGCGCCGAGCGCATCCGCGTCAGCGCCACGCGGTGGCGCAACAGATCGCGCAGGTCGCGCAGCTCGCGCGGCGCGATGTACGCCTCGGGCAGCAGATCGGCGCGCAACAACTGCGCCAGCGTGCGTGCGTCGACGGCGTCGGTCTTGACCCGCGCAGACGCGATCGCCTTGGTGCGCATCGGGTGCGCGAGGTGCAGCTCATAGCCGGCGTCTTGGAGCACGTCGGCCAGCCACTCCCAGCCGTAGGTCGCTTCCAGCGCGACCCGGCACTCCCCGACGCCCTCCAACAAGGTCAGCAACGTCTGCGCGTCGTTGATGATCCGCCGCGAGATCAGCTGCTCGCCCTCCTCGTCGATGACCGCGATGTGCGAGCGCTTGCGGTGCAAGTCGATGCCGACAGAATGCATCTGTGGGCCTCCCTCGATCCGGGGTTTTGCTCAGCGCCCGTGGCATAGCGCCCCGGGCACCGGGTCGCTAGGAGGCCCGCTCCTTCATGACATCAATGGCGTTGGTGTTGTCGGCCGGTGCTCAGGGGCCTCGGGTGGGTTGTGGGTGTCGAGCGGTGCTCATCTCTCTATCGCCCCGTGATGTGCGGGGACTTGGCGAAATCGGAGTGGCTCGTCCGGCGGTGCATGTCCGAAATGAGCCGTCAGGCGGCTAGACGAAAAGGGGCACCTGCCGGAGCGAAGGGCTGGTTGCGGGTGAGCATGTGCCAGATCGCCTCGGTCAGCCGGCGTGAGAGGTCGATCTGGGCGACCTTGGGGCCGCGTTGGCGGCCCAGCCGTCGCTTGGTGTGTTGGTAGCGCTCGGCGTAGTAGGGGTGCTTGCAGGCGTTCATGGCGGCCTCGAACAGCGCCCAGCGCAGATACTTGGGACCGTGCTTGGAGATCGGGCCGCGGGCGTCGACGCCGCCGGACTGCTTGACCCGCGGGCACAGGCCGGTGTAGCCGCAGAGCTTGGCCGGTGACGCGAAGCGGGCGATGTCGCCGATCTCCGAGGCGATGGTGAACGCGTTGATCCAGCCGATCCCCGCTGCGGTGATCAACACGGGGATGTAACGGTGGTCGGCGCCCTGGCGCTTGAGCTGCACCGTCAGCTCGGAGATCCGTAGCTCGAGGTCATCGATCAACGCGAGACTGACCTCGAGGTTGTTGCGCCACGGCTGTGGGATCGCGAGGCGGTCAAGCAGCTCGCGCCCGGCGTGGCCGAACAGGTCGGAGACCGGGCACGGATGGCCGAAGGCGATCAGCGTGGCGTGGATGCGGTTCTTCAGCGTCGTGCGGTGCCGGACGAGATGCAGGCGAAAGCGGGCCAGCTCGCGCTCGCGACGGATCGACGGGTCCGGCAGCCAGATCTCCGGGACCAGATCGCGGGCCGACAGCGTGGCCAGCACCCTGGCGTCGATCTTGTCGGTCTTGCACGCCAACGGCGCCAGACCCTTGACCTTCTGGGCGTCGGCGATCAGCACGTCCCAGCCGTGCTCTTCCAGACGGTCGTGCACGAACCGCGCCCCGTTCATCGACTCGATGACCCCACGCACTGCGGGCCCCCACATCGCGGCGCGCGCCGCCAGCCCGCGCAGCCCGTCGGCGTCCGGCGGCGAGGCCCACTCGTCGATGATCTCGCCGGCCGGCGAGAGCAGGCACACGTCGACCTTGCGGCGACTCAGATCCAATCCAGCGTGCAACATGAAGACGGGCCTCCTTGGACTCGCTTCTCGGTGACACGACGAGCGTCCCACCGAGGAGGCCCTCCTTCATCGCAGTCCGCAGCGGGCGTCTGCTCAGCGGCAGCGGAGACGCCTGCATCCGTCGACGAGGAGTAGTGAGCGTCGCTCAGCGCGGTTCGTGCCGGGCGACTGTCGCTCATGGGTGCGCACGG
>DATAOD010000023.1:0-4587 GCA_036265975.1 Candidatus Limnocylindria bacterium
GACCGCAACCCGGAGCCCGCGCCCGACGAGGAAGAGCCGGCCGCGAGCGGCTAGAATCGGGTTCCGGGATCGGGCGAACCAGATCGGGCGAGGAGATCACGTGTACGCCGACGAGTTCAGCATCTACGCCGGTAATGCCAACCGGCCGCTGGCCGAGCAGATCTGCCGCTACCTGCGGACCCACATGGGCCAGGTCGAGGTCTTCCAGTTCGCGAACGAGAACATCTTCGTGCGCGTCATGGAGAACGTCCGCGAGCAGGACGTCTTCCTGGTGCAGCCCACCTCGCGGCCTGTGAACCAGTCGATCATGGAGCTGCTGATCATGATCGACGCCTTCAAGCGCGCCAGCGCGGGGCGCATCACGGCCGTCATCCCGTACTACAGCTACAGCCGCTCCGATAAGAAGGACCAGCCTCGCGTCCCCATCACGGCGCGGCTGATCGCCGACATGCTGACCGTGGCCGGCGCCGATCGAGTCCTGACCATGGACCTGCACCAGGGCCAGATCCAGGGCTTCTTCAGCATCCCGGTTGACGAGCTGACCGCCATCAACATCCTGAGCCGGTACATCACCGCCAAGGACCTGCCCGATGTCGTGGTCGTGTCCGAGCTGGGCTTCGCGAAGCGCGCGCGCCGCTTCGCCGAGATCCTGTCGGCGCCGCTCGCGGTCGTGGAGAAGCGGCGGCTGGGCAACGAGGACCGCACCGAGCTGATGAACGTCATCGGCGAGGTTGCCGGCAAGACGGCCGTGATCATCGATGACGAGATCGACACCGCGGGGTCGCTGATGGAGACGGTCCAGGCCCTGGTCGCTGAGGGGGCACGCGAGATCTACACCTGCGCGACCCACGGCATCTTCTCCGGCGCGGCCATCGACCGGATCGCGGCCAGCCCGTTGCGCGAGGTGATCGTCACGGACACGATCCCCCTGCCCGACGACGTCCCCGAGGGACTGATCACGGTCCTCAGCGTGGCGCCGCTCTTTGGGGAAGCCATCAAGCGTATCCATCGCGGCGAGAGCGTCGGAGCGCTCTTCTCCTCCGAGGTCCAGCTGGTCGAGGAGATGACGTTCTGGGGCAGCCACGCCGACGAGGAGGATGAGGCGCCCGCGATTCCCATCGAGCGCTAGCGACTCGCCGGCGTAATGCCGCGCGCGTTCGCGTCACCGCTGTGGCGCAACGGCGCCTTCGTCCGCATCTGGACGGCGGCGACCATTTCCATCTTCGGCTCGCTCATCACCCGCATGGCGCTGCCGTTCGTCGCGATCCTGGTGCTCTCCGCCGGACCGTTCGAGGTCGCCATCCTGCGCTCGCTCGACGTGCTGGCGGCCACCGGCTTCGGGCTGGTCGCCGGCGTCTGGGTGGATCGGCTCCGTCGCAGGCCGGTCCTCATCTGGGCCGATGTCGGGCGCGCGCTGCTGCTGGCCTCGGTCCCGCTCGCCTTCGTGCTCGGCGTGCTCACGCTGGCCCAGCTGTTCGCAGTGACCCTGATGACCGCCGTGCTGACCACCTTCTTCGATGCGGCCGACAATGCCTACCTCCCGACCGTCGTGCGCCGCGAGCAGCTGGTCGACGCCAACTCGGCGATCGCCGCCAGCGGCTCGGCGGCCGAGTTCACCGCGTTCGGCGTGAGCGGATTCCTGGTCCAGGTATTCACGGCACCGATCGCCATCCTGGTCGACGCGGTGAGCTTCGTTGCCTCAGCCCTGCTGCTTGGCTCCATCCGCGCCACCGAGCCTTCGCCACCGCCTGCCGCCGGGCGGCGCCGGATCGCGGCCGAGATCCGCGACGGGCTGGCCCTGGTGCGCCACGAGCCGGTGCTTCGCGCGCTGGCCCTGACGGAGATGACCCACGGCGTGCTGTGGGGCGTCTTCGGCGCGACCTACCTCCTCTTCGCGTTCCAGGTGCTGCAGCTGGGCCCGGCGGCCATTGGGCTGATCACCGGCGCCGGCGGGCTCGGCTCGCTGATCGGTGCGCTGGTTGCTGGCCGTGCCACGCGTCGCTGGGGCATCGGGCCAACCGCGGTCGGCGGCCTCCTGCTGGCCGCCCTGGGGAATGCCTTCGTGCCGCTCGCGCCTGCCGGGGCGCCGATCCTCGCCGCCGGCTTCCTGGTCGCCCAGCAGCTGGTCGGCGACGGCGGCGACACGATGTACGCGATCAGCGAGCAGACGGTCCGCCAGGCAACCGTCGAGAACCAGCTGCTGGGCCGCGTCGCCTCGACCATCCTGGTCGCATCGGGGGCGGCGCAGCTCGTCGCCACGCTGGCGGCTGGCCTGCTGGCGGAGGTCATCGGCCTCCGCGCGGTCGCCGTCATCGCGCCGCTGGGGGCGCTGTGCGGAGCTGCGGTGATCTGGTTCTCACCGGTGTGGCGCCTTCGGATCCACGAGCTCGGCGCCTCTCCGACCGAGGTTGCCGAGGAGCGGGCACTGGATCGCCCGCCGGGAGCGTAGGCCAGCCGGCGCGGAGGGGCGACGCCGGCAGCGAATTGCACACGCGATAGCTAGCGACCCACGTCCGCGGTCAGGCCAGCCGACTCCGCATCGTTCTTCCACGTGGATCAGATTCGCGACGCCCGAGCACCGAACGTGTCGACAAATTGCGTGCGGTGCAATCCACGGCTCCGCCTGGTCGGATACATATCCCTTGCGCAAACCGGCGCCCCGTGGAGTCCCTGGCCTGGTCGGATATCCGTCCCAGCGCAAGCGCGTGCGACCGGCAGGGCTGAGATGGCCGCATCGGCTTCGCGGATATACTCGGGGCTCCCATGATGAAGTTCCTTTCCCGGCTGGTGGACTCCAACGAGCGCGAGGTCCGCCGCCTGGAGCCGTTGGTCGAGGAGATCAACGCGCTCGAGCCCGAGTTCGAGGCCTTGTCCGACAGCGAGCTGCGCGGCACGACCGAGTCGCTGCGCGCCATCCTGCAGGACAGGCTGGGCGAGCTGCTGGTGCCCATCGAGCTGCGCGAGGTGCCGGCCGACGAGCAAGAGGAAACGGAGCTCACCGGCAGCGATCCGGCCCGCCACAGCGAGGAGCGAAAGGAGCAGCGCAAGCGAGAGCGCGAGGAGATCGACCGGGCGCTGGACGAGGTGCTGCCGCGCGCGTTCTCGGCTGTCCGCGAGGCCATGAAGCGTGCCCTTGGCAAGCGGCATTACGACGTGCAGCTGGTCGGCGGCACGGTGCTGCACCGCGGCGCCATCGCGGAGATGAAGACGGGCGAGGGCAAGACGTTCGTGGCGCCGCTGGCTGCCTACCTCAACGGGCTGACCGGCCGCGGGGTGCATGTGGTGACCGTGAACGACTACCTGGCCAAGCGCGACGCGCAATGGATCGGGGCGGTCTTCCATCGGCTTGGCATGAGCGCCGGCAGCATCCAGCACGACGCGGCGTTCGTGTACGACCCCGACTTCCCGCAGACCGATGAGCGCCTGCAGAACCTGCGGCCGGTCGACCGCCAGGCCGCCTACGCCGCCGATGTCACGTACGGCACCAACAACGAATTCGGTTTCGATTACCTGCGCGACAACCTGGTCATCGACCTGGGCCAGCGCGTCCAGCGCGGCCACTTCTTCGCCATCGTGGACGAGGTCGACAACATCCTGATCGACGAGGCGCGCACCCCGCTGATCATCTCGGGCCAGGCCGAGGAATCGGCCGACAAGTACATCCAGTTCGCGCGCCTCACCCCGCGGCTCACCGCGGAGGAGGACTACATCGTCGACGAGAAGTACAAGCAGGTGGCCATCACGGAGGCCGGCACCGACAAGATGGAGCGCTGGCTGGGCGTGGATAACCTGTTCGGCAACGACTTCTCCATGGCCCGCCACCTGGAGCAGGCGCTGAAGGCCGAGGTCCTCTACCAACGCGATCGCGACTACGTCGTCAAGGACGGCGAGGTCATCATCGTCGACGAGTTCACGGGCCGGCTGATGCCGGGCCGGCGCTGGTCCGAGGGCCTGCACCAGGCGGTCGAGGCCAAGGAAGGCGTCAAGATCCAGAACGAGTCGCGCACGCTGGCCACGGTCACCTTCCAGAACTACTTCCGGATGTACGACAAGCTGGCCGGCATGACCGGTACCGCGGAGACCGAGGCGGAGGAGTTCAGCAAGATCTACGGCCTGGAGGTCGTGGTGGTGCCCACCAACCGCGACATGATCCGCGACGACTTTGCCGACCTGGTGTTCCGCAACCAGAAGGGCAAGTGGAACGCGGTCATCGAGGAGATCGCCGAGGAGCACGACAAGGGCCGGCCGGTGCTGGTCGGCACGATCAGCGTAGCCGTCAGCGAGATGCTGGCCGACCTGCTCAAGCGACGTGGCATCAAGCACAACGTGCTGAACGCCAAGTTCCACGATAAGGAGGCGGAGATCGTGGCCCAGGCCGGCCGCTCCGGCGCGGTGACGATCGCCACCAACATGGCGGGCCGCGGCACAGACATCCTGCTGGGCGGCAACACGGAGATGATGGCCGCCGAGATCCTGCATCGGCAGGGCACGAACGTGCTGGAGGCCACGCCTCAGCAGTACCAGGCCGCGCTGGCCGAGGCCGACCAGGTGTGCGCCGAGGACCGCGACAAGGTTCTCGCCGCGGGC
>DATAOD010000024.1:0-1780 GCA_036265975.1 Candidatus Limnocylindria bacterium
TGATCGGAATCAACTTGCGCGGTGTGTGGAGTTGCATGAAGCAGGAACTGCGGCACATGGAACGGCAGGGCAGCGGCGCGATCGTCAACAATGCGTCGGTCGGCGCGCTGACCGGCAATCCTGGTATCGGCTCCTACATCGCCTCCAAGCACGGGGTGGTCGGTCTGACGCGCACCGCCGCCTTGGAGTACGTCAGGCACGGCATCCGCGTGAACGCGGTAAATCCTGGCGTGATCGACACGCAGATCGCGCGGGATGTCGTCAAGGGAGACGATAATGCGTATGTCAAGATGGTGAAGCAGCCAGGATCCCGGATCACCGCTGGCAGTGATAGCGTGGTAAGGTGATGGGGACTCTGTCTTCGGCCGACGCAGGACGTAAGGCCGGCATTGTGAGGCCGTGTGATGCCCGGTTGCGCGCTTTGCGGGTCTGTGCGGCCGGCACCAATCGCAAAGCAGGTGAGTCGGCTGACCCTGAGGCAAGCGCCGGGATTGCTGACGTTGCAGTCGATGAATCATCAGTGGGGTCGGGACTGGGGGCGGAGCGTCATCCGCTCGGCGCGACCGCCAGGGCAAGGATGGTGCGGCGGGCGGACAGCAGCAGCGCCAGCGTCTCGCCGGCGCCAACGACCTGGATGATCAGGCGGCGGCCGTGGCGGATGATCCGGCCGGGCAGGTTGATCAGGGAAAAGCGCAGCGCCTTCATGCGCCGTGCGATCCACGCCGGTCCCAGCACCAGCCGCTTCATCACGGCATTCAGGTTGTGGGCCAGGATCATGATCGTCCACCACGCGGCGTTGGCTCCGAACAGCCCACTCGGCATCCGGCCGCCGGCCAGATCGGTCTTCATGACCGCATGGGCCTCCTCGCTCTTGCCGCAGCGTTCGCGCAGCCACCAGATCACCTGATCGCCTGGCAGCGTGCGGTTGGTGACAATGCCGAACAGCTTGAAGCGACCCTTGGCGGCGAACTCCTCAGTGGGAAACGGCAACTGCCCAGCGTCGCCCAAGTCCAACTGCCGCAAGGGTTCGCGGATCGCCAGGAAGCGGTAGTCGGCACGCCGCCGGCTGTGCCCGGCCCAGGCCGGCACGAAGCAAACCTCGGCGAACTCCTGGTCGGTCTTGTAATGCTGGCCCTCGACGGTCCGGTACAGCGGCTGCCAATCCGCGTCGGCCACGGCCCGGGCGGCCTTGCGGAACTCCTCGGTCACATCGGCGCTGACCGCGAACTCGATTACCCCGAACCGCGCGTCCTTGCCTTCCCCACAGTACAGCAGCAGGTCCTGCTGGTAGCCCGCCGAGTCTGAACGCAGATAAACCTTGGTTATGCCAGTGGCCACTGCCGCGGCCAGACAATCCTTCAACACCCGAAGCTGCTGATAACCAGCCGGGACATTGCCGTCTCGGAACTCCGAGTGCAGCACGACGCCCTGTTCCGCCCACCAGCAGTTCAGCGGCTGGTAGGCCTTGAACCCCTTGTAGCAGGGCAGGGCTTCGCGTTTGTGGGTTTCGATCAGCGTGGCGTCCATGTCCAGGGTCGCCACCGCCAGCCGCCGGTGCGTCTGGAGAAATCCGAGCAGCGCCTGGTTGACCTGCCACAGGGCACGGACCGGCTCAGCCATCGCCGGGATGATCGCGCTGCCGGGCGGGCGCGGCATGCCGGCCGCGGCGTCGTGGAACCGGGCCAGCCAGTCCGCCATCGCCGAGGGCGACGGCACGGCGCGCCGCCGAGGCTTGCGCCAGCGCGTCCGCAGCGCCCGGCGGTCGGCACGCGGCAGCAAT
>DATAOD010000025.1:0-43065 GCA_036265975.1 Candidatus Limnocylindria bacterium
GCCACGTCGCCGGTATCGGCGTTCAGCGAGTTGGCGATCACGCCACCTGTGGCCCGATGCTTGACGGGGAACTCGTCGAGCGGCGTGCGCTTGCCGAATCCCTGTTCGGTGACGACCAGCAGCTCGCCGGCCGGCACCACGATCTCCATGCCGACCACCTCGTCACCCTTCTTCAGGCGAATGCCGGTCACGCCGCGCGTGTCGCGGCCCATGGCCCGCACTTCCTGCTCGTGGAAGCGAGCCGCCTGGCCCTTGCGGGTGGCCAGGATCACGTCGCTCTGGCCGTCCGTCAGGCCGACCCAGCGCAGCTCGTCTCCGTCCACCAGGGAGATGGCGATCAGGCCATTGGCGCGGATCTTGGCGTACTCGGCCAGCGAGGTCTTCTTGACCATGCCGCCCCTGGTGGCCATGACCATGAAGTGGCCGGGCTCGAACTGCGGCAGGGTGATGATGGCGCTGACGTACTCGCCCTGGTCGACCTGCACGCCCGGCAGGTTGATGATCGGCAGGCCCTTTGCCTGACGGCTGGCCTCCGGCAGCGTGTGGACCCGGGTGATGAACACGCGCCCGCGGTTGGTGAAGAAGAGGATGTAGTCGTGGGTGTTCGCCACCAGCAGGTGGCGGACCGCATCCTCCTCGCGGGTGATCATGGCCAGCTTCCCCTTGCCGCCGCGACGCTGCGAGCGGAAGGTGCCGATCTGCTGCCGCTTGATGTACCCGCGCTGGCTCAGGGTGACGACCACGTCCTCCGCCGCGACGAGGTCCTCGGCAGTCAGCTCACGGTTCGCATCGGCCTGGATGCGAGTCTTTCGCTCGTCGCCGTACTTGCGCTTCAGCTCGGTAAGCTCGTCGGTGATGACCTGCGAGATCTTGCGTGGATTGGCCAGCAGGTCCTCGAGGCTGGCGATGAGCTGGATGATCTGGCGGTACTCGTCTTCGATCTTCTTGCGCTCGAGCGCGGCCAGCCGGCGGAGCTGCATCTCCAGGATGGCGTTGGCCTGGACGTCGGTCAGCGAGAAGCGCGACATCAGGCTGGCCCGTGCGGCGTCCACGTCCGCGGCCGCCCGGATGGTGGCGATCACCTCGTCCAGGTTGTCGAGGGCGATCTTCAGGCCCTCGAGGATGTGCGCCCGCTCCTGCGCTCTGGCGAGGTCGAACTCGGTGCGGCGGCGTACGACTTCCCGCCTGTAGCCGATGTAGTGCTCGAGCATCCGCTTCAGGCTCAGCGTCTGCGGCTGGCCGTCGACCAGCGCGAGCATGTTGGCGCTGAAGCTGGTCTGCAGCGCCGTGTGCTTGAAGAGCTGCTGCATGACGGTGTGCGGCGAGCCGTCGCGCTTGACCTCGACGACGATCCGCATCCCGTTCCTGTCGCTTTCGTCGCGAATGTCGCTTACGTCGGTGATCCTCTTGGAGTTCACCAGGTCCGCCATCTTCTCGATGAGGGTGGTCTTGTTGACCTGGTACGGCAGCTCGGTGACGACCACCGCCATGCGTCCGGGACGGATCTCCTCGAAGGCAACCTGTCCGCGGATGACGACGCGACCGCGTCCCGTGGCCTGCATGTGCCGGATGACGTCGATCCGCTCCTTCTCGCCCGTGATGGAGGAGCGCTGGTCCTCGAAGCGGAAGATGGTGCCCCCTGTCGGGAAGTCGGGGCCGGTGACGATCTCGCATAGCTCGTCCACGGTCAGCTCCGGGTTGTTGATCAGCGCGATTGCCGCGTCGGCGACTTCGTTGAGGTTGTGCGGCGGGATGTTGGTCGCCATGCCCACGGCGATTCCGCTGGAGCCGTTGACCAGCAGGTTCGGCAGCTTGGACGGCAGGACGGTGGGTTGGCGAAGCCGACCGTCGTAGTTGTCGACGAAGTCGACGGTTTCTTTCTCGATGTCGCCGAGCATCTCGTCGGCAATCGCCGCCATCCGTGCCTCGGTGTAGCGCATGGCAGCCGGCGGATCGCCGTCGACCGAGCCGAAGTTGCCCTGGCCGTCGACAAGCGGGTAGCGCAGGCTGAAGTCCTGCGCCAGGCGGACGAGCGTGTCGTACAGGGCCAGGTCGCCATGCGGGTGGTACTTGGCCATCGCCTCACCCACGATGCCCGCGCATTTGCGGTAGGCCACGTTCGAGCGCAGCCCCATCTCGTGCATCGTGTACAGGATTCGCCGATGGACTGGCTTGAGCCCGTCGCGCACGTCCGGCAGCGCCCGCGCCACGATCACGCTCATCGCGTAGTCGATGTACGCGGAGCGCATCTCGTCCTCGATGGCGACGGGGCGGATGTTGCCGGTCTGCATGGTCATCGGACGGTGCTCTGCTCCCTAGTTCGTGCAGGTCGTGTCGGTCGTGTCGCGTTTGTCGCCGGCGGCAGGGCGTATCGGGCCTTCAGGTCTGCCTTCTGGGTGGGGCTGGCGCCCAGGAAGCGACCCTCCGCATCGGCGATCAGGCGCTTGTCCGCGCCACGGACCTCGCCGCGCACGTGGTAGATCCGCCTTCTGCGCTGGTCGACCCAGGCGCGGGCCGACAGCTCCTCGCCCGGATTGGCCGGCGAGCGGTAGCGAATCCGCATTTCGGCGGTGACGGCCCACGAGTCGTAGCTGGACGGGGCCCAGGCCATCACCTCGTCCAGGAGCGTGGCCAGCAGGCCGCCGTGGACCTTGTCCTCCCAGCCCACGAAGTCGGCGCCGGGCGTCCAGCTCGTGCTGGCAGTGCCCTCGCCGAGCTCGATGTGCAGCCGCATGCCGATTGGGTTCTTGTCGCCGCAGGCGAAGCAGTTGTGATCTGCGAACGCGTAGCGCCGGCCGTCACCGCCGACAATGGATCGGCTGCTGCCGATGGAGCCCTCGCGACGGGAAGCGGAGCTCACCAGCGGTCGCCCTCCTCGTCGTCATCAGCCCAGCGGCCGGGATCCACGAAGTCGTCATCGTCCGAGCGCCGCAGGCAATGGTCCGCGATCGCCAGCGCAAAGGCGTGGCTGACGGCGTAGCCGTCACGCAGGAAGTTGACCGCCTCGCGTCGGTCGCCAACCCCGTTGGCCTCGAGCAGCTCGCACCACTCCTCCAGCTTGCGGCCAGTCTTCGCCGCGACCTGTCGAATGTCGGCTACGTGTCGGCTGGGCATCTGTCTCTCTCTTGTTCGCTCCAACTAGAAGTCCAGGTTGCGGACCTTGCGAGCCTCGCCCCGGATGAAGTCACGGCGAGGCTCGACGCGCTCGCCCATGAGCGTGCTGAAGATCTCATCGGCCCCGGCGGCCTCCCGCACGGACACCTGCAGGAGCGTCCGCGTGTCGGGGTTCATGGTGGTCTCCCACAGCTGGTCGGCGTTCATCTCGCCCAGACCCTTGAAGCGCTGCACCCCGACGTTCTTTGTCTTGCCCTCGCGCGAGAGGTCCTTGATCGCCTGGTCGCGCTCCTTCTCGTCCTTCGCGTAGCGCGTCACCTTGCCGGTGCTGATCCGATACAGCGGCGGCTGGCAGATGTAGAGGTAGCCGTTGTCGATGACGTCGGGCATGTGCCGATAGAAGTAGGTGAGCAGCAGCGTCGTGATGTGTGCGCCGTCGACATCGGCGTCCGACAGCAGGCAGATGCGGTGGTAGCGGAGCTTGCTGATGTCGAACTGGTCGCCGATGCCCGCGCCCAGGGCAATGATCAGGGGGCGCACCTTCTCGCTGGAGAGCACGCGATCCAGGCGCGCCTTCTCCACGTTCAGCATCTTGCCGAACATGGGCAGCACCGCCTGGAAACGCCGGTCACGCGCCTGCTTGGCCGATCCGCCTGCGGAGTCGCCCTCGACGATGTACAGCTCGCTGCGCGCCGGGTCCCGCTCCTGGCAGTCGGCCAGCTTGCCCGGCAGTGCCATGCCGTCGAGCGCTCCCTTGCGAATGACCAGGTCGCGGGCCTTGCGAGCCGCCTCCCGCGCACGCGCGGCCGTCACGCTCTTCTCGATGATCCGCCGCCCGTCGGCCGGGTTCTCCTCCAGGTGCTGAATGATCCCGTCGGTGACCACTGTCTGCACGATGCCCTTCACGTCGGCATTGCCCAGCTTGGCCTTTGTCTGGCCCTCGAACTGCGGATCGGTGAGCTTGACGCTGATGACCGCGGTGAGGCCTTCGCGGACGTCGTCGCCGGCCAGGTTGGCGTCCTTCTCGGACAGCGTGCTGGACTTGCGGGCCCAGTCGTTCAGCGAGCTGGTAAGCGCTGCGCGGAAGCCGGTGACGTGCGTTCCGCCATCGACGGTGTGGATGTTGTTCGCGAAGGCCAGCACGTTCTCGGCAAAGCCGTCGTTGTACTGCAGCGCAACCTCGACGCTGGTGCCGTCCACGACGCGCTCGACGTGGATGGGCTTCGGGTTCAGCACGTCGCGACGCCGGTTTAGGTGCCGCACGAAGCTGGTCACGCCGCCCTCGAAGTAGAAGTTCTTCTCCCGATCGCTGCGCAGGTCGCGCAACGTGATCCAGACGCCCTTGTTCAGGTACGCGCTCTCGCGCAGCCTGGTGGCGATCGTCTCCCACGAGTAGTCGAGCGTCTCGAAGATGGTCGGATCGGGCGTGAAGAAGGTCCGCGTGCCATGGTGGCGGGACCAACCCGGGTCGAGCCCGCGGTTCGCTTCCGCCTCGCCGCCGGTCTGCCTGACTTTGCCGGTTGGCGCGCCCCCCTCGTGATATTCCTGCACGTAGCGCTTCTTGTCGCGCAGCACTTCCACCCGCATGCGGGTCGAGAGGGCGTTCACCACGCTGACGCCCACGCCGTGCAGCCCGCCGGACACCTTGTAGCCTCCACCACCGAACTTGCCGCCGGCGTGCAGCACCGTGTGCACTACCTCGAGCGCATCCTTGCCGCTGGCGTGCTTGCCAACGGGAATGCCGCGGCCGTCGTCCACGACCTCGACGCTGCCATCGGCATGGATGGTCACGTCGATGCGGGTGGCCACGTTGGCCATAGCCTCGTCGATGCTGTTGTCGACGACCTCCCACACCAGCTGGTGCAGGCCACGCTCGTCGGTTGAGCCGATGTACATGCCAGGGCGCTTGCGGACGGCCTGCAGCCCCTCCAGCACCTGGATGTTGGCGGCGGTGTACTCCGTCGACGCCTTGCTGCGGCGGGTGCGCCCGGCCGGTTGGACGGTCACTGGGCGACCTCCTCGATGGTGATGGCGGACGCGTCGGTAGCGGATGCCGGCCCGCCCGCACCGCGCGTGATGATGGTGTAGAGCCGGTCGAGCTCCTCGTCGCTGTAGAAATCGATCACGAGGCGACCCCCGCGCCGCGTGCGCACGATGCCCACCTTGGTGGCCAGGATGCCGCGCAGCTGGGCCTCCAGGTCGGCGAGATCCTCCGAAAGCGGCTTCTTGCGCGCCGCCGCCGCCGAATCACGCTTGCGACGGACCAGCTCCTCTGTCTGGCGTACAGATAGGTGCCGTTCGAGGACGACCTGGAGCACGGCACGCTGCAGCTCCGCAATGGTCAGGGCCGCGAGCGCGCGGCCGTGGCCCCCGCTGATCCGTCCCTCGATGATCGCCTGGCGCGTCTCCGGTGCCAGGTCCAGCAGCCGCAGCGAATTGCTGATGGCCACACGGCTCTTGCCGACCCTGGTGGCGACCGCCTCGTGCGTCAGGCCGAACTCGTCGATGAGCTCGCGATAGGCTGCCGCCTCCTCGATCGGGTTCAAATCCGCCCGCTGGACGTTCTCGACCAGTGCCAGCTCCAGCAGCTCGCTGGCCTGCGAATCTCGCACCACGGCGGGGATGTGCTGCAGGCCCGCCATGCGCGCGGCGCGGAGCCGGCGCTCGCCCGCCACGAGCTCGTAATCGCCATCGGCGCCGCCCCGAACCACGATGGGCTGGATCACCCCGTGTGCGGCGATCGAGGCCGCCAGCTCGGCGAGCGACTCCTCGTCGAAAGCGTGGCGCGGCTGGTGCGGATTGCGGCGAACGCGATCGACGGGAACCTCGGACGCCGACACATCAGTCGCGCGCGGTATGAGGGCGTCCAGGCCCTTGCCCAGGCCGAACGATCTAGCCACGGGCTGCGACCTCGACAGCCAGGTTGCCGTACGCCTGCGCGCCCCGCGAGTGCGGGTCGTAGAGCGCGATGGGCAGCCCGTGGCTGGGCGCTTCGGAGAGCCGGACGGTGCGCGGCACGACCGAGTCGTAGACGATGCCGTTCATGTGCCGGCGCACCTCGGCGGCCACCTGGGCCGAGAGGTTGGTGCGGCCGTCGTACATGGTCAGCACGACGCCCTCCATCTCGAGACGGGGGTTCAGGCTCTCCCGGACCAGTCGAATCGTGTTCACCAGCTGGCTGAGTCCCTCCAGGGCGTAGTACTCGGTCTGTATGGGGATCAGGACCCCGTCTGCTGCCGTCAGGGCGTTCACCGTCAGCAGCCCGAGCGAGGGCGGGCAGTCGATGAGCACCCGGTCATATGTGCCGTTCAGATCCGCCAGGCTCGCCGCCAGCCGTCGTTCGCGGGCCGGCACGTTCACGAGCTCGACCTCGGCGCCGGACAGTGCCTGCGCCGCGGGCAGCACCCGCAGGCCGGGCACAGCCGTGTCGACGATCAGCTCATCCACCGGCACGCGATCGATCAATGCCTCGTAGACAGATCGGTCGAGGGATCGACGGTCGATGCCAAGCCCGCTCGTGGCGTTGCCCTGCGGATCTAGGTCAACAACGAGAGTCCGAGTTCCGGAGAGGGCCAGATACGCCGCCAGGTTCACCACGGTCGTCGTCTTCCCGACGCCGCCTTTCTGGTTTGTGCAGGCGGTGATTCTGACCACGTGCGCTCCGCAACGGGGTTCCAAACGGGTAAGCAAATTGTACCAGTTTCAGCCCTTAGCCGCGGATTATCGGCGCCTTACTGGCGAAGATTTCCACCAGGAGACCGGTTCGAATGTTTCACGTGAAAACACGGACGGGAGGGCGGGAAGGTAAGGCTGGGCTGGGTATACTCGCTCTCGGACGCCGTCCGTGCGGCGTCCTGCAGATACCTTCGAAGCAGCCTCGGGGGCAGTCCAGATCAGCTACACGAGCGTCCTCCTCGCCATCGTCGTGGGCATCGCGCACGCCGGCCTGGCCCCCGAGATCGAGGTGGCCGGCGTTCGACCGAACATCATGCTGGTCGCCGTGGTGCTCGTGACCGCGCTTGCCGGCTTCGGGCCGGGCGTGGTGTGGGCATTCGCCGGTGGCTTGACCGCAAACCTGATATCCACCGCCCCGCTCGGCAGCATCCCCTTGAGCCTGCTCCTGGCGGCCGCGCTGGTAGCCGGTGGCGACAGGATCCTGGGTCGCCTCATCTGGCTCTACCCGCTGCTGGCGGCGTTCGCCGCGTCGATCCTGGCTGACCTCGTCATCATCGGCGTGTTTCGCCTGCTGGGCGCAGTCGCGCCGGCGATTCCCGGCAACCTCATCGTGCCTGCGGCCGTGCTCAACGCCGCGATCACCGGCCTCGTCCTGTATCCGGCGCGCCTGGCGGCCCGGCGGATGCTCCCCGACGAGCGGCCCGCGTGGTGACCACCAAAGAGTCGCGCCGTGGCTGACCTGAACGAGGGCCGGCTGGACCTGCCGCGCTCGCGCGCCCGCTTCATCGCATTCGGCGTCGCGGCCATCTTCCTGTTCATGATCCTGGGCGGTCGCCTCTTCCAGATGCAGATCGTCAACGGCGAGCAGTACGCGGCACGGGCCGCCGCCACGCGCACCATCGAGGTGCCGCTGCGGTCGGCACGCGGGCTGGTCTTCGACCGAGAGGGCCGGCCGGTCGTGGTCAACGTTCCGTCGTGGACCGTGAAGATCAGGCCTGCGGACCTACCGGACAGCGGGCCGAAGGCGATCCTGCGCCGCGTCGCGCAGCTCACGGGCACGAAGGCGGCCACGCTCAGGGCGCGGCTGGACGCCTTCAAGGGATCGCCCTTCGAGCTGGTGCCGATCGCCCGCGGGGTGAGCCGTCGCGCGGCGCTGCTCATCGGCGAGGAGGCGCAGAGCCTGCCGGGCGTGGTGGTCGAGGTGGATCCGGTGCGCGAGTACCTGGATGAAAAGGGGCGGGTCGACGGGACGCTGCTTTCGCACGTGCTCGGCTACGTCGGCCCCATCAATGCGGGCGAATACGTCGACCTGAAGGACAACGGCTACCAGCGGGACGATCTCATCGGGCGGGCAGGGATCGAGGCGACCTACGAGAAGCAGCTCCGCGGCGAGTACGGCAGCGAGCTGATGGAGCGCGACGCCCAGGGTCGCCCGGTCAAGACCATTCGCACGGAGCAGGAGCCGAAGGCCGGCTCGAACCTGATGCTGACCATCGACGCGCGGATGCAGCGCATTGCCACCAAGGCGTTGCGCTGGGGAATGCGGGCGGCCGGGCTGGACCAGGGCGTGACCGTGGTCATGAACCCGCAGACCGGCGAGATTCTGGCCATGGTGTCGCTTCCCGCCTATGACAACAACAAGTTCGCCACCGGGATCAGCACCAAGGATTACAGCGTCTACCTCAATGACCCCGCCAAGCCGCTGCGCAACCACGCCATCGCCGACATCTTCCCGCCCGGCTCCACGTTCAAGCTGGTCACTGGCCTGGCGGCGCTTGAGGAGGGCGTCACGACGCCCACCAGGCCCTGGCAGACCTACGGCTGCTACCAGATTCCCGACGCGCCCAAGGGCCAATGCCTGTTCGACTGGAACCACGCCGGCTTCGGGCAGGTCAACCTGGTGCAGGCCTTTGCACTGAGCTCCGACACGTTCTTCTACCAGATGGCCGTGGCGCTGGGCGTCGACCGGCTCGGCGACTGGGCGCACGAGCTTGGCTTCGGCGAGAAGTCCGGCATCCGGCTGCCGGGCGAGGCGGCGGGCATCGTGGCCAGTCGCGAATGGGCGCGCTCGCAGGGCCGCGAGGACGTTTTCACCGGCGAGCTGGCGCAAGCCGGCATCGGGCAGAACGTGGTGGCCGTCACGCCGCTGCAGCTGCTGAATGCCTACGCGGCCGTCGCGAACGGCGGACGCCTGATGCAGCCAATGATCGTGCGGGGCGAGACGGACGCATCGGGCAAACTGACCAAGGCGTACAAGCCGAGGATGATTCGGCGCATCAAGGCCAGCGCCAGCAACCTGCAGACGATGCGTATCGGGGCGCGCGAGGTGATCACCACCGGCCACGCCTACAACATCCGAGACCTGCACCTGCATGGAGCCCTGTCCGGCAAGACCGGCACCGCGGAGTTCGGCACGCGGGGCAAGAACGGCGTGCTGCCGTTCCACTCCTGGTTCGTGGCCTACCTGCCGTCGAAGGCGGGCGCGACTGACGCCGACCTGGCTATCGTCACCTTCTCGTACTCGGCGGTGGTGCCGGGTAACGTGTCGCTGGAGGTGGTCAAGTACTTCCTGCAGCAGTGGTACGGACTGCACCAGGATCTTCGGCTGGATCCGCGCGATTTCAGCCTTGTGGCGGCGAACTGATGGGCGCGGTCGCTGCGACCACAACACTTGTTGACAATGTTCGTGCCAGGCGCTGGCGTGCCTTCGACCTGCAGCTCTTCCTCTACATGCTGCTGCTCATCGCCTTCGGCGTGGTGATGGGCTACTCGGCCGGCTTTGCGGACCAGGGCGCGGGGGCCGGCGTGTCCCAGTCGGTGAAGACCCTGATCTGGACCTCCATAGGCCTGATCATCTTCTTCGTCACGGCCAGCATCGACTACCACTGGCTGCAGACCTTCACGGCGCCCATCTACGTGCTGGTGCTGGGGCTCCTCGCGCTGACCATGCTCGTCGGCACCAGCCTGTTCGGCGCGCAGATGTCCATCACCGTTGCGGGGCTGGACTTCCAGTTCAGCGAGGTCAGCAAGGTGCTGATGATCGTGGTGCTGGCCAGCTTCCTGTCCGGGCGCCGCGAGCGCATCGGCAAGCTGTCCACCCTGGTGGGAGCCGGACTGCTCATGGCCGTGCCAACGCTGCTGGTCTTCAAGCAGCCGGACCTGGGTACCGCGCTCGTGTTCGTGGCGATCCTGGTTGGCATGCTGTTCATGAGCGGCGCGAGCATCGGCTGGATGGGCCTGTTGGCAGGCGCGACGGTGGCCGTGGCGCCGGTCGTGGTGCAGTCGTTGGCCGATTACCAGCGGGCGCGGCTGTTCTGCTTCCTTGACCCGTACGCCGATCCGCAGGGCGCCTGCTACCAGCTGGTCCAGGCGCTTAACGCGGTGGGCTCCGGCGGCTTCTTCGGCCAGGGGCTGACCGCCGGCCGGCAGAACCAGCTGGGCTTCCTGCCGGTGCAGTCGACCGACTTCATCTTCACCGTGGTCGCGGAGGAGCTGGGCTTCGTGGGCAGCATCGTGCTGCTGGGCCTGTTCGCGCTGCTCATCTGGCGCGTCCTGGCCATCGGCTGGGGATCTCGCGACGCGCTGGGCATGATGGTGGCCACCGGACTGGCCAGCCTGCTGCTCTTCCAGATCATGGTGAATGTGGGCATGGTGATCGGGATCATGCCGGTGACCGGCATTCCGTTGCCGTTCGTGACCTATGGCGGGTCGTCCATGATCAGCCTGCTGTTCGGGATGGGGATCCTGCAGTCAGTCCGCATGCACGCTCGCAAGCCGACCTTTTAGGCTGCTCCTACCCATCTATCGGGCGTCAGGACACGCGAGGGCCGACTTGGGTGTCGTTTCGCCGATAGATCGGGCACCGATGAGCTTCAATCAACCGGCGCCGTGCCTGCCACGCTGCACGGTGCCCGATAGATCGGCGGATTGACTCCTGGGCGACGGTTCGTGCTGCGACGTGCCCGATGTATGGGCGAGCGGCACCTACTCGCCGAGCGCTTCCGCTTCGGGCGTCCTCACCTCAGGCATCTCCACCGGTGGCTCTTTCCGCACCCGGACGGGTGCGGCGGCGGCGAAGGCCGACTCGGCCGAGTCTCCCTGCAGGCGACGGAAGGCGTACCGATACAGGTCTCGACCCAGGGCCACTGTCGGCGCGGCCAGGATGGCGCCCCCGATGCCGAACAGCGCCCCGCCCACGACCAGGGCCAGGATCATGACCGCCGGGTGCAGGTCAACCGCGTCGCCGATGACCTTTGGCACCAGCAGGTTGTTCTCCAGCTGCTGGATGACGATGTAGAGGATTACCGCGGCAACCGCCGCGGCGGGGCTGATGGTCAGCCCGATGAGCACTGCCGGGATGGCGGCAATCACCGGCCCGATGATCGGGAACCACTCCAGCACGCCGGCGATCAGGGCCAGCACCAGGGTGAACTGGCCGAACTCGCTGAAGCCGGCGACCGTCAGGATGGACAGGCCGATGGCCGTGGCCAGGAAGATCGCGGCTCCCAGGATCAGCTCGCCGCGCACCCAGCGTCCGCCGACGCCGGCAACCAGCGCCATCACGTTGCCGGCGTCCGCTCGCCACGCAGGGGGCAGGCCGCCCTTGACCGCCTGCGGCAGCCGCTCGCGGTCCTTCAGGACGAAGAAGAGCCACACCGGGATGACCACGAGGCCCAGCACGAATCCCGCTGCCTGCAGCACCGTCGAGACGGCAGGGCCCAGGATCTCCTGGATCGCCGCCACGAACGCCTGCTCTGCGCCCACCATCGACTCGTCCAGGGCTGCCCGCAGGTCGGGCGGCAGCGGGAGCGTCAGATACCAGTCCTGCAGCGCCTTCTGGACGTTGGAGACCGCAGCGCCGAGCTGCGGCAGGTGCGCGATAAAGTCGCGGGTCTGGCTGGCGATGGGTGGCACGGCAAATGCCACCAGCGCCCATGCCAGGCCGATGACGGCCGCGTAGCAGGCCAGGATGCCGGCCCAGCGCGGCAGGCCCGCGCGCTGCAGCCGCGTGACCGCCGGGTCGAGCACGAAGGCAAGCGCGGCGCCGATGAAGAACGCTGGCAGCGCCCCCTTGGCGATCCACAGCAGCCAGGCGACGAGCGCCAGCACGGCGCCCACGAATAACGCGAGCCGATGGCGCCTCAGGGTGCCGAGCAGATCCGCCACGAAAGGCAAGGTACCATCGCGTGCTGATGACCGGACAACGCACCACCGAGCGCGCCCCGCGGCAGCGCTGGCAAATCCTCTTCGCGCGCCACGAGCCGGCGCTTCGCCTGCGGCAGGCAGAGCTGCTGGCCGAGTTCGAGCGCGCCTTCCGGGAGAGCGGCCTGCCGCTTTCCATGACGAACGCGGCACGACCGCGCGCACGCCTCAAATTCGCCGCCAACCTGCCGGTCGGCGTGGAGCTGCGAGGCGAGGTCCTGGAGGTGTACCTGGACGAGCTGACGCCGATCGGCAGGATCCAGGCCGCGTCCGAGCTGCTTCCCGATGGCCTGGAGATCGTCGACGCGCGCGAGGTGTGGCATGGCTTCCCGTCTGCCGCTTCGCAGCTGCGAGCGGCCGAGTACGAGGTCGAGGTGCGACCGCGTGGCGACGCGCCACTGTCGAGCGACGAGCTGCGCGGAGCGGTGGTTCGGCTGCTGGCGGCGGAGCAGCTCCCCGGCAAGCGGCGACGGGGCGAGAGCGAGCGCCGATCCGACTCCGGGCTGCGCGACCTGCGTCCCTACATCGAGGACGTGGAGGTGCTGGACGTGGACGAGCGGCAGCGCACGGGGCGCCTGCGGATGGTGCTCCGCCTGGACCCGTCAGGCGCCGGCCGCCCGGAGGACGTGGTCTCGGCTCTGGACCTGCCGGTCAGGGCCGGGAAGGCGATCCGGACGCGCCTGCTGTTCGTTGACACTCCCCCCATCGCCCGGTAGACTCGTCGCCCCGCGGGTTGATCGTCGGCCTGCGTCGCCGTGCGCCGATTTGCGCGCGGCAGGGAATCAGCAATCAAGCCTTTGGAGAAGCCATGTTTGCCGTGGTGAGCAGCGGCGGAAAGCAATATCGGGTCGAGCCAGGCAGCACGGTCGTCGTCGACCGCGTCGCCTCGGAGCCCGGCGCTTCGATCACCTTCGATCGCGTCCTGCTCATCGGTGATGGCGACGAGACGACGGTCGGCACCCCGCTGGTGGCCGGCGCGTCGGTGACTGGCACCGTGGTCCGCGAGGAGCTCGGCCCGAAGCTCGTCATCTTCAAGTTCAAGCAGAAGGTCAAGTACCGCCGCCGGACAGGCCATCGGCAGCACCTGACCATGGTCCGCATCGACCAGATCAACGCCGAGGGCGGCTCGAAGAAGCGGGCCAGGGCGAAGGCGGAGCCAGAGGCGGAGGCATCGGCTCCCGCGGAGGCATCGGCCGCGGCCGAGGAGAAGCCGAAGGCGCGAACCACCCGGTCGCGGGCGGCGAAGCCAAAGGCAGAGGCGGACGCAACGGCCTCGACAGAGGAAGCGCCGGAGAAGCCGAAGCGGCGCTCGCCGGCCCGTCCGGCCAAGGCCCAGAAGGCCAAGGAGTAATCAGACATGGCACACAAGAAGGCTGGCAGCAGCAGCAAAAACGGGCGCGACAGCGCCGGCCAGCGGCTGGGCGTGAAGCGCGGCGACGGGCAGGACGTCCTGTCCGGCACGATCATCGTCCGCCAGCGCGGCAGCACCTTCAACGCAGGCCCGAACGTCGGCATGGGGCGTGACTACACGCTGTTCGCCACGGCCGATGGAAAGGTCAAGTTCACCCATCAGTCCCGCGACAAGAAGCGCGTCAGCGTCGTGAGCGCCGACGCGTAGGAGCCCCGCCATGAAGGCAGAGATTCATCCCAAGTACTATCAGGCGCAGGTGCACTGCGTCGGATGCGGCACCACCTTCACGGTCGGGTCGACCGCCGAGTCGGTTCGCGTCGAGGTCTGCTCGAATTGCCACCCGTTCTACACCGGGACCCAGAACATCGTCGACACCGCCGGCCAGGTCGAGCGGTTCCAGCGACGCATGGAGCGCGCCAAGCGCTGAGGTCGCCACGGAGGATGTCATGCGCCCGCGTCTGAGCTGGCGGGCGCTCCTCGCTCCGCATCTCCTGTTCCTGGTGCCCGAGCTGCTGATGGCAGCCGGCCCGTTCGTGGTCGCCACGGTCTCCGAAGGGAGCCGGCGTGCCTTCCGCATGCCCGACTTCTTCTACGGCGGGCAGGCGCTGATCGAGGGCGTCATGATGCGCGGCCGCACGACGGTGGCCATGAGCGTGCGCCCGCCGTCGGGCGAGGTGCAGACCTACTCCGAGCCACTCCCCGGCGCCCTGCAGCGTGGCCGCTTGCTCAAGGTGCCCTTCGTGCGCGGCATGTTCGTGCTGTACGAGACTCTGGTGCTGGGCACGCGGATGCTGATGCGCTCCGCCGCCATCGCTGCCGAGGGCGAGGACATCGCCATAAGCCGCGGAATGATGATCGGCACCATGATCTTCAGCCTCGGTTTCGCCGTGGCGATCTTCTTCGTGCTGCCGCTGTTCCTGTCCACCTTCGCCGACGCCGCCACCGAGTCCGACCTGCTGGCCAACGTGGTCGAGGGTCTGATCAGGCTGGTGGTCTTCGTCGCCTACATCGGGCTCATCGGCTTCATGGGCGACATCAAGCGCGTGTTCGCCTACCACGGCGCGGAGCACAAGGCCATCAGCGCTCACGAGGCGCAGCGCCCGCTCACGCCGGAGGAGGTGGACCGCTTCTCCACCGCCCACACCCGCTGCGGGACCACGTTCCTATTGATCGTGGTGGTGATCAGCATCTTCTTCTTCAGCTTCATCCCGCGGGCCGGCGTGCCGCTGCCGCTTCTGTTCCTGTCGCGCATCGTGCTGATCCCGGTCATCGCCTCCGTCAGCTACGAGCTCGTCCGCTTCGGCGCCAGCCACTACGGCAACCGGCTGGTGCGGGCCATCTACCAGCCGGGTCTGTGGCTGCAATCGCTCACCACCAGGCCGCCTGACCGCTCCATGCTGGAGGTCAGCATCGCCTCGTTGGAGTCATGCCTCGCTTCCGACCGAGCGGCGGGCACGCCGCAGGTGGAGCCGACGGCCGACGTTGTGGACCCGACCGCCGGCGTGCTGCCCTGAGGGCGATCCGATGATCGATGGGCTGGAGGAGATCGAGCAGCGCTACGAGTCCCTGACGGCCGAGATGAGCTCGCCCGGCCTAGAGGTGGCGCGGATGACGGAGATTGGTCGCGAGCTGGCGCGGCTGGAGCCGCTGGTGACCGCCATCCGGGAATGGCGCGATACGCAGGCGGCCCTTGCGTCAACGACCGAGATGGCACGCGACCCCGACGAGGAGGTCCGCGCCATGGCGCGCGATGAGCTGGAGGTCCTGCACGGTCGTTCCTCGACGCTGGAGGCCGCGCTCCACACATTGCTGCTGCCGCGCGACCCCAACGACGAGCGGAACGTGATCCTGGAGGTCCGCGCCGGGACAGGTGGCGACGAGGCGGCGCTGTTCGCCGCCGACCTGTTCCGCATGTACGCCCGCTACGCCGACACGCGGCGCTGGAAGCTGGAGCTCCTCTCGTCCTCCGAGGCAGCCAGCGGCGGGTTCAAGGAGGCGATCGCCGAGGTCACAGGTGACGGTGCCTTTTCACGTCTCAAGTACGAGAGCGGCGTGCATCGCGTGCAGCGCGTGCCGGTCACAGAGGCGCAGGGCCGCATCCACACCTCCACCGCCACCGTCAGCGTCCTGCCCGAGGCCGACGAGGTCGAGATCGATATCCCGGACAAGGACCTGCGGATCGACGTCTACCGCTCCAGCGGGCCCGGCGGCCAGAGCGTCAACACCACCGACTCGGCGGTGCGCATCACGCACCTGCCGACCGGGCTGGTGGTCGCCATCCAGGACGAGAAGAGCCAGCACAAGAACAAGGCCAAGGCCATGGCGGTGCTCCGGGCGCGACTGCTGGAGATGGAGCAGGAACGGCAGGCAGAGGAGCGAGGCGACCAGCGTCGCTCGCAGGTCGGCAGCGGTGAGCGGGCGGAGAAGATCCGAACCTACAACTTCCCGGACGACCGGGTGACCGACCACCGCATCGGGCTGACCATCCACAACCTGCCCGGCCTGCTGCAGGGAGACCTTGATCGGCTGATCGAGCCACTGGCCGAAGCCGACCAGGCCGAGCGCCTGGCGGCGGCAGGGACCTCCGCCGGCAGCGGGTCGGCCTGAGCCGATGCGTCCCACCGCGACGAGCTCCGTGCTCTCGACTCCCGAGGCCCGCGCGCTGATGACCGCAGCCACCGAGCGCCTGCGCACCGCCGGATCACCCTCGCCGCGCCTGGACGCCGAGCTGCTGGTGGCACACGCGTTCGGCCGCGACCGGACCTGGCTGCACAGCCATCCGGACGCCGCCCTGGGCGAAGAGGAGCTGGCTGCGCTGGCGGGCTGGCTGGAGCGACGTGCCTCCGGGGAGCCGGTGGCCTACATCCGCGGGTTCAAGGAATGGCTGTCGCTCCGGATCCAGACGGATCGCCGCGCCCTGATCCCGCGGCCGGAGACCGAGCTGCTGGCGGAGGCGGCCCAGACGGAGATCGCAGAGCGCCTGGTGCGTGACGACGCGGCCATCGCCGCCTGGGAGGTCGCGACCGGCAGCGGCGCGGTGACCCTGGCGCTGGCCCTCCGCTTCCGCCAGTCGCTGGCCCTTGGCCGCCTTCGCCTGGGAGCGAGCGACGCGTCGGCCGAGGCGCTGGAGCTGGCGGCCGAGAACCTGGCCGCGCACGGGCTGGCCGGACTGGTGACGCTGGGCTGCGGCGACCTGCTCGACCCGCCGGTGCTGCCCGCCCCGCAGCAGCCCGATGTGCTCGTCGCCAACCTGCCGTACCTCACCACCGCCGAGGCAACCGTTGGTGGTGGCAGCCTGCACTACGAGCCGCGCATGGCCCTGGACGGCGGACCCGATGGCCTCGAGCCGATCCGCCGCTTGCTGGCGCTGCTGCCCGAGCGCCTGGCGGCGGGCGGCGTGGCGCTGCTGGAGATCGGTGAGGGCCAGGCGCTGGCCGTCCGCGACGAGCTCGCCGCGCTGCCCATGGCCGCCGACACCTCGATGCTGCTGGACCTGGCCGGCATCGAGCGCGTCGCGCGCATCCAGCGCAGGTGACCGACAGGTTGGCGGCCAATGAGGCGGGCCTGGACCGCGCGGCCGCGCTGCTGCAGGCAGGACAGCTGGTGGCATTTCCGACCGACACGGTGTACGGCGTGGGCTGCGCGCTCTCGCATCCGGAGGCCGTGGACGATATCTACGCGCTGAAACGGCGTCCGACGGATCGGCTCATCCCCATCCTGGTCGACTCACTGGAGTCCATCGGGTCTGAGTGGACAATGGACGATCGGGCCAGGGCCCTGGCATCCGCCTTCTGGCCTGGCGCTCTGACCCTGGTGATCGGAGGTGACGGCGGCCGGAGCCAGGCGTTTCGCGCGCCGGACCATGCCGTGGCGCTGGCCCTCATCCGCGCCGCCGGGCCGCTGTACACGACCAGCGCGAACATCAGCGACCAGCCGGAGACGCTCGACGCCGACGAGGTGCTGATCGCCTTCGCCACCCAGGCCGACGAGCTGGCCGCGGTGGTGGATGGCGGCCCCGTCCGCGGCGGGGTGGCCTCGACCGTGGTGGAGCTCTCCGCCACGCCAGCCCGAATCCTGCGCGCGGGACCCATCTCCCGCGAGGAAGTGGCTCGAATCGTGGAGCTGCAGCCGTAGACTGACGCGCGCATGCGCGTCGCCATCGGCTCCGACCACGCCGGCTTTGCCCTGAAGGGCGAGCTGTGCAGCCTCCTCGACGAGCTGCGCGTGGAATACCGCGACTTCGGAACCTTCAGCGACGAGCCGGTCGACTATCCCGATTTCATCGCGCCCGTGGCCAGGGCCGTGTCGCGCGGTGAGTTCGACATGGGGATCGTGCTGGGCGGCAGTGGCACCGGCGAGGCGATCGTGGCCAACAAGGTGCGCGGCATTCGCTGCGTGCAGGCCACCAACCCGGTCGTGGCGAGGCTGGCGCGGGAGCACAACAACGCCAACGTGATCGCCTTCGGCGCGCGGATCGTGGGCACGGAGGTCGCCAGGGCGTGCGTGCGCGAGTTCCTTTCGGCGCAGTTCCAGGGCGGCCGGCACATCCCGCGCCTGGAGAAGCTGGCCCGCATCGAGGCCGAGGAAGCGAGCCGCTGACAGAGTGGCGCTCCAGCTGACCCAGCCGGAGCAGGCAATGCTCCGCGGTGAGCAGGGATCGGGCGCGGCGCTGGCCATGCGCCTGGTCGTGCGGGCGGCCGAGGTCCTGCGGGCCGAGCGACTGATCCCGATCACGCGTGCCCACGTCGACTCCTGTCTGTACCACGGTCCGGCGACCCTGGACTTCGCCAATGCGCTGGTCGACGGCGGTGCACGCGTTCGCGTGCCGGCCACGCTGAACGTGGGTGCCGTGGACCTGCTCCATCCCGAGCTATGGCACGGATCCGCCGAGGATGCGGACCGTGGGCGCCAGCTGATGGATGCTTATCGCACGCTGGGCTGCCAGCCTACCTTCACCTGCGCCCCGTACCAGCTCCCTGACGCCCGGCCTGGCTTTGGCGAGCAGGTCGCGTGGGCGGAGTCGAACGCGATCGTCTTCTGCAATTCCGCCCTTGGCGCGCGCACAGAGCGCTACGGCGACTTCATCGACATCGCCTGCGCGGTGATCGGCGCGGTGCCTGAGGCGGGCCTGCACACCACCGAGGCCCGCCGAGCGGTGATGGTGCTGCGTACCGGACCGGACGTCCCCGACGCCCTGCGACACGCCGACGTGCTCTACCCCGTGCTGGGCATCGTGTTGGGAAGGCATGCCGGGGCACGGGTCGCCGTGCTGGACGGCCTGCCGCCGCTCTCCGAGGAGCGACTGAAGGCGATCGGGGCTGCCGCTGCATCCTCGGGCGCGGTAGCCATGTTTCACGTGGTTGGCAGCACGCCCGAAGCGCCGACCCTGGCCGATGCGCTGGGTGGCCGCGACCCGGAGGAGACGCTCGAGATCGGGCTGGCCGAGCTGCGGGCCGCACGGGATAGCCTCACCTCGGATGCGGGCGCAGCGCCCGGAGGGCCGGTGGGAGCGGTGTCGCTGGGCACGCCGCACGCCTCCCTGGCGGAGCTGCGCGAGATCGCCGGCATGCTGGATGGTCAGCAGGTGGCGCGGGGCGTGGAGCTCATGGTGTCCACGGCCCGTGACACGCTGGCCGCAGCCAGCCAGGACGGCACCGCTGCCCGCCTGCAGACAGCAGGCGTCGAGCTGCTGGTCGACACCTGCAGCTACCTTGGTCCGCTGCTGCGTCCCACCGACCTGCCCGTAATGACCGACTCGGGCAAGTGGGCCTACTACGCGCCGGGCAACATCGGCGCAAAAGTGATCTTCGGTTCACGTTTGGAGTGCGTTCGCTCAGCGATCTCCGGCAGGCTGTGGCGGGACGAGCGGGCCTGGGGCGGGGCGTGAGCACGGGTCGGCCGATCCGGGGCAAGGTGCTGCACGCGGGGGCGGGCAGCGGCTCCGCGCTGCGCCTGGTCGAGCCGCTGTCGCTGTGGGGCGGCCTGGATCCGGGCACGGGCACCTTGATCGACGCGCACCACCCTCAGCGTGGTGCGCAGCTCGCCGGACGCGTGGTGCTGATGCCCGCCGGACGCGGCTCGTCCTCGTCCGCGTCCGTGCTGGCAGAGGCCATCCGCGCCAACACCGCGCCCGCTGCCTTGCTGCTGGGCGAGCCCGACCTCATCCTGGCCATCGGCGCGGAGGTTGCGGAGGCGCTGTACGGGCGCCGGCTGGCGGTGCTTGTCGTTCCGGCCGACTGGGCGGCCACGATCCGCGACGGCCAGGAGCTCAGGGTGCAGGAGGACGGCACGGTCGTCGCCACCGGCTGACCGCTATCCTCCCCGGCCATGGCGATATCCATCGTTGATTTCCGACCGGAGCACCTGGCAGTGGCGGCCGAGCTGCTCGCGCAGCGCCAGGCGCGGCTGCGCAGCGTCCGGCCGGAGCTCCCCCAGAGCTTCGAGGCGCCAGAAGCCTGCCGCCCGCTGCTCGAGGCCCTGCTGGCGCAGGAGGCGGCGTACGGCGTCATGGGCTTCGACGGAGATCGGCCGATCGGCTATCTCCTGGGCCATCCGCGGAGCGAGGAAGTCTGGGGCCGAGCCTGCTGGAGCCCCATCGAGGGGCAGGCATTGGCCGATGGAGTGGCCGCCGAGGCCGTGCGTGACCTGTATGCGCCCTGGTCGCTCCACTTCGTGCGTGACGGCCGCTTCAAGCAGTACGTCCTGGCCCCCGCCGACGATCCCGACCTGCAGGCTGCCTGGTTCCGGACCGGCTTCGGCCAGATGCAGGCCATGGGCCTGCGAGCGCTCCCGGAGGAACCGCCACTCCGCAATGGCGTGCCATTCCACGTTCGGCGCGCGCACCCCGACGACATCGACGCCATGGATCCGCTGCTCCCGCTCATCGGGCTGTCGCTGATGGACCCGCCCGCGTATGCCATCTCCCTGCCGGAGCGCTTGGTGGCCATCCGCACCGACTACGAGGAGGACCTCAAGGACCCGGAGTCGCGCTACTCGGTGGCGGTGGAGGACGACGGTACGGTGCTGGCCCTGGTCGCCTTCTACGACATGGAAACGGCGCCGATGGTGCCCGAGCAGGCGGTCGAGATGGGCGTGGCCATGACTCGTCCGTCGGCACGCGGCCGCGGGGTCATGCGCGCGCTGGTCGAGGCCGCCTGGGCCGAGGAGGTGGCACGTGGCAAGCGCTGGGCGGCCACGGACTGGCGCACAGCATCGCTGCTGGCGCACCGCACGTGGACCGCGCTTGGCTACCGGCCGACGCATTTCAGGCTGCACCGTCACGTGGACGAGCGCGTCAGCTGGGCCGACGGCAGTGGCGTTCCGGCAGCGGAGTGACCGAACGGCGGACGGCCACGCGGCGTTGACATCGGTCTACACTCGCGGCGATGGACTTCTGGGCGCCGCTGGAGACCGAGGATCCCGAGATCGCGCAGGTGGTGCGTGACGAGGAGGAGCGCAGCCGCTCGCACATCGAGCTGATCGCCTCTGAGAGCTATCCCTCGCTGGCCGTGCTGCAGGCCACGGGTTCCGTGCTGACCGCCAAGTACGCGGAGGGCTATCCCGGGCGTCGCTATTACGGCGGCTGCGAGGTGGTCGACGTCGCCGAAAACCTGGCGCGCGAGCGTGCGAAGGAGCTGTTCGGCGCGGAGCACGCCAACGTGCAGCCGCATGCCGGTGCGCAGGCCAACATGGCCGTCTACCACGCCCTGTTGGAGCGCGGCGACACGGTCATGGGGCTGAGCCTGGACCAGGGCGGCCACCTGACCCATGGCTCGCCGGTGAACTTCTCGGGCCAGTACTACAGCTTCGTTCCGTATACCGTCGACCGCCAGACGCACCGGATCGACATGGACGAGGTGGCGGCGCTGGCCAGGGAGCATCGGCCCAAGCTGATCGTGACCGGCGCCACGGCGTATCCGCGCCTGTGGGACTTCGCGCGCTTCCGCCAGATCGCCGACGAGGTCGGCGCGCTGCTGATGACCGACATGGCGCATTTCGCCGGGCTGGTCGCGGCGGGCGTCCATCCCTCGCCGATCCCGCACGCGCAGGTCGTCACCACCACCACCCACAAGACCCTGCGCGGTCCTCGCGGCGGGATGATCCTGTGCACCTCCGACCTGGCCAAGGCCATCGACAAGGCGGTCTTCCCCGCCATCCAGGGCGGCCCGCTGGAGCACGTCATCGCCGCCAAGGCGGTGGCCTTCAAGCAGGCGATGTCCCCCGAGTTCCGGCGCGACATGGAACAGACGGTGGCCAATGCCCGGGCGCTGGCCGCGGGGCTGGCCGAGCGCGGCGCATCCATCATCTCGGGTGGTACCGACAACCACCTGATGCTGGTCGACGTCCGCCCGCTGGGCGTGAATGGCAAGGAGGCCGATGCGGCCCTTGGCGAGGTCCGCATCACGGTGAACAAGAACACGATTCCGTATGACCCCAATCCGCCGATGGTGGGGAGCGGCATCCGGGTTGGCACGCCTGCGGTCACCGGCCGCGGCATGCGCGAGCCGGAGATGGCGGCGATCGCGGGACTGATCGTGGATGGAATTGCTGCGCGGGGGGACGAAACGGCCCAGGAACGCGTTCGTGCCGGCGTGGCCGAGATCGTGGACCGCTTCCCGGTTCCCGGCCTGCCCGCAACTCGCCAGGCCACCGGAGCCCCGGCTTAGCATCCCGACGCCCTGTTCGCCACAAATCAGAAGCCCGGCTATACTCCCCGCGTCCGACCGCTGTGAGTCGAACTCAACATGGCACAGCTGACGCCCACGGGGCTCGTCAAGATCATGGGCCTCGTGACGCTCATCATGGTCGTTCCCATGGTGGGTGGCGCGGTCGCCGGGCTTGTCCTCGACAAGTTGCTGGGCACCTCGCCGATGCTGCTCCTGTTGGGCGTGGTGGTCGGAACCCTGCTCGCGGCCATTGGTATCTGGCTCCTCATCCGCACCGGCGTGCGGCGGGGCTATACCGATGGCCGTCCCGGTGATCAGGCCTGATCACAGCCGTGAATGACGGCGAGGATCGGCCCGACGCAGGCGCGTCGAAGAGCATCGGGATTGCCTTCGACCTGGGGCTGCGACTGGGAATATCGGTGATTGTTGGCCTGGGTGGCGGCCTGCTGCTGGACAGCTGGCTGCATACGAGCCCGATCTTCACGCTCGTCGGCATGCTGCTGGGCATCGGTGCCGCGATGTACACGATCTGGGACGTCGCCCGCGACGCAATGAGGAGATAGGTTGGCCGAAGGAGACGCGCTCCTCCACGTCTCGATCAAGGCGGAGGAGCTTTTCAGCGTCGGTCCGCTCCATTTCACGAACAGCATGGTCGGCGCGCTGCTGGCGTCGCTCTTCCTGCTGCTCCTGGCATGGGTCTTCGTGCGCCATCCGGCCCTGGTGCCGGGTCGAGTGCAGAGCCTGATCGAGTTTCCGATCGAGTGGATGGCGAACATCGTCTCCGGCTCAACCAGCCGCTGGCGCGGCTATGCGGCGCTGGTCATCGGGCTGTTCCTGATGATCCTGCTGGCGAACTGGCTGAGCCTCCTGCCCGGCGTGGGCACCATCGGCTTCTACCGCAATGGTGAGCTGGTGCCGTTCGTGCGGGCCGCCGCCGCCGACCTGAACTTCACGCTGGGCCTCGCCATCGTCGCGTTCGTCGTGTTCGTCGCGTGGGGGGTGCGCATCAACGGCGTCCGGGGCTATCTGCTGGAGCTGGTGGGCGAACCGCGCTACATGGCGCCGCTCATGTTCCCCATCCACCTCATAAGCGAGCTGAGCCGGCTGGTGAGCCTGTCCATGCGGCTCTTCGGCAACGTCTTTGCCGGCGAGGTCCTGCTCGGCACCATGCTGGCGCTCACTACAGCGGCGGTCTTCATCCTGCCGCTTGCCTTCTTTGTGCCGGCGATCTTCCTGGGCCTGGAGCTTCTGTTCGGCGCTGTCCAGGCACTCGTCTTCGCACTGCTGGCCATGACCTATATCTCCATGGCTATCGCCGAGCACGACACCGGCCATGGCCCAACGGAGGAGGCAGCTACGCCCGACACCCACGCACAGGCACCATCTGCATCCGCCTCGTGAGAGGCTTCCAAACCCCATGAAGGAGCTCAACTAGTGGAAGGAAACATCTCATCCCTGGCGGCCGGCCTGGCCATGATCGGAGCCATCGGCCCCGGAATCGGCCTGGGCATCGGCTTCAGCAAGGCGATGGAGGCCCTGGGCCGCAACCCGGAGGCGTCCGGCGCGATCTTCGTGCCGTACATCCTGGGCCTGGCGCTGACCGAGGCCATCGGCATCTACTGCCTGGTCGTTTCGCTCATCCTGATCTTCGCGTCCTAGGACGGGCCGGTGGCATTCTTCGACGCCTTCGGCGTAGACGTCCCGAAGCTCCTCTTCCAGGTCATCAACTTCCTCCTGCTCCTGTACCTGGCGAACAGGTTCCTGTTCAAGCCGGTGCTGAAGCTGCTGGATGAGCGCGAGTCGCGCATCAAGAAGGGCCTGGAGGATGCCGAGGCAGCCGCGAAGGATCGCGAGCTGGCAAAGGCGGAGCGCGAGGCGGCGCTGGACGAGGCGCGCAAGGAGGCGCAGGCCATGGTGGCCCGTGCCAACAAGATCGCGGAGGACTCTCGCGCCGAGATCCTGGCGGAGGCCAAGGCGCAGGCCGAAAAGGTCACCGCGCGCGCCCGCGAGGAGATCACCGCGGAGAAGGACAAGGCCATGGCCGAGCTGCGCTCGACGGTGGCCGATCTCGCCCTGCAGGCCGCCGGGCGGCTGGTCCGGTCCGAGATGGATACGCCTACCCAGCGCCGCCTGGTCGAGGACTTCCTGAAGGAGGTCAAGAACTAGGTGGCGCGACGCGACACTGCAGCCCGACGCTATGCCGAGGCCGCGTTCCAGATCGGCCGCCAGGACCGCAACCTGGACGCGTGGGAGCGCGACCTGGCACGGATCGGCGAGCTGATGCAGAACGACGAGCTGCGGCGGATCGTGGAGCATCCGGTGGTTCCGTTCGCCGACAAGGAGCGGCTGCTGGTCAGGGTCGCGGGGCCGGACACGATCCGCGAGGCCGTGGAGCTGGTGCTGCTCATGGTGCGGCGCGGACGGCCACGGGCCATCCTGCCCATGATCAGGCACTTCGGGGAGCTGCTGCGCCGCGAGCGCGGCATCGTGCTGGCCGAGGTTCGCACCGCCCTGCCGCTGGACGACGCGCAGCGTGGCTCCGTGGAGGATCGGCTGGCGGAGCTCACCGGCGAGAAGGTCGAAATGAACGAGGTGGTCGACGAAGCGCTCATCGGCGGGATCGCCGTGCGCATCGGCGACAGGCTCTATGACGCAAGCGTGCGCAACCGCCTCGAGCGGCTGCGCGCCCGCCTGACGACGGTCTGACGGACCGGATCACGAGAGAGGGACACATGGCGATTCGATCCGACGAGATCACGTCGATCATCAGAAGCGAGATCAAGGGCTTCGACGAGGGAGCCGATGTCTCCGGCGTCGGCACCATCGTGGAGGTCGGCGACGGCATCGCCCAGATCTACGGGCTGTCCGGCGCGCTCGCCTCGGAGCTGCTCGAGTTCCCGGGCGGGGTCATGGGCATGGCCTTCAACCTGGAGGAGGAGACGGTCGGCGCCCTCATCCTGGGCGATTACACGGAGCTCAAGGAGGGCGACCAGGTCAAGACCACTGGTCGCGTGGTGGAGGTGCCCGTCGGCGACGCCCTGATCGGGCGCGTGGTGAGCCCCCTGGGCGAGCCGATCGACGGCAAGGGCCCCATCGAGACGAATAAGACCCGCCCCATCGAGCGCATCGCCCCGGGCGTCATCGTGCGGCAGCCGGTGGACACGCCGGTGCAGACGGGGATCAAGGCCATCGACGCCATGATCCCCATCGGCCGGGGCCAGCGCGAGCTGATCATCGGCGACCGGCAGACCGGCAAGACCGCGATCGCGGTCGACACGATCATCAACCAGAAGGGCCAGGACCTGATCTGCATCTACGTCGCCATCGGCCAGAAGCAGTCGACCGTGGCGCAGGTGGTTGCCCAGCTGGAGGAGAACGGTGCGATGGAGCATTCCATCGTCATCTCCGCCTCGGCATCGGACCCGGCCCCGCTGCAGTTCCTGGCGCCGTACGCCGGGGTGACCATGGGCGAGGAGTTCATGGACGCCGGCCGCGACGCGCTGTGCGTGTACGACGACCTGTCGAAGCACGCGTGGGCCTACCGCCAGGTGTCCCTGCTGATGCGCCGCCCGCCGGGGCGCGAGGCATTCCCGGGCGACATCTTCTACGCCCACTCTCGGCTGCTGGAGCGCGCCGCGCGGCTGAACAAGGACAACGGCGGCGGGTCGCTGACGGCGCTGCCGGTGATCGAGACCCAGGCGGGTGACGTGTCGGCCTACATCCCGACCAACGTGATCTCCATCACCGACGGGCAGATCTTCCTGCAGACCGACCTCTTCAACCAGGGCCAGCGCCCGGCGGTGAACGCCGGCATCAGCGTCAGCCGCGTGGGCGGCAACGCCCAGATCAAGGCCATGCGGCAGGTTGCTGGCAAGCTCCGCCTGGATCTGGCCCAGTACCGCGAGCTGGCCGCGTTCGCCCAGTTCGCCTCCGACCTCGACAAGGCCACGCGCGACCAGCTGACCCGCGGCGAGAAGGTCACCCTGATCCTCCGCCAGCCGCAGTTCTCACCTCTGCCAGTAGAGAAGCAGGTGGCCATCATCTGGGCCGCCACCAACGGGCACCTGGACGACGTGGAGTCACCGCGCCTGGGTGAGTTCGAGACCGGCTTCTACCGCTTCCTGGAGTCCACCTTCGGGGACCTGCTGCCCACCATCGCCAAGGAGAAGGCGCTCTCCGACGAGACCACCGCGCAGCTCGAGAAGGCCGTGCGCGAGTTCCGCTCGCAGGGCGGCTACGGCAAGGCCGACGACTCCGCCAAGGCCGATGAAAGGGCGCAAGCCAAGGGCGAGGCTGCAAAGGCCGAAGCCGAGGCCGAGGCGGAGGCCGACGCTCGTGGCGAGGCCGATGCCAGGGCTGCTGTCGAGGCCGATGCCGAGGCCCAGGCCGACGAATCGGCGGACGACAAATGACGGGCGTGGGGCTGGACTGAATGGCAAGCCTCAAGGAGATCCGTGGCCGGATCGCTTCGATCCGGAACATCTCGCAGATCACCCGCGCCATGGAGCTGGTGGCCGCGTCCCGCATGAAGCGGGCGCAGGAGGCCATCCTGGCTGCGCGCCCCTACTCGGACCAGCTGCGCTCCGCGCTGAGCCGCGTGGCCGCCGCCGTGGGCGAGGAGGTGGACCCGCTGCTGGCTCGCCGTCCGGTGCATCGGATCGGGCTGATCGTGATGACGACCGATCGTGGGCTGGCGGGAGCGCTCGACACGAACACCGTGCGGACCGCGCTGCGCTTCATAAGCGAGCGGGCCGGCGGCCGGAACGGCGACGGTCCGGTGGAGGTCAGCGCGGTCACCGTTGGCCGCAAGGGCCGGGAGCAGCTGCGGCGTGCTGGCGTGCCGATCGCGGCCCACTTCCCGCGTCTGGGTGATCGACCCACGTTCGCCGACGTGACGCCCGTCGCGCGGCTGGTGGCCGAGGATTTCCTGGAGGGCAAGTTCGACGAGATCGGCGTGGTGTATCCGGGCTTCGTCAGCACGCTCACCCAGCGCCCGACCGTCAGCGTGCTGCTGCCCGTGCCGCGTCCGGAGGACCTGGCGCCGGACGAGGCGGAGCGCACAGACGAGTACCTGTTCGAGCCCTCGCCGGCTGCGGTGCTGAGCCGGCTGCTGCCGCACTACGTCGCGGTGGACCTGTTCCGGGCGGTGCTCGAGGCGAACGCCTCCGAGCAGTCGGCACGGATGATCGCGATGCGCAGCGCTACCGACAATGCCAATGAGCTGATGGGCGACCTGACCCTGGTCTACAACAAGACCCGCCAGGCCACCATCACGCGCGAGATGATCGAGATCGCCTCCGGCGCAGAAGCGCTCGGCGGCTGAACGAAGGAGAACGACCAACCCATGGCCGCCGGAAAGGTGATCCAGATCACGGGACCCGTGATCGATGTCGAGTTCCCGCCGGGCGAGCTGCCCGCCATCTACAACGCCCTCGAGATCAAGCGCCCCAAGGAGGCCGCCGGCAACGGGTCGAAGTCCGCCAAGGGCGCGAAGGGCACCGCGGTCAGCGAGCGGGACGACACCCTGGTGGTCGAGGTGCAGCAGCACCTGGGCAACAACTGGGTGCGCACGGTCGCAATGTCCACCACCGACGGTCTTTCACGCGGACTGGAGGCAGTCGACACCGGCGGGCCGATCACGGTTCCGGTCGGCGAGGCCACGCTGGGCCGCGTCTTCGACGTGCTGGGCCACGCCATCGACGGCAAGGGCGCGGTGAAGGCCAAGCAGAGCCTGCCGATCCATCGCAAGCCGCCGTCGTTCGAGGACATGGAGACGGAGGCGCAGGTCTTCGAGACCGGGATCAAGGTCATCGACCTCATCGCGCCGTTCAAGCGCGGCGGAAAGGTCGGCGTGTTCGGCGGCGCCGGCGTGGGCAAGACGGTCATCATCCAGGAGCTCATCCGCAACATCGCCCAGGAGCACGGCGGCTACTCCGTGTTCGCGGGCGTGGGCGAGCGATCCCGCGAGGGCAACGACCTGCTGGGTGAGATGACCGAGTCGGGCGTCATCGACAAGACGGTCATGGTCTTCGGCCAGATGAACGAGCCGCCGGGCGCGCGGCAGCGGGTCGGCCTCACGGCGCTGGCCATGGCCGAGTACTTCCGCGACGAGGAGGGGCGAGACATCCTCCTGTTCATCGACAACATCTTCCGCTTCACGCAGGCGGGTTCGGAGGTATCGGCCCTGCTGGGTCGCATGCCGTCGGCGGTGGGCTACCAGCCGACGCTGGCCACCGAGATGGGCGACCTGCAGGAGCGCATCACCTCCACGAAGAAGGGCTCGATCACGTCGCTGCAGGCCATCTTCGTGCCGGCGGACGATTACACCGATCCGGCTCCGGCCACGACCTTCGGCCACCTGGACTCCACCATTCGCCTGGAGCGATCCATCGTCGAGATCGGCATCTACCCGGCGGTGGACCCCCTGACCTCCACCTCGACCGTGCTCGATCCGCGGATCGTGGGGGACGAGCACTTCCAGGTCGCGCGCGAGGTGCAGCGCACCCTGCAGCGCTACAAGGACCTGCAGGACATCATCGCCATCCTGGGCATGGACGAGCTGTCAGAGGAGGACAAGCAGACGGTCGGTCGCGCCCGACGCCTGCAGCGCTTCATGTCGCAGCCGATGTTCGTGGCGGAGCAGTTCACCGGGCGCCCTGGCAAGTACGTCCAGCGCATGGAGACGGTGCGCGGCGCAAAGGAGATCCTGGACGGCAAGCATGACCAGCTGCCGGAGCAGGCATTCCTGATGGCTGGCCCGATCGAGGACGTGGTCGAGAACGCGGAGGGGATGAAGTAACGGTGCCGCTGCAGCTGGAGATCGTGAGTCCGGAGCGCCAGGCGTACGCCGATGAAGTGGACATGGTCGTCGTGCCGGGCATCGACGGGCAGCTGGGCATCCTGCCCCACCACACGCGGCTGATCAGCGCGCTGGGCATCGGCGAGCTGAAGATCAAGAAAGGCGGCAGCGAGCAGCTGATGTTCATCAGCGGCGGCTTCGTCGAGGTGCGGCCGGACAAGGTCATCGTCATGGCCGACCTGGCCGAGCACTCAGAAGAGATCGACGAGGCGCGCGCCGTGGAGGCGCGCCGGCGCGCCGAGCAGGAGCTGGGCGAGGTCAAGGACCCGGTCGACATCGCGCGGGTACGTGCCGCGCTGCAGACGGCGCTCATGCGCGAGCGCATCGCCACTCGCCGGCGATCCAGGGGCTAGCCCGGCCGGATTCCCAGCCGCTCCTCGATCTCCCGCGCCTCCGCGTCTTCTCCCATGGCCCGATGCGCGCGTGCCAGCCACCATGCCCCGTGGGCGCTTCGCGCGTGGTCCGCAGCCTTTGCGGCCTGAGCGCCTGCTGCCTGATCGTCGCCCTTCGCCGCCTCGACCCATGAGCCGATGAGGGCCTGCGACGCGCGCATGAGCTCCGTCGCGTCGTCATCTGGCTGCTGCGCCGCCAGGAGCGCACCTGCTGCCGTGTCCCCGGCTGCAAGATAGGCCTCGGCCAGGATCTCGCGCGCAGCCAGGAAGTGCGGATTGGTGAACGGTGGGATCTCTCCGAAGTCCGGTGGCCGCTCGTGGAGCTCATTGCCGGCGGCGCGTTGCAGCCAATACCGGATCGCCGCGCGAAGCACGGTCCCGTAGATCGAGGCACTCGGGGGGAAGTGTGGCTCGGCGACCGTCCACCAGCCCTGGTAGCGGGCCGCCCAGGACCCATCACCGCGCGCCGCCAGGATCGGCAGGACGATGACCCAGGTCCGAAAGGCGAGGCGTTCGTAGGCGAACCGCTCGCCAAGGTCCAGCGCCCGATCACCCGCTTCAAGCGCGCCTTCCCAGTCGCCCAGCACGAACAGGGTCTCGCACAGTCCAAGGTCGGCCCAGCCGAGCTGCTCGGTGAGGCCGTGGGATTGGGCGAGCTCCGCGCTACCCCTGTGCAGGGCCACGGCGGCCCGCGGGTCGCGGTCGGCGGTGAGCATGCCGCGCACGCGCAGCGCAATGGCGGCCGCCTTCCAGCGCCCCGCAGCCTCCGCACGCTCCGCGAGCTGCTCCCAGACCCCGATGCCACCGATTCCCAGCTCGTCCGCGGTCGCGGCGTAGTGCTCCAGCACGTCCACCTCCAACCCGGCGTCGCCGGCCGTGGCCGCCAGGTCGATGGCTCGCTGCGCCTCCTCGCCCGACCCCTCGTTGCGTCCCTGGGCGGACACCGACCAGGCGTGCAGGGCCATCAGTCGTGCCCTGCCTGCGGGCGCATCGGCCCCAGACAGTCGCTCGAGCGCCTGTGGGGCAAGCGTCTCGGTCTCCGGGAAGCGAATCTGCTGCATGTAGGCCAGGCCGAGGTGGTATGCCGCCTCCGCGTAGAGCTCCGGCGCATCGGCCACCGAGGGCTCCAACGCCTGGAAGGCGTGCTGCATATCCTCGATTGCCTCGTCCAGCGCGGCGGAATCGGCCAGCACTTCTCCCCGGCGCAGGCGCCGGCGGGCCAGGTCCAGCGTTGAGCCGCCCTCGGTGAGCTCCAGCGAGCGTGCCAGATGACGCACCGCGGCGTCGGGAGCGGCCATGGCCACGGCCGCATCGGCGGCCAGCTCGAACCAGCCCGCGGCAAGGCTCATCAGCTCCCGCCGATCCAGCCCGGTTCCCGGCAGCGCCGGCACCGCATCCGCGGCGGCGGCAAAGTGCTCGGCCACCAGCTGCGCCACGCTTCCGCTTCGCTCGCCCGCGGTGCTCTCCAGCCAGCGGGCCAGGGCCACATGCAGCTGCGCCCGTTCGGCCCGTGCCAGCGAGGCGTAGCCGGCATCGCGCAGCAGGGCGTGCCGGTAGGCGTACACGTCCCCGCTGACCGGATCCGGGTGTGGGCCCACGACGAACGCGCGTCGGCGGAGCGTCTCCAGCCCGCCGCGCTGCTCCTCCAGCTGCAGTGGCTTCAGCGCCGCGTCCGGAAATCGCCGGCCGGCCACCGATGCACGCCGAGCAACCAGCCGGGCGTCCGCCGGCAGGTCGTCCAGCTGCGCCGCATAGATCGCCTGGACGGTGGCGGGCAGCGGCACCTGCTCCGGCTCGACTGCCAGCCGCCAGCCCTCCGCGCTGCGCTCCAGAGTCCCCACCGACGCCCAGGACCGGAGCAGCTCTTCGACGAACAGCGGGTTGCCGTCGCTGCGCTCCGCAATGGCCTCGACCAGCGAGCTTGGCAGCGCATCGCCCACGAAGGCAGCCACCAGAGCCGAGACATCGGCGGCAGGCAACGTGGAGAGATCAAGTCGCTCGGCCGCGCCGACCCAGTCGGCGGCGGACTCGAGCAGCGACGGCCGCGCCGTGCAGACGATCACCCGCTCCTGCCCGACCGCCCGATCCAGGAATTCGAGCAGGTCTCCGCCCGCCCAGTGCACGTCCTCCACGATCCAGGTCGACCTGCCTGCGCCGATGAGGGCCTCCAGCGCCTCGATCCAGGCCCCCATCCGCACGTCGCGCTCGCTGGCCACGTCGCGAACCTCCGCGCCAGCTCCCGACTCCAGCACGGCCGGCTTCAGGAGAGCCTCGACCTCGTGCGTGATGGCTGACCGCCGCGCCTCCGACTGATCTCGCAGCGCTGCCCCCAGCCCGGCTTCGGCCCCTGCGGCGCGCAGCAGCTCGGCGACCGGATCGTAGGGACCGCCGGCCTGTGGCCGAACGCGCGCGCGGATGACGTGATGGCCGCTGGCTTCCGCCCGCCTTCCCAGCTCGGCGACCAGGCGGCTCTTGCCGACGCCCGGTGGCGCCACGATCGTCACGCGACCACGGGAAATGCCCGCCAGGAACGCCAGGTCAGGCTCGCGGCCGAGGATCGGGGCGCGCAGGTCGCCCAGCGCCGCATCGCGCGAGGTCTCCGCGCGTATGCCGGTGGCCAGCCGCGCGCGGACGGGCCGCGCCTTGCCCTTGAGCTCGACCTCGATCGGCTCTTCGAGCTCGATCGCGTCGCCTGCCGCCAGCGCGGTCACCTCGCCGATCAGCACCCGGTTCGGCACCGAGGCGGTCTGCAGGCGTGCGGCTGTGTTGACGGTGTCGCCGGTGACGCGACCGGCGTCTGGCCCGCTGACTGCGTGCACGACCTCGCCCGAGTTCACGCCCACGCGCAGCTGGAGCTCGCCGGGCTCCAGGCCCAGCCGAGCACCGAGCTGCTCGACGGCGCCGATCAGCGACAGCCCGGCGCGCACGGCCCGCTCGGCATCGTCGTCTCGCGCACGCGGGATCCCGAAGACCGCCATCGCCGCATCGCCGATGAACTTCTCCACCGTGCCCCCGTGCCGTTCGAGCGTCTCGCGCGTGGCGGCGAAGTAGGCGTCCTGGATGGCCGCCACGTCCTCCACGTCCAGGCGCTCGGACAGCGGCGTGAAGCCGACCAGGTCGGCAAACAGGACCGAGACGATCCGTCGCTCAACGGCAGCAGGGACGCTGGCATCGGCGGGGGCAGCCGCAGCCGACGGCTCGGGCACATCGGCCATGCGCGAAGGGTACGGGACCGCCGCAAGCCAAGCCGCGCTAGCATCTGGGCGTGCCAGACGAGCGCCCACCCATGACCGCGGCCGAGGCGGAGCGCGCTCACCTGCGCGGTCCGCAGGGCAAGCCTGATCCGGGGTTCCGTCGCATGCAGGAACTGCGCAAGATCGGGCGCGAGTACCCATTCATCTGCCCGGTCGATTTCAAGCCGCATCGCGGCTCTCCGCCCGGCCAGGATCCGAACCTGGACCCCACATTCGTCGCACGCCATCGCGAAGGCGACGGCCTGCACTACACGGGCTGAGCCGATGCAGACCTGCGACCAGTGCGGCCTCCGCGCGCCCCAGCTGCCGATCCGGATCGAGATCGTGCGCGAGGCAGGGCCCATTGGCCTGGCGACCGATCCACGCCCGGGTGAGACGGCCAATTTCACCAAGGGCTATGTCTTCTGCTCCGCGGATCACGCCTACGAGTGGGCGCGGGAGCGTCGCTACATGCTCTGCAACCGGGGCCCCACGCCCTTCGAGGCCGGCATGCAGCCGTACCTGCCCAGCCGCCACATGGGCGGCCGCGTGGGCCTGTGCGACGGCCACCACACCGGCGCCCACGAGTGGAAGGAAGCCTGGCCCGGCTAGGTCGCCGCTAGACTCATCGGCGATGCAGAAGTTCGTGGTCACGGGTGGCACGCCGCTGCACGGGGAGGTGCAGATCGCCGGCGCCAAGAACGCCGTGCTGAAGCTGATGGCCGCAGCGGTGCTCACCGACGAGCCGGTCACGTTGCATAACGTTCCGCGCATCAGCGACGTGCAGATCATGCGCGAGACCATGTCCGACATCGGCTTCGACGTCCGCACCCTGGCTGGCAACGGCACGGGTGACGGCGACGGCCTGCGCATCAGCGCCGGGGACGCGGACTGGCCGTTCGTGCCGCTCGAGGCGGCCATGAAGTCGCGCTCCAGCTTCATCCTGCTGGGCCCCATGCTCAGCCGCTTCGGTCGGGTGATCATCTCCAATCCCGGCGGCGACCGGATCGGCCGCCGGCCGGTGGACCTGCACGTGACGGCCATGCAGCGGCTCGGCGCGGAGATCGAGTACAAGAATGGCTACTACTTCGCCAAGGCCGCTGCGGGACTCCGCGGCGCGGAGATCGACTTCCCCTACGTCACGGTGATGGGCACCGAGAACGCGGTGCTGGCCGCCTGCCTGGCGCGCGGCACGACGGTGATCGAGAATGCGGCTCAGGAGCCGGAGACGGACGACCTGATCGCCATGCTGTGCGCCATGGGGGCGCGGATCGAGCGCACCGCGCCGCATCGGCTGGAGATCGAGGGCGTCGACCGCCTGTCCGGCGCGGAGCATCGGGTCATCGGCGACCGGGTCGAGGCGGGCACCTTCGCCATCGCGGCCGCGGCGACCCACGGTTCAATCACCCTGCGGGGAGCTGATCCAGCCCACCTGTCGGCCTTCCTGGACGTGCTCGGCGACATGGGCGTTCCCTATGAGCGGACCGATGAGGGGCTGCACGTCGGCTCTGCTGATTCATACCAGCCCGCCTCAGTCGAGACCGCGCCCTATCCCGGCTTTGCGACCGACCTGCAGGCGCCGCTGGCCGTGCTCATGACCCAGGCCGATGGAGATTCCACCATCCACGAGACGATCTACGAGGACCGCCTGGACTACACCATGGAGCTGGTCAAGATGGGCGCCGTGATCGAGGTCATGGACGAACGTCACGCGTGCGTCGCCGGGCCCACGCCGCTTCACGGTCGCGAGGTGCAGATCGCCGACCTGCGTGCCGGCTCCACCCTTGTGCTCGCCGCGCTTGCGGCTGTGGAGACCTCTGTGATCTCGGGCGTTGAGCATGTAGACCGCGGTTATGAGCGCATCGAGGCAAAGCTGATTGCGCTGGGGGCGCAGATCCACCGCATCGACGCCTGAGCGCGCTGCTACGATCGCGGCGCTGCCGCGACACGGCGACACATCCCGAGCGGGTACATGGCAGGCAGGTTGTTCGGGCGATCCGGCGAGAAGGGGCCAGCCGCGCCATCCCTCCCACCGGGCCTCAATGTCGAGCCAAGGCCCATCACGGTGACGCTCTTCACGGCCGATGGTGTCGGCCAGGTGCAGATGCTCGCCGGCAGCGGACGATTCACCGAGCTGCTGAACGGCGCCGAGCCGATTCGGGTGCGGGCCATGCCCGACCCGGAGCAGGGCACCGAGCCCGCGTGGGTTGAGGTGGACATGGAGCAGCGCAACGAGATCCTGGCAGTCGCGCCGCCACCGCAGGACACAAATCCACTCCTTCGGCTGCATCGGCCAATGCAGGAAGTGAACATCCGCATCGGCCCCTACCTGATCACGGGCCAGGCGCACGTACCTGCCGGATCCGAGGCCATTGGCTTCCTGATGCGGCATCGGCCGCACTTCACCCCGCTCACCCGCGCAACCGTCCGAGAGAATGACGAAGAGGACGTGAAGGCCGCCGTGCTGATCGTGAACCTCCTGGCGGCAGATGGACTCACCAGCGCCTCGCTCGACGCCCGTGAGTCGGCTGCGGCACCGGAAACCGCCGAGACACCCGCCGTGGCCGATGCGCCCCGTGACGACACCGCGGAAGAGACTCCCATCCATGAGCCATGACCTCCCGGCGTTTTACCACGGTGGTCGAGGCGGCAACCGGGGGCGGGGCCGCGGCGCAGATCCCACCTGACGTTGCGCAGCAGCTGGGTGGCACTAGGCAGATGCGCGTCACCGGAACGCTGAACGGCCATCCGATCCGGACCAGCACCATGCCGTATCGCGGCGCCTTCTATGTCGGGCTGCACAAGGCCGCCCGGGAGGCGGCCGGCGTCGAGATCGGCGACCAGGTGGAGCTGGAGCTGACGCGCGACGACTCACCGCGCGTGCTGGAGCTTCCACCAGAGCTCGAAGCCGCCTTCCTGGCGGAGCCAGCCCTCCGCGAACGCTTCAGTGGCCTCTCGTTCAGCCGCCGCCGTGATCTCGCAGGCCCCATCAGCGAGGCGAAGAAACCCCAGACACGCGCGTCCCGGCTCCAGAAGGCCCTGGCGATCCTGCGCGCAGATTGAAATCGGCGGGCGGCCCACACGGGCGGCCCGCGCACTATCGCTCAGCGCGGCGCGCCCTGGCATGACGGGCACCAGTAGGTGGTCCGTGCCTGCTCGCCCTGGCGGCGCGCACGGATCAAGGTCCCGCAGCGCCGGCAGGGTTGGCCGGAACGGCCGTAGACCCACAGCGACTCGCCGGGCACGCGCCGGCCGGTCGTGACCCGCCGTCCGCCGCGCGTGTTCGCGCGGAGGAGCTCGGCCGATCGCCGCGCCACCGCTTGCAGCTGGGCGTCCGTGAAGGCGGAAATCGGCGCCCACGGGTCCAGCCGCTCCATGAACGCAGCCTCTGACTTGATGACATTGCCGATCCCGGCCAGCAGCCGCTGGTCCAGCAGCGCCTCGCCCAGCGGGAGTGATGGCTGCGTGCGAAGGCGACCGACCACCGCATCCAGGTCGGGCGTGGCGGACAGCAGGTCCGGACCCAGGGCCTGCAGTCCGGCATGGCGCTCCAGCTCCGCCGCGGTCAGGAGCTCCGCTACCGGCGCGTCGAAGCAGACGGCCACGGCGGAATCGGTCTCCAGCACGCAGGTGGCCCTCCGCTCCGGCAGCCGCCACCGCTCGCCGGGCGCATAGCGATGCCACGAACCCCGCATGCGCATGTGCGTGCGCAGCCAATGCCCGTCCGAAAAGCCGATCAGCAGGTGCTTTCCGCGCGCCTCGACAGCGCTCACCGCGGAGCCGATCAGCACCGAAAGGTCCGGCACGCGGGCCAATCCTGGCCCCGGCTGCGCTACCGCGCGGCGCAGGACTCCGCCCAGCAGCGCACGTCGCAGCACCTCGGCGGTGCGATAGATCGTGTCACCCTCGGGCATGGGCCGATGGTACCCACCCATCGGGATGGGGCTTGGGACGGAGGCCAGTCGGTATACTGCGGGCGCCCCGCAGTCCGTTCCAGGAGCACGCGCGCGCGCATGAAGATCGGCATCGATCTCGGGACAGCCAACATCCTCGTCTACGTCAAGGGCAAGGGCGTCGTGCTGAACGAGCCCAGCGTGGTGGCGATCAGCGACGACGACAATCGCCTGGTGGCTGTGGGCGAAGAGGCCCGCGAGATGATCGGGCGCACGCCCGGCAACGTGCGGGCCATCAGGCCCATGCGTGACGGCGTGATCGCCGACTACCTGATCACCGAGGCCATGCTGCGTTACGTGATCGACAAGGTGTCGCGCGGCTTCCGGCTCTTCAAGCCGGAGGTCATGATCAGTGTTCCCTCCGGCGTGACGAGCGTGGAGAAGCGCGCGGTTCGGGACGCGGCCCTCAAGGCCGGGGCCAAGGATGCGTACCTGATCGAGGAGCCGCTTGCGGCGGCCATCGGCTCCAACGTCCCCATCTCCGGGCCAAGCGGCAACATGGTGATCGACATCGGCGGCGGCACCAGCGAGATCGCGGTCATCGCGCTGGGCGGCATCGTGGTCAGCCAGAGCGTGCGCGTGGGTGGCAACCGCTTCGACGAGGCCATCGCGAACTACATCCGCCGCAAATACAACCTCATGATCGGCGACCGCACGGCCGAGGAGGTCAAGATCGCCATCGGCTCCGCCCTGCCCCTGGATGAGCCCTTGACCATGGAGGTCAAGGGCCGCGACATGATCGCGGGCCTGCCCCGCACGATCCCCATCACCTCCACGGAGATCACCGAGGCCATCGAGCAGCCCCTGCAGCAGGTGATCACCGCCGTGCGCAACGTGCTGGAGGAGACGCCGCCGGAGCTTTCCAGCGACATCATCGACAAGGGCATGGTCATGTCCGGTGGTGGGTCGCTGCTGCGCAACCTGGACACGCTGCTCACGCAGGTCACGGGTATCCCCTGCCACGTGGCGGAGAACGCTCTGAACTCGGTGGCGGTGGGCACCGGGCTGGCGCTGGAGCACTTCGGGACGTTCCGCAAGAGCCTGGTGAGCGGCTCGTGACGGCGCAGGCGCCGACGGCCGCTGCCCGCGCCGGCGTCACGCAGGCCGCAGCCCGAGAACGCACCGGATCCACCCCGAGAGCCCTGGTTTTCGCCGACTTCCACATCCACACCCGCTTCAGCCGTGACTCGATCCTGGGCGAGGAGCGCTTCATCCGCCTGGCGCTGGAGCGTGGCCTGACCCACGTGGCGGTCACCAACCACAACAACGTCGAAGGGGCGGTGGCGGTGCGCGACAAGGTCCGCGAGCTGGGCCTGGAGCAGGAGCTGAGCGTGATCCTGGGCGAGGAGGTCTCGACCAGCGACGGCGAGGTGGTGGGCGTCTTCCTGCAGCGGACGATCCCGCGCGGGCTTTCCGCCGATGAGACGGCCGATGCCATCCACGAGCAGGGCGGTCTGGTCTCGGTCCCGCATCCCTACGACCCGTTCCGTCCCTCGCACATCCGCGAGGCACCGCTGCTCGCCCTGCTGGAGGCGGGCAAGGTGGACATGATCGAGGTCTTCAACAGCCGCGTGACCCTGCAGCGGCACAACCTGGCTGCCGCCGAGCTGGCGGCGCGCTACGAGATCCCGGGGATCGCCGCCTCCGACAGCCACTCGTCGTTCGAGATCGCCATGAGCTTCAACGCGCTGCCCGCCTTCGCCTCCGCGGATGAGCTGCGCGCCGCGCTGCCCGCTAACGAGTGGCAGGGCAGCCGCTCCACGGTCCTCATTCACCTCACCACCCGCTGGGCGGTATGGAGCAACATCGTTCGCCGCTGGCTGGGCCGCGGGACGGCCGCAGCCCCGGTCCTGGGTCCGGAGCCGGCGGAGGCCGTCGAGAAGGAGCCGATCGAGCGGCCGGCTCCGGAGGAGCTGCCCTCCAAGCATGCCGAGGAGTCCGGTGAGCGAGGCTGACTCCCCGGCCGACCGGCCAGCGCACGCCACCGAGCATCCCCTCGGCCCGCACGAGCATGGCCACTCGGTCTACGAGCCGGGCGAGTTCCTGGACGCGCCCGCAGAGGAGACGATCGCCGAGTCGGAGGTTTCGCTCAGCCGCCGCTTCCTGAACTGGCGGACGCTCGGCGGGCTGGCCTTCGCGATCGTGCTGGTGTTCCTGCTGTTCCGGGTCGTGCTGAACGTGGACTTCGGCAGGACCTGGCAGCTGATGCGCACCGCCAACGTCGGCCTGCTGCTGCTGGGCCTGGGCGCGTACTACCTGACCTTCCCGCTGCGAAGCCTGCGCTGGTGGCTGATCCTGCGCCGGGTGGGCACCATCGTGCCGTACCGCGACGCGACGGAGATCCTGTTCCTGTCCTGGTTCGTGAACTGCCTGGTACCGGCCAAGCTGGGTGACCTGTATCGGGCCTACCTGCTGCGAGGGACGCATCGGGCATCCATCTCGCGCACGGTGGGCACCATCTTCCTCGAGCGCATCACCGACATCGTGGTGATCTTCGCGCTGGCCCTGGCCGCCGGCTTCTGGAGCTTCCGCAATCGGAACAACGCCACCGTCGACACGCTGTTCCTGGCGGGATTCATCGTTGCCAGCCTGCTGATCATCTTCCTGGTCGCGCTCCGCTTCCAGGGGCATCGGGTGGGGCGCTTCCTGCCGGCGCGCGTCGCGGACCTGTGGGACCGCTTCCACGAGGGCAGCACCGGGGCGCTGCGACCCGGCCTGCTGCTGCAGGTGGGCGTGGTGACTGCGGCCGTCTGGATCCTGGAGGGCGTGCGGGTCTACTTCGTCATCCACTCGCTGGACCTGACCGCCATGGACCTGCCGGCGCTGAACCTGGGGATCAGCTCCTCGATCTTCGTGGCGCTTGCCGCCTCGCTGCTGACCGTGATCCCGCTCACGCCCGCCGGCATGGGCTTCGTGCAGGCGGGGATCGTGGGCGTGCTCACGCTCTACGGCGTCTCGACCGAGGCCGGCACCGCGGTCGCCGTGACTGATTTCGTGCTCAGCACGTTGAGCGTGATCGTGATCGGCGGCGTGCTGTACGCGTTCTCGAGCATGGTCCGCAAGGCGCACGGCGTGGCCAACCGGAGAGCCACCCCCGCCTGACCGCATCCTGGCGGGCTGCGCACGGCGGCACGCAGAAGCTCGCACGGTCGGATCACGCCACAAATCGGTACCTTTGGGTCATTGGCTGCCCACGAAGTGGCTGCGATCCTCCGGTTGCTTGGACGCACCACCGATGCGCCATTTCGGTGGGCGCCAGAACGCATGGAAAGAGCCGCATGACGCTGCAGACGCCGCGGTCCTTCAACAGCTGGCTCCGAGGCCAGCTCAAGGAAAAGAAGATGAGCCAGCGCCAGTTGGCGCTGCAGTCCGGGGTCGACCATTCGACGATCTCGCGGCTGATCAAGGGCGATCGCATGCCCTCGCTGGGCACTGCCACCAAGCTGGCGCGCGGCCTGCGCGAGATCCATGACGAGGCTGAGGGCCCGGCATACTTCGCCAGCCTGTCGTCGCGTCAGCTCCTGCCGACCGCACGCGTCGAATACGCGCTGCGCGGTGACGAGATCCTGACCGAAGCCGATGTGCGCGAGCTGATGCAGGCGTACATCGCGGTCCGCAGCAAGCGCCAGCGCGGCAATGGGTCGCCAGGCACGCCAAATGGCAATGGCACCGGCTCGCAGGGTTCCGATGAGCCCTACACGGTGGGCGCCCGAACCTCCTGATCCACGGCCGCTGCCGCGCCGCCTAGGTCGAGCCCCGCGCCTGCCGCGCACCGACTCTCGTGGAGCGGCGCGTCAGGCGGAACGCCTTGGGCGGCAGCTCTGGCAGCGCGGTGGCACCGCCGAATAGAAGAAGCGCCCGCCGCAGGTTGACAGCGTCGTAGCCCTCTTCCACACCCGGGGTCTCCATGATGAAGGTGGTCTTCGCCAGCCGCGGGTCGCGCAGGATGGCGCCCAGGCCCTGGGGCCCGATGCGTCCCGCGCCCACGTGCTCGTGCCTGTCGTTGCGCGATCCCAGCTCGGAACGCGAGTCGTTCAGGTGGACCAGCGCGAGCCGCTCGATTCCCACCCGTGCCGCGAACTCGTCCAGGACGCCTGAAGCGCCTTCCACTGAGCCGATGTCGTAGCCCGCGCCCCATAGGTGCGCGGTATCAAGGCAGAACGCCAGCCTGCTGGCCGCCTGCGGCGGCAGCGCATCCAGGATTGCCGCCAGGTCCTCGATCCGCGAGCCGATGTTGTCGCCGCCTCCCGATGAGTTCTCCAGCACCAGCGTCACACCCTCCGGCGCGTCGTCCAGGACCGCGGCCACGCTGTCGACCACCCGCGCGATCCCGGCCGTATGCCCCTCACCGCGGTGCGAGCCGATGTGCGTGTTGACCAGCGTCGCTCCGTACGCTGGCGCCACGCGCAGCTCGTGCGCGAGCCCTTCCCGACTCTGCGTGGCGAACGGCTCCGCCGTGCCCGCCAGGTTGATGAGATAGCTGGCGTGGATGACGATGGGGCTGATGCCGTGCTCGGCGGCGTACGCGACGAACTCGGCGGCCCGCGGCGGTGGCTCCTCGCGGCGTCGCCAGGCAGTTGGGTTGTCGCTGAAGATCTGGAGCGCCGTGGCCCCGATCTGCCGCGCGCGACGGCCCGCCTTCAGCAGGCCGGTTCGCACGCCAAGGTGAATGCCCACCGCAGGCGCCCCGGGCGGCCATGTCAGGCGACGACGGGGTTCGGCGCGTGCTAGCGTGCGGGCCATGGACGTCGCGGAGCAGGATCAGCTGGCCGGCAAGCCTCTCGACCCGCCGGCAGAGCCCATGCCGCCGGGAAGCGGCGCCGATCTGCTGACGATCGGCCTACTGGTCTTCTTCGTCTCGCTGCTGCTGGTGGTCGCCGCGCTGCTGGTGCTGCCGGCGATCCTGGCCTGATCAGCGGCGGCCCCCGACCACCGGCTCGATGAGCCCGTAGGTGCCGTCGCGCCGGGCATACAGGACGCAGATGCGCTCGTTCTCCGCGTTGAGGAAGACGAAGAACTCGTGCCCCAGGTCGGTCATCTGGGCAATGGCGTCCTCCTCGAACATCGGCACCATGTCGAAGCGCTTGATGCGCACGACCGCCGGCTCGGCCTCGGCTGTTGGCGTGGTCCCCGCATCCGCCAGCCCGGAGCCGTCCGCCTCGCGCGCGAGCACGGCCGCCGTCTCGTCGTGCTCCCGATCCCGCACGCTGCGCTGCCGCGTCTTGGTACGCACCACCTGGCGCTCCAGCTTGTCCAGCAGGGTATCGATGGCGGCGATCAGCGTTGGACCCGCCGACGCGCTGCGCACCACGCTGCCATTGGTATGCAGCGTCACCTCCGCAACGTGCGAGGCTGCGCTGGCATGCGACGCGTGCGCGATGAGCTCCACGGTGGCCTCCGCATCCGGGTGAGCCACCCGGTCCAGCCGCCGCAGCTTGCGCGCGATCTGGCTGCGGAGGCGCTCAGTCAGCTCGAGGTTTCGTGCCTTGACCGTGGTCTTCACGTCGCATCCCTCTCGCTGCGGTGAAGCTCTACGGTAGCACTGGCGCCTACAGCTCGCGGGCGATGGCAAATCCGAGCACGCGCTCCGTCCCGGCCTCGCGAAGGGCGCCGGCACACGCCTCCATGGTGGCCGATGTGGTGAGGATGTCATCCACCAGGATGGCCACCGCCGGGGGGCTGCGGCCGGCCCGAACGCCAAAGGCCTCGCGCAGGTTTCGCAGGCGCGCCGCGCGGTCGAGCCGATGCATCTGCGTGGTCGGGCGTCGGCGTTCCAGCACGTCGGCGATATCAAGCCGTTGACCGCGGGTGAGCTCCTGCGCGAGCAGCGCCGCCTGGTTGTAGCCCCGCTGGCGGAGCCGGTCGGCGTGGACGGGGACCGGCACCAGGGCCGCTACGGGGACGAGCTCCATCAGCGCCATGAGGCCTGGAGCCGCCTGGGCCGCCAAGGGTCGCGCCACGCGGGCAGCGCTGCCGTATTTCAGGCTGGCCAGCGCCCGCCGCAGCGTGCCGCCGTAGGCGAATGCCGCCCGACCAAGCTCGAGCGCATCGCCGACCACCACCCCGCGGTCCGCGGCCAGGAAGCGCTCGTCGTCGCGGCTCGCGGGACGCAGCGCCCCCGTGCAGCGCGAACAGAAGATGGCGCCATAGCGCCCGCAGCCGGCGCAGGCGGGGGGCAGCAGCAGCTCGACGAGGCCCATGTCGGGTCCATGCTCGGCTGAGGCCCTTTATCCGCCGCTTACGGGAGGCTTATCGGGCAGAAGTAGTGACAGCTACTGAATGAGGCCGTAGTCCAGTGGACGGGCGAAGGCCTGCGCGTTATAGCGGAAGTGGAAGTTCGAGTTGCCCGACAGCTCCAGGTCATAGCTGATGAACTGCAGCGTCAGGTCGATGCTGTCGCCGCCCGAACCTCCGGAGCCACCGCCCATCTGGACCTTGGCCGACGGCGCGTAGACCGTGCCGCTCATGTCGACGGCTCCGCCGCCGATGAGCTGCAGGATCGGCTGCTCATAGGTGCTGCTCGGGGCGGGCGCGACGCTCTGCCAGAACAGCAGGTTGCG
>DATAOD010000026.1:0-15149 GCA_036265975.1 Candidatus Limnocylindria bacterium
CGCGATTTCAGGACGCCGATGCCGAACAGGACCGCGGCGGTGGCGACGACCGATGCCCATGTGGCCACGTCCACGCCCAGCACGACATAGGGAATGATCGGCACCGCCGCGCCGATCCCGAACGCGGCGCCCATGACCAGCGCTCCCTGCAGCGGCGTGCCCTCCGCCAGCCGATGCGTCAGGCCCAGCTCCTTCTCCACCATCGTTTTGAGCAAGACCTCGGGATGACGGGCCATGGCTCTTGCCATCGAAGCCGATGTGTCCCCCGGCAGGCCGTCCTCCTCGAACATGAAGGCCACCTCGGCCTCGGCCTCGCCCGGCCGCTCCTCGACCTCGTCGCGCTCGCCGACGATCTGCGCTTCGAAGATCTCGTGCTGGCTCTTACTGGACATGTACTCGCCGGCGGCCATGCTGAACACGCCCGCCAGACCCGAGGCGATGCCGGCGATGAGCACCGGGTAGCGATCGGCTGAGGCGCCGGCAACGGTGCTGACCACGGCCAGCGTGCTGACCAGGCCGTCCTGCGCGCCGAAGATCGCCTCGCGGATCTCGCCCAGGAGGCTCGCCTTGCGCCGCTCGTCGGCCAGGTGCGTGGCCAGCCACTCTCGGTCGAACTGGTCCGCGGCCAGGCCGGCGCGCGCTGACTCGTCGTCCATGAGCGTGATCGGGTCATCTGCCACGGGCTGATGCTAGCCGAGCCCGCATCGGCGGGCACCAATCCGGCCCTCGTAGCGTCCTGCGAACCATCAGCACTCGCTCTGGAGGTCCCGTCATGCGCGCACCCGCAGCTTGCGCGCCCAGTCGAGCACCGCGACGTGGTGCGGTGCTCGGCGTACTCGCGGTCATCCTCATCCTCGGCGTCGTCCTGGCCGCATGCTCGTCCGGCAGCGCGGCGCAGGCCGCGCCGAGCGCTGGTCCAGCCGGAGGCGGCAATCCGGTCCCGGCGGAGCCCGCCGACAACGGCGGCAAGGGGCAGGGACTCGACTACGGAGTCGGCGGTGACGCCACGCTGGCCGACATCGCCGAGCGCAAGATCGTCAAGACCGGCGAGATCACGCTGCAGGTCCCTGGTGTCGGCGCAGCTGTCGGTGAACTGCGCGCGATCGCGCTGTCACTGGACGGCTACGTGTCCGATTCACGCACCGGTGGCGAGCACGACTCGGCGACCGTCACGCTCCGCATCCCGGCGGACCGCTTCGAGCAGGCGCTCGATCGCCTGCACAGCATCAAGGGCGAGGTCAAGGTCGAGGCAACCAAGGATGAGGACGTGACGTCGTCGATCGTCGATCTCGACGCGCGGATCCAGAACCTGCGGGCATCGGAGCAGCAGTACCGCGTGCTCATTGGCCGTGCGGAGAAGATCCAGGACATGCTGGCCGTTCAGTCACGGCTGGACCAGGTGCGCGGTGAGATCGAGCAGCTCAGCGCGCAGCTGAAGCAATTGAACGGCCTGGCTTCCCTCTCGACGATCACGGTGACATTGGTGCCGGCCAGCACGCCGGTCGAGGACGCCGCCGCCGCCTGGAATCCGGGCTCGACGATCGGGAATGCAATCGCCGCGCTCGTGTCGGGCGGGCAGGCGGTCGCCGATTTCGGCATCTGGCTGCTGATCGTGGGTCTGCCCTTCCTGCTGGTCGCCGCCATCATCCTGTGGCTCGCCTTCCGGCTTGCGCCAGTGCTCCGCCGCATGCGGGAGGAACCAGCTCCGGCCACGGAGGAGTAGCTCCAGCGTCGTCACGGGGCCATCCCGCGTCCGGCCATGCGATAGACTGCGCCCTGGTCCTTTAAGCCCGGCCCGGTGAGGCCGGAAAGGAGCAGCGTGCAGACCCTGAGCCGAAACGACCTGACGCCTGCCGCCACCGAGCGGACGGCGTCTCTTTTTGTGCCGGGCCTGCTCGCCCTGGAGGGCGGCCTCGTGCTGCACGGCCGCCTTCGCGGCGCGCAGCTCCCGGCGCAGGGGGACCTCATCTTCACGACCGCAGCCACCGGCTGGGGCGAAATCCTGACCGATCCCTCGTACGAGGGCCAGATCGTGGTCCTCACCCACCCGATGGCCGGCAACTACCGGATCGACCCGTCCGAGCTCGAGTCGGACCGGGTGCACGCCCGGGCCCTGGTGGTCACGCGCCTGGTGACTCCACCGGCCGGCCCCGGCCTGTCGCTCGAGGAGCTTCTCGTGAATGCTGGCATCCCAGCCCTGGAGGGCATCGACACCCGGGCCGTGACCCTTGCCCTGCGGCGCGGCGCCGCTCGCCGGGCGGTCATCACCGCGGGATCCGACCAGGACACAGCGCTAGCCGATGCGTCCGCCAGCCCCGCCTGGGACAGCGTCGATCACGTGGCGGCAGTGTCGTGCGCCGCGCCGTTCGAGGTCGCGCCCGGCGCACGGTTGCGCGGCCGCGCAACGCTGGTCGACTATGGCGTCAAGCGCTCCCTGCTCCGGGCGCTGGCGGCGCGCGGGCTGGCGATCAGCGTGCTGCCGCACGATGCGACTGCCTCCGACGTTCTCGCCGATGATCCGGACCTGGTGGTCCTCTCGCCTGGACCCGGCGATCCGTCGCGCATGACGGCGCAGATCGACACCGTCCGCGCGCTCGCTGATGCAGCAATCTCCGGCGGGCCGCCGCTGCTGGGAATCTGCCTCGGCCACCAGCTGCTGGCTCTCGCCGCCGGCGCGCCGACCCGCCGCCTGGCCGTCGGCCATCATGGCGGCAACCACGCGGTGATCGACACTGCCAGCCGACGGGTGGACATCGGCGCCCACAACCACGAGGTGGCCGTGCTCGACGACCCGCAGCTGGCCGCAGCCGGATACCGGATCAGCCACCGCGACCTGAACGACGGCACGGTCGAGGGCCTGGCACATGCCTCCGGCCGCATCGCGTCGGTCCAGTTCCATCCGGAAGGCGCCCCCGGACCCATCGACGCGGAACGCGTCTTCGACGTGGCGGTCGCCGGCATCGCGGGCAGCGCCGGGTGACGGCAGCGCGCCGCGTCCTGGTCATCGGCTCAGGGCCCATCGTCATCGGCCAGGCGGCCGAATTCGACTACGCCGGCGTGCAGGCCTGCCTCGCCCTGCGCAGCGAGGGCGTCGACACCATGCTGGTCAACTCGAACCCGGCGACGGTGATGACCGACCCCGATGTTGGCGGAACGGTGCTTATCGGCCCCTTATCCGTCGCTTACCTGGAGCAGGTCATTGCCGAGCACCGGCCGGACGCGCTGCTGCCCACCCTGGGCGGCCAGACCGGGCTCAACCTGGCGGTGGCGCTGGATGACGCGGGCATCCTGGAGCGATATGGCGTGCAGGTGCTGGGCACGCCCCTGGCCGCAGTCCGTGCGGCCGAGGATCGGGGCGGCTTCCGCACGCTGGTCTTGGGCATCGGCGAGCCGGTGCCGGAGAGCGCCGTGGTCGAGTCGCTGGAGGAGGGCCTGGCGTTCGTGCGGCATCTGAACGCCCCGATCGTGGTGCGGCCCGCCTTCACCCTCGGCGGCGGCGGAGGAGGATTCGCGACCAACGAGACCGAGGCGCGCGAGCGGATTGCCCACGGCCTCGCCGCCAGCCCCATCCACCAGGTGCTGGTCGAGCGCAGCCTGCTGGGCTGGTACGAAATCGAGTTCGAGGTCATCCGCGACAGGGCCGACACGACGATCGCCATCTGCGGTATGGAGAACCTCGACCCGATGGGGGTGCACACCGGCGACAGCATCGTGGTGGCGCCCATCCAGACCCTACCGGACCCGGTCGTCCAGCGACTGCGGCGCTGCGCGCTGAAGATCGTGCGCGCCCTGCGGCTCGAGGGCGGCTGCAACGTGCAGCTGGCGGTCTCTCCGGACGGCAGCGACTACCGGGTCATCGAGGTCAACCCGCGCGTCAGCCGCTCCAGTGCGCTCGCCAGCAAGGCGACCGGCTACCCCATCGCACGAATCGCCGCACTGGTGGGGCTCGGCAAACGGCTGGACGAGCTGCCGAACCCGGCGACCGGCATGGGCTCCGCTGCCTTCGAGCCTGCGGTGGACTACGTCGTCGTCAAGCTGCCGCGCTGGCCGTTCGACAAGTTCCCCACCGCCGATCGGAGCCTGGGCGTGCAGATGAAAGCCACCGGCGAGGCAATGGCCATCGATCGCGAGTTCGGCTCCGCGCTGCTGAAGGCCATCCGCTCACTTGAGCCGCGCGGGCGCGGCTGGACCTGGGAAGACCCCGCCTGGAACCTCACCCATCGGCCCCCGGAAGACCTGGAGCGCTTCCTGGCACCTTCCGACACGCGCCTCTGGCGAATGGTCGGCGTCCTGCGTCATGGTTGGGCCGATGCCTCCGGCCTGTCGGTGGCGACCGGCATCGCGCCGTGGTTCACCGAACGCCTGGCCGAGCTGGTCGAGGCCGAGCGCGAGGTCGTGGGGGCTCCGCTCGCCGCGGCGAAGCAGACGGGGTTCGGTGACGCGGACATCGGCATCCTGTCCGGAGTGCCGGCGGTTGCCATCCGCCGTGCGCGGGCCAGGGCCGGGATCGCACCTGCCTACCGGCGCGTGGACACCTGCGCCGGCGAGTTCCCGGCCGAGACGCCGTACTTCTACAGCTCCTACGCCACCGGCGAGGTGCCACCGCCCACGGATCGGCGCAGCGTGATCGTGGTGGGGTCAGGGCCGATCCGCATCGGCCAGGGGATCGAGTTCGACTACTGCAGCGTGCGGGCCGCATGGGCCATCCGCGACATGGGCCTCGACGCGGTGGTCATCAACAACAACCCCGAGACCGTTTCGACCGACTATGACGCCTGCTCGAGGCTCTACTTCGAGCCACTGGACACCGAGGGAGTGCTCGACGTCATCGACCACGAGCGCGCGTTGACCGGCGAGCCGCCGCACGTGGTGCTCACCTTCGGCGGCCAGACGGCCATCGACCTGGCCAAGGACCTGGCCTACGCCGGCGTGCCGATCGCTGGGCTCACCGCCGAGGCGATCGAGACGACCGAGGACCGCGAGCGGTTCGCCGGACTGCTGGACGAGCTGGGACTGTCGGGGCCGCGCGGCCAGCTCGCCGAGGACGTGGAGGGGCTGCGCCGCGCGATAAGACAGCTCGGCCTGCCCGTCATCGTGCGACCTTCGTGGGTGATCGGCGGGCGCGGCATCGCGGTGCTGCGCAGCGAGGACGACGTGGGTGCGCTGCTCGCCACCGAAGTCGGCTGGCCGCTGCGGGTCGACGAGCTGGTCGACGGCGTGGAGCTGGACGTCGACGCGATCAGCGACGGCGTGGACTGGTGCGTGCCGGGAATCCTGGAACAGCTCGATCCGCCCGGCGTGCATTCGGGCGACTCGGTGGCGGTGGTACCTCCCCAGTCGCTGACCCGCGCTCAGCAGGAGGCTGCGGCTGCAGCCGCCGGCCGGATCGCGCTGGGGCTCGGGCTGCGCGGCATCCTGAACGTCCAGATGATCATGTCCGGCGAGCGCGCGGTGGTGATCGAGGCCAATCCACGCGCCAGTCGCACGGTGCCCATTGTGGCAAAGGCCACCGGGCGCGACGTGGTGGCCGATGCGGTTCGCTGCGCGCTGGGCGCCACCCTGGGCGAGGTGGGCCTGTCCGCGGGCCTGGCGCAGGACGCGCCGCTCGTTGCGGTGAAGGCACCCATCGGCTCGCTGTGGAGGTTGCCGGGAGTGGAGACGGCCCTGGGCCCGGAGATGCGATCCACCGGTGAGGTGCTGGGTCTGGCGGATTCGTACGTAGCCGCCCTGGAGGCCGCCCGCCAGGCCGAGGCCGCGCATCTCGTGCCGGGTACGACGCCGGCGGTGCCGATCCTGCCGGCGGCTTCCGCCGGGCAAGGTTAGGGGGCCGTCGCAGCTCCGGTACGGAGGGTCCCGGACTGCGACGGCCCCCAGATCAGACGTCAAGCGAACTCATCGCCTCAACCGACGGGAAGGACCCGATTGTCACCGCCGGCCCGAGCTTCCATTGGCGACGGCCCAGTTCCCGTGGGTGCCGGTCGGGCGGAACACCGCTCACCGACGTCCTCAGCGGCCCACATATGCAATTTGTATGCCGCGGGTCTGGTCTTCGGACCCGGCGCGGCCGCGGTCCGCTGGGCTAGCGCCGGCGGGAGCGCTGCGGGGTGCGCTGGGCGGCCAAACGTCGCCTGAAGTAGCCGGCGTACCAGCCCATCACGGCGGCATATGCCCAGGTCAGTTGCGCCAGGTTCAATGCGATGCCAGAGAAGAACCAGCCGACTGCCGTTCCCTGCGCGATGTTGCCAGGCACCAATGCCAGGAAGATTCCCTGGATCAGTGTGCCGGCCACGGCAGTGGCCAGCCCGAACAGCCACGGACGCTGCCAGCCGATCCATCCCGCGGCGAGCGCCGCGACCACGCCGGCACTGCCGTAGATCAGTCGCGGGATCACGAACTGGCCCGGGGTGAAGGTCGTGAGTGTCTGGGCCGCGGACCACGCGATGGCCGGAAGGAGCCATGCCCGAGGGTTGCGAGCCAGCAGAAAGAACCAGGCAACCACGCCCCGCAGCGGGCCGCGGTAGTTGAATCCCGCAAGGGGGTCGGGCTTGTTCGGGAGTGGCGGCGCTGCCGGGAAGATGCTCGCCAGGAGTCCCGGCCGCTGTGATTTCGCGGTCGCCGCGGCCGCCCCTTCCCCGTCGGAATCCTCAAGGGGCTCCATGTCGCGCTCGCCCTGCCGGCTGCGGCGTCGGGCATCCGCGCGCGAGCGTTCATCGCGACGACTTGTTTTCGGCATGGTCGGCGATTGTACGCGAGACGTCCGGTGGGACCCGGGCCTGACCGATAAGCGGCCGCTAACCGTCCCGTAAGCGGGCACCTGCCATTCTCGGCGCTCGCCCCCGGCGTCCGCCCCTCGCCTCCATGACGGAGGTTCCTGGTGTCCCGCAATCACCCGAGGTGGAGCTCAAGCCGCGTCCGCGGCCTCGTCGCGGTCAGCTCGCTGCTGGCCATCCTGCTGGCAGGCATGCACAGTGCCCTCGCCTTCCACGATCCGATCGGCTTTGCCAGCGCGGAGCTGTCGGAGGCGAACGAGGCCGTGAGCCACCTGCTCGTCAGCGAGGTCATGACCGGAGGAGTCAGCGCCTCGGACGAGTTCATCGAGCTCTACAACCCCACGGCTGGATCGCTGCCGCTCGAGGGCCTGGAGATCGTGTACGTCACGGCTTCAGGCGGCACCATCACGCGGAAAGCCTCCTGGGCGGCCGGTGCTGCCGGGCTGAATGCCGGCGCGCACCTGCTGCTCGCGAATGCAGCCGGGATATTCGCCTACGCGGCCGACATCACGTATGCCGGCGGGCTCGCGGCCACCGGCGGGAGCGTCGCGATCCGCGTCCTGGCAGCGACGACGGCGGTCGACGCTGTCGGCTGGGGAGACGCGGCCAGCAGCTGGCTGGAGGGCGCGCCGGCTCCTGGCGTGGCGGCGGGCCATTCCATCGAGCGCCTGCCCGGCGGGGCCGGAGGCTCGGGCCAGGACACCGACCAGAACAGCGTGGACTTCGTGGATAGGGCCTCCCCGGACCCACAGGGGACGACGGATGATCCGATCGAGACGTCCCCGCCAAGTGGCTCGCCATCTGCCACGTCGACGCCAACGCCGGAGCTCACGGCGACTCCGCCGGAAGCCACTCCATCGGCCACCGAAACACCGTCGCCAAGCCCGGTGCCCACGCCGAGCGCGACGCCGAGTCCGACCATGAGCGGCACCCCAACGCCCAGCCCAAGCGGTTCATCATCGGCTCAGGAGCCGATCTCCATCGCCGAGGCGCGAGCGCTGCCCGACGGCACGGCCGTGTTCGTCGAGGGCACCGCGCTGACAGACAACGGGTTCAGCGACGGGGGCGGATACGTCGCCGATGCGACGGCGGGCATCGCCATCCTGCTGGCAGACGGCACGTTTGCCCACGGCGATGTGGTTGCCGTGCAGGGCGTGCTCGACGATCGTTTCAGCCAGCGCACCATCCGAGCCGATGCCACTGGCCTCCAGATCATCGGCGTCGGCAGCGATCCCGCGCCGACCAGCGTCGCGACAGCGTCAGTTGCTGAGGGCGTCGAGGGGCAGCTGGTCGAGATCCATGGGCAGGTGACCAGCGGGGCGACCCTCCTGACCTCCGGGACGGCATACGACGTCGACGATGGGAGCGGGCCGATCCGCGTGCTGCTATCGGCCGAGGCCGGGATCGACACCGCTGCGTGGGTGCGAGGCGCGACCGTGCAGGCGCGTGGCGTGGTCGGGCAGCGCGATTCGTCAGGCACCGGGACATCCGGCTATCGCGTCCAGCCACGAGATGCGGCGGACATCCTGGCGGTCCTGCTGCCCACGCCCTCGCCGAGCCCAACTGCCAGTCAGTCGGCGAGCTCGTCGCCCTCGCCAAGCCCGAATCCGAGCGTGATCAGCATCGCGGCCGCTCGGGCGCAGCCGGCGAACGCGCGCGTCACCGTGCGCGGGCAAGTCACGCTGCCGACCGGGCTGGTCGACGAGAGCACGGCTGCGATCCAGGACGCCAGCGGCGCAATCCTGCTGCGACTGGGCGACGAGGCAGGGGCACTGCGCACGGGCGAGCTGGTCGAGGTATTCGGCACGCGCAGCACGAAGTCAGGGATGGAGACGCTGCGGGTCACGACCGCTCCTCGACACCTGGGCTCGCAGGCCGTGCCCGCTGCCCGGCAGCGCGACACCGGCGACCTGGGCGAGGCCGATGAGGCGGCGCTCGTCGTCGTCAATGGAGCGGTGACCACAACGCCCCGCCGCACGAGCGCCGGCAACGTCTACTTCGACGTTGACGACGGCAGCGGGGCGATCCGCATATTCGCCATGCTCGCCGCCGAGGTGGAGACGGAGAACCTCCTGCAGGGCACCATGGTCGAGGTGGTCGGTGTGCTGGGGCAGGAGACCACAGGGAAGCTGCCCGACCGCGGCTACCGGCTGTGGCCGCGGGGCGCGCAGGATCTGCAGGTGATCTCCCAGCCTGCCGGAGCTGGTCCCGTCGGTGGTTCGGGCGGCGGCAGCGCGTCGGGGCCAGGCGCCTCGCCAGGCCCTGCTGGCAGCGTTTCCAGCCAGACACCGGCCGCGAGCGGCGGCAAGGTGAAGCAGCAGAACCGGCCGCGGTTGGTGGCCGCAGCCACCGGGGCCAGCAATACGGTGGAAGAGGCCCCGAGCTCGCCCACTTCGGCCACGGCGAGTCCCCACCGCGATGGCGATCCGACGCCGCTCGCGGCCGGCCTGCTGGCGCTCGGCGGCCTGCTGCTTATCGGCGCCAGCGTGGCGGCCGGCCGGCCGGAGCTTCCCGGGGAGCTGCTGGCCTGGCTGATGGCGCGGCTGCGCCCCGATGCTGGGAGCCGCGGAGAGGCGGAGGCTGACGACGAGCTGCCAGCGCCCATGCTGCCCAGGCTTGTCCCGCTGACCGTCGCGGCGGATGCTGGGTTCGCCGCCGAGCGCACGTCGCGCGCCGTGCGCGAGGAGCGCGAGCGTATACTCCCGCCGACCTGAGCGCTGAGCACGGCTCACGCTCAACCCACGCTCGATGGAGGAGGTGTGGCGGCCACGTGATGGAGGTCTCGTCAGCCGACCGGCCGATGACCGGCGCCCGGCAGTACCACATCGCCCTGGAACGGGGCGAGCTGGCCGAGTACGTGCTGCTGGTCGGCGACCCGGGCCGCGTCGCGAAGGTGAGCCGCCACTTCGACATCATCGAGCTTGAGCGCAGCAACCGCGAGATCACGACTGCCACGGGCACGTATCGCGGCATGCGGCTCTCGGCCATGTCCACCGGCATGGGCACGGACAACGTGGAGATCGTGCTGGCCGAGGTGATGGAGATCACCGATCGACCGGCCTTCATCCGCATCGGCTCATCCGGAGCACTGCAGCCAGACATCGCGCTGGGGGACCTGGTCGTGTCCATCGGCGCGGTGCGATTGGAGAACACGACCGACTTCTACGTGCATCCCGGCTACCCCGCCATTGCGCATCGGGACGTCGTGTCGGCCCTCGAAGCGGCATGCCAACAGCTGGGCCATCCCCATCACCTGGGGCTCACGGCCACGGCAAGCGGCTTTTACGCTCCGCAGGGAAGGCAGATGCGCACGCTCCCAGTTCGCTATCCTCAGCTCGCGGAGGAGCTGCGACGCCAGGGCGTCGCGAACCTCGAGATGGAATCGTCGGCGCTGTTCGTGCTGACGGCCCTGGCGGGGCTCCGCGCGGGAACGGTCTGTGCGGCGTACGCACAGCGAGTCGACGGGACGTTCCTGGAAGGTGCGGCGAAGGAGGCCGCGGAGGCACGTTGCATCGATGCCGGGCTCACCGGTATCCACCTGCTCTGGGAGAGAGACCAGGAGCAGGAAGGAGATCCCCGACGTCGGTCGTCCGCGACTGACGGGCGAGGCGGGGAGCAGTAACCCAAACCGGCGCGATCAGCCGGAGTAAGGAGGCAACCGACCGATGGCGACCAATGCCTACTGCGTCAAGTGCAAGGCTAAGCGCGACATGCTGAACGAGCAGAAGATCACGATGAAGAACGGAAAGCCGGCCACCGAGGGCAAGTGCCCGGTGTGCGGGACCAAGATGTTCAAGATCGGCGGCTGAGGGAGCGCTCAGCACTCATCAGCATCGCGCACGTTCGCGATCCGGCTGCCCGGCCGCGCGACCCCGGACTCAACCGGTGGCCGCCGAGCCGGGCGGTTCGCGTCTGAATCCATCCGGGGGAAGCTGCGTCAGCCGCGATACAATGACGGCCTGGTGGAAGAGGCAGCCGTTCGGCCGATCCTGGCGATCGACCTGGGCGGCACGCAGATTCGCGCCGCGCTCGTAACTCCCGAACTGGAGGTCCTGCAGCGCCGCGCGGTGGCGACCGATGATCAGGAGGGCGTGGATGCCGTCGTGCAGCGCATCTGCAGCCTTGCGCAGCAGGTGATCGATGCAGCCCACGCGGCGAGCCTGCCCGACCCCGTCGGGCTCGGCATCTCCGCACCTGGACCGCTCGACCCCTGGCGCGGCATCGTGCTGCAGCCGCCGAACCTGGCCGGCTGGCGCGACGTCCCGCTGGTCGAGCGCGTGGAGGCTGCCGTCGGCCTGTCCACCTTCCTGGAGCGGGACACCAACGTGGCGGTCATGGCCGAATGGCGGCACGGCGCCGCACGCGGCACCGACGACGCCATCTACGTCACGGTCTCCACGGGCATCGGCGGCGGCATCATCAGCGCTGGCCGTCCCCTGATCGGCAAGGACGGCGACGCGGGCGAGGTGGGCCACGTGACGGTCGAGATCGACGGGCCGATCTGCGGCGACGGCGCCCCCGGCCACGTCGAGGCCATCAGCTCAGGCACCGCCATTGCCCGCGAGGGGCGGGCGCTCCTCGACGCCGGCACCGCACCGCGACTGGCAGAGGCGTTTGCCGCGTCGGGCGCCACCGAACTCGGTGCGGAGCACGTCGCCCAGGCCGCGGACGAGGGCGATGAGGCGTGCCGCGCCGTGCTGGACCGCGCCTGGGTCGCGCTGGGAGCGCTGGCCGCCAGCCTGGTCAACCTGCTGAATCCCGAGGCCATCGTGCTGGGCGGCAGCGTCGCCGAGCACCGGCCCGAGCTGTTCGAGGTCGTGCGCCGCGAGGTCGACCGCCGCGCTTTTCCGATCCCGGCACGTCGCGTGCGCATCGTTCCGGCGGAGCACGGCGGCGATGTCTCGCTCATCGGCCTGCTACCCATCGTCAATGAACGCCTGCATGACTCCGCGTTCAGGCGCGGAGTACCAACCACCGTGAACGCATGAGGACCCATTCGTGACCCGCATCGGCATCAACGGCTTCGGCCGCATCGGCCGCCAGTCGCTGAAGGCCATGCTCGAGCGCCATCCGAACGAGCTCGAAGTGGTGGCCATCAACGACCTCGCCCCGACCGCGACCAACGCCCACCTGTTCAAGTACGACTCGACCTACGGCCGCTATGACGGCGAGGTGAGTGCCGGCGAGGGCGAGATCACCATCGATGGCCACCACATCAAGGCGTACAGCGAGAAGGACCCGGCCGCCCTGCCCTGGAAGGACCTGGGCGTCGAGATCGTGATCGAGTCGACCGGCATCTTCACCGACGCGGAGAAGGCCAGGGCGCACCTGGACGCTGGCGCGCGGAAGGTGATCATCAGCGCGCCCGCCAAGAACGAGGATGTCACCGTGGTCCTGGGTGTCAACGAAGGGACCTACGACCCAGAGCACCACGACATCGTCAGCAATGCGTCCTGCACCACGAATGGGCTGGCGTTGCCGGCCAAAGTGGTGTGGGACTGCTTCGGCATCGAGCACGGGCTGATGACCACGGTGCACTCCTACACGAACGACCAGAACGTGCTGGACGTCGTCCACAAGGACCTGCGTCGCGCCCGCAGCGCCGGCCAGAACATCATTCCCACCACCACCGGGGCGGCCAAGGCGCTCGCGCTGGTGATCCCCGAGCTGAAAGGCAAGTTCGACGGCTTCTCGCTGCGCGTGCCGACGCCCACGGTGAGCATCATCGACTTCGTGGCGGTCACCTCCCAGCCGGTCACCAAGGACAGCGTCAACCAGGCGTTGCGCGAGGCGGCGGATGGCCCGATGAAAGGGCTGCTGGGCTACACGGAGGAGCCACTGGTCAGCATGGACTTCAAGGGCGACGAGCGGTCGAGCATCGTGGACGCCGCCTCCACCATGGTCACCGGCGAAAACCTGCTCAAGGTCATCGCCTGGTACGACAACGAGTGGGGCTACAGCTGCCGGGTGGCGGATCTTGCCAAGTACATGGCCGACCGGCTTTGAGCGCCGCAGCGCCCATGCAGAAGAAGACGGTCCGTGACATCGATGTCCGCGGAAAGCGCATCTTGCTGCGCGCCGACCTTAACGTCCCGATCGACGACGGCCGCATCACCGACGACACTCGCATCCGGGCCAGCCTGCCAACCCTGGTGTACCTGCTGGAGCAGGGTGCCAGCGTGGTGCTGGCCAGCCACTTGGGCCGGCCGAAGGGCAAGGTCAACGACGCGCTGCGGCTGAAGCCGGTGGCGGATCGGCTCGGCCAGCTTCTCGGCCGCCCGGTGCGCATGACCGGCGATGCATTAGGCCCCGGCGTGCTGACCGCGGTCGAGAAGCTGCGGCCCGGCGACATGCTGCTGCTCGAGAACCTGCGCTTCCACGCCGAGGAGGAGGCCAACGATCCGGGCTTCGCCAAGTCGCTGGCCGACCTGGCCGACATCTACGTCGACGACGCGTTCGGATCGGCGCATCGGGCCCACGCCTCCACCGAGGGCATCACCCACTACCTGCCGTCCGTGGCAGGGCTGCTGATGGAGCGCGAGGTGAGCGCCCTGTCGCGCCTGATGCAGAAGCCGCCCAAGCCGTTCCACACGGTCATTGGCGGGGCGAAGGTATCCGGCAAGCTCGAGGTGCTCGAGTCGCTGCTCTCCCGCTGCCAGGCGATTCTGGTTGGCGGCGGCATGGCGAACACGTTCCTGGCTGCCCGCGGATTGGCGCTCGGCAAGAGCCTGGTCGAGAGCGAGCAGCTGGAGAACGCGGAGCGCATCGTGTCGGAAGCCCGACGCAAGCGCGTGCGCTTCATGCTGCCGACCGATGTCGTGATTGCCGCGCAGATCCATCCTCGTTCGCAGCGGCAGGTTGTGCCCGTGGAGCAGGTCCCCAAGGACTGGAGCATCGTCGACATCGGCCCTCAGACCCTGGCGGCCTACACCGAGCACCTGTCCAAGGCCAAGACCATCTTCTGGAATGGGCCCATGGGCATCTTCGAGATCGCCGCGTTCGCCGAGGGCACCAACGCCATGGCGCGCTTTCTGGCGGAGCGCAGCCGTGCCGGCGTGGTGACGGTGGTCGGCGGTGGCGACTCCGTGGCCGCGGTGGACCAGCTGGGTCTGGCCGACCAGATGAGCCACGTCAGCACCGGCGGGGGAGCGTCGCTGGAGTTCGTGGAGGGCAAGAAGCTGCCGGGCGTGGAGGCCCTGATGGACGCCGACGATCCCACGCCCCCTGCCAGGAAGCAGCCGAAGTCCACGGCCGTGCCCATCGCCTCTGCCAGGCTGGCAGCCAGGCGGCGCCGGTGACGACCGTGATCGAGGACGTCATCGCGCGCGAGGTCCTCGACTCGCGGGGCAATCCCACGGTGGAGGTGGAGGTGTTCCTGGACGGCGGGGCGGTGGGCGCCGCCATCGTGCCGTCGGGGGCCTCGACCGGCGCCCACGAGGCAGTCGAGCTGCGCGACGGCGACCGCGAGCGCTACGGCGGCAAGGGCGTGCTGACCGCTGTCCGCAACGTGAACGACGCCATCCGGCCGGAGCTGCTGGGGACCGATGCCATCGACCAGGTCAGCGTCGACCGCCTGCTCATCGATTTGGACGGCACGCCCAACAAGGGGCGCCTGGGGGCCAACGCCCTGCTGGGAGTGTCGCTCGCCGTCGCTCGAGCTGCCGCGGAGTCCCTGGTGCTGCCGCTATATCGGTACCTGGGTGGTGCGGGCGCGCGCGTCCTGCCGGTGCCGCTGGTGAACATCCTGAACGGCGGCAAGCACGCCATCGACTCGACCGACTTCCAGGAGTTCATGATCGTGCCGCTCGGGGCGCCTTCCTTTCGCGAGGCGATCCGCTGGTCGGCGGAGACCTTCCACGCGCTGGGGGCACTGCTGCACGAGCGCGGCTTCGCGACCACGGTCGGCGACGAGGGTGGCTACGCGCCGAGCCTGGACAGCAACGAGGCGGCGATCGCGCTCGTGCTGGAGGCCGTCGAGCGTGCCGGCTTCGCGCCGGGGGAGCAGATCGCGATCGCGCTGGACCCCGCCACGACCGAGCTGTACAGCGACGGCAGCTATGTGCTCGCTCGCGAGGGCCGCACCCTGTCGCCTGACGAGCTGGTCGCCTTCTGGATCGACTGGGCCGATCGCTATCCCATCGTCAGCCTGGAGGATGGCCTGGCGGAGGACGACTGGGACACGTGGCGCCTGCTCACGGAGCGCATCGGCTCACGGCTGCAGCTCGTGGGCGATGACCTGCTGGTCACGAATACGGAACGCCTGGCGCGGGGGATCGAGGAGCGAGCCGCGAACAGCATCCTGGTCAAGCTCAACCAGATCGGGACGCTGACCGAGACGATCGAGGCGGTGGAGATGGCACAGCACGCCGGCTGGACGGC
>DATAOD010000027.1:0-1671 GCA_036265975.1 Candidatus Limnocylindria bacterium
CGCGAGGTGCTGATTCCGTGGCTGGCGAAGGCCATCGGCGCGCGCGGACGCGACGAGCTGGTCGCCGCGCTGCGCGCCGCGGACGTGCCGTCGGGCCCGGTCAGCAGCGTCGGGGAGGCGTTGCGCGGCATGCAAGAGGCGCACGAGGGCGCCTGGCTGCAGGACGCCGGCGAGACGCGGCTGGCGCCGGATCCAATCCGGCTCTCCGGGGAGCAGCTTCCGCTCCGCTCCTCCCCACCGATGCTCGGCCAGCACACTGACGAATTGCTGTCGGAAATCGGCCTCAGCGCAGCCGAGATCGCGAGCCTGCGCCGAGAGAGAGTCGTGGCCTGAGGCTCAGCGGGAGAGGTGGTCGCAGACCTCGGTGGCCAGCGCCTCGATCCCGCGACGGTGGACCGTCACGCGGCGAGAGACGAAGCACACATCGGGCCGATACAACCCACTGACCTTGTGCGGCAGCGGCGTCGGCGCCCAGATGACCAGCAGGTCCGCCCAGGCGCAGTCGCGCTGCGCCTCGCTCAGGTTCGGCAGCTTGGAGGTCCCATCCACGAAGCGCAGCTGCAGCGACGGAGCCAGGGTCCCTTCCATCTCCTGCCACATCGGCGGCCGCCCGCCAACCACCAGGACCCGGCGAACGCCGGCGGCGGCGCAGGACGAAGCCATGCGACGCAGCGCCCTGGTGTTGTTGGAGCCGGAGCAGATGCTGCAGTGGGCCTTATCGGACTCGACCGGAAGGCGGCCGTCATGCACGACAGCGTCGACGCAAGCGGCATCGGCGCAGTGCCGAACCATCGCGTGGCCGATGGTGTCGCGCGCGCGGTCGAGCTTCTCGTCCGCCATGCGCCGCTTGCCCGGGCGCGTGAGACCGGCGGCCTCGAGTGCGGTGCGGGCGGCGGCAACTGACTCGGGGCGCACGAATCCCTCGCCGCGGAGGAAGTCGGTGATGGCGGTGTCGCTCACCTGCCGAGCGTGCGAGCCACGGGCGCACCTGTCAACCGGGGCAGGCTACTCGCCGATGTCCTCGTTCCAGAGGGTCGGGTTCTCGGCGATGAACGTCTCCATCATCTGGACGCATTCCGGGTCGTCCAGGACAACCACTTCCACGCCGCGCGAGCGCAGGTAGTCCTCGCCACCCATGAAGGTCTTGTTCTCGCCGATGACCACGCGCGGGATCTCGTAGAGGAGGATCGCGCCGGTGCACATGTCGCACGGCGACAGCGTGGTGACCATGGTCGACCGCCGATAGACCGATGCGGGCTGCCGCCCTGCGACCTCCAGGGCATCGGTCTCGCCATGGCGGATGGGGCTGCCCATCTGCACGCGGCGATTGTGCCCGGCCCCGAGCACCTTGCCGTCATCGGTGACCAATGCTCCGCCGATCGGAATGCCGCCCTCGCTGATCCCGATGCGGGCCTGTTCCTTGGCGATCTCCAGCAGCTCTTGGTCAGTCACCACGCCGGAGTCTACGCCGCGCGACTGCATTGCGTGGCGCTTCTACACTCCCGCAAGGAGGTGAACCGATGTCCGACAAGACACCCAAGCGGCCACCCAAGAAGAAGCAGCCCAAGAAGCCGAAGTAGCGCCTGACCGAGGAATGGAGCGGGAGACGGGGATCGAACCCGCGACATGCAGCTTGGAAGGCTGCCGCTCTGCCAACTGAGCTACTCCCGC